>CAVFGF010000054.1:0-14797 GCA_963621925.1 Alistipes onderdonkii | reverse complement strand
ATGTTTTAGAATTGCGGGAGCTGCTTTGCAGCGGAGCAATTCGTGGATATCATATGTCATAGATCACATGCGCAGAAAGGTTCGAGGACAAATATGACGACGCTGGAGCAATTGACACTGGCCATCGAACAGGGCCACCCCAATGAGACAGAAGAGCTGGTAAGAAAGGCTCTGGAGGAGAATATCGATCCCGTCATCCTCGTGGAAGAGGTAATGGTGCCGGCCATGCGTAAGGTGGGCGAAAAATACAAAAGCCAGGAGACGGATATTCCTGGAATCCTTTCGTCGGCCCGAAGCGTCCAGAAGGGCTTTCAGGTCGTCAAGGAGATGAAGACGAACTACAGCGAAAAGGAGTGCGGGACGATCATTCTGGGAACCATCGAGGGCGATCTTCACGATGTGGGGAAGAATCTCGTCGCAATGATGTTTCGAGGAGCCGGCTTTCGTGTCATTGACCTGGGCGTCGATGTATCGGAAAAGCAGTTTTTGCGGGCAGTGCGGGAGAATCCGGAGGTATCCATCGTCTGCATTTCCTCCCTGCTCAGTACGACATTCCAGGAGATGAGGCAGGTCGTCCGGGCTCTTCGGAAAAATGATCCGAAACATCGCTATAAAATTATGATCGGCGGCGGCGCAGTATCGAAAGAGCTCGCGGAGGAGATGGGGGCGGACGGCTATACAGATAACTGTGTCGACGCAGCAGAAATGGCAAAAAAATTCGTATTATCATAGGCAGGAAGGAGAAGGGATGAAGCTTTCATCGGCATATATCCTGGAGCAGCTTGAAAAGGAATATAAGGTTTTAGAAAAAGAAGGAATCTCGGGGGAAGATGGATATCTTCGCCCTTTTTTCGATCTGGAAGGAGAAGAAGAGAGCCCTGAGCATATCCGGCTGGAGGCGGCAGAGGAAGAAACGGGGAAGATCCGGATCCTATTCGGAAACGGAAGTGACCGGGCAGCGGTGCCGTTTCTTGTAATAGAAGAGGGGGCAGCGGGGGAGAGCGTTCACCCCGGGGAGCGCGCTCTGAACCGCATCCAGAGAATCTTTGACCGCTGCGAAGCCTGGGAGAGGAAGCTGCAGAAGGAAGTATTGACTGGAAGAAATTTACAGGAAATCCTGAAGATATCTGCGGAATTTCTGGGGAATCCGTTGCTGGTGATGAGTCTGGATTTTGCCCTTCTCGGAGAGGCAGGGACGGAGAAGATCCCGGAAAAATATAAGCTGTTTCATGCAGACGGCATGGATATGGAAACGATGAATACGCTGATCCAGAGCGCAGAATACCAGAAAATGCAGGAATCGAGGGAGGTGATGCTCTTCCCGGCCTCTTTAAATGGCCTGAGAAGCATGAATCGGAACCTCTTTCCGGAGGGCAAGAATGCCTGCAGGCTCGTGATGCATGAGTGGAACCGGGAGTTTCGTGAGGGAGATCGCTGTCTCTTCGAAGTCCTGGCAGGCTATCTGGAGCTTTTGCTGCTGTCCAGCGATGCCCTGGAGGGGGAAGATGCCCTGGTGGAGATTTTTCAGAAGATGCTGAAGGATCGTTCGGCAGATTATATGGAGATGAGCCGCAGACTGTCGATCCACGGATGGAATCGGGAGCATCAATATCTCTGCCTTCTCCTGCAGCTGACCTATCTTGATCAGAAAAACCTGTCGATCAAGGCCATCTGTCGATTTATCAAAAGAAAGTTCCCGCAGTCCGTCAGCTTTGTTCTGGACGGCGAGATCGTGACCTTCTTCAATCTGACATTGCTGGAAAAAGAGGAAGAGGAGGTAGGGAGTATCCTGACCTATTTTATCCGGGACAGCTACCTGAAGGCAGGCTATTCGAGATGTGTCAAGGGACATATGTATTTCCGGAAGCAATTTGTCCAGGCGAGGATGGCTCTGGATGTCGGAAGCCGGAACCGTCCCTATGTCTGGATCCATCATTTCGATCAGGTCGTCCTGACCTATATTATGGAGCAGGCGACCAGAAGGCTTCCGGCCTCGATGATCTGCCATGAGAATCTGCTGAAGCTGAAGGAGGCGGATGAGGAAAATCATTCCGAGTATATGAAGACTCTGAAGGCTTATCTGGATGAAAACCTAAGCGCCACGAGGGCTGCGGAGGAGCTGTTCATTCACCGCAGTACCTTCCTTTACAGGCTGGAGAAAATCAAAGAAATTCTGCAGTCGGATCTGGACGATCCGGATGAAATCTTTTATCTGAATTTTTCCTTTCGGCTGCTGGAGCAGGAAAAAGAGAATTAAACAAACGAAAGAGGGAGGTCAGCCTCCCTCTTTTTGCTTCATAATCGCCGCATAGCGGAGAAGCTCCTTGCGAGACGGAACTCCGAGCTTCATATAGATATTCTTATTGTGATATTTCAGCCCGTTGGAGCTGATACACATGATTTCCATGATCTCCTTCGAGGATTTTCCCTCCACATACAAATTAAAGACCTCGTGCTCCCGCTTGGTGAGCTTCGTGAGCTGTTCGGTAAAGAGCTCGTAAGAATCTGAGTCCAGCCCCCGGTGCGCCTCGTCCGCGATGCGGTCAAGCTCGCGCTTGGTACGGTCATGCTCATCCTGCAGTTTGTCAAGACTATCCTGGAGAAGGCTGTGTTTCTCGTGATAGGAGGCAATCAGATCATTTCGTTCATGCTGCTTCTGGGCGAAGAAGGCGAAGAGGTCGTCGATCTCATCGATGCCGGTCTCCTCCGCTTCGTATTGTCCGGCCTTCCATTGGCGGATGCTCTCCTGGATGGGCTTCAGATAGCGGCGCACGAAGAAAAGGGAGAAGCCGATCGCCGCAAAGAGAAAGACGAGGATCAGAAGGATGATGCGCAAAGTATCGCCGGCAGCGATGCGGTTGTAATCCTCCTTCGACAGGAGGACACTGACGGTCGAGACACAGTCTCCGGGAGTCAGATCGACCTCCGTGGCAAGGCCTATGTATTCCTCACTCTCAGATTCCCAGCGCTTTAGACCGCTGCCGAAGCTTCCAGAGGTAAAGGTGCCGGTGGGCTTTCGGTAAGCGACTCCGATGACGCCGGCACTTAGAAGCTGCCCCGCATCCCGGGTATTTTCGCTCCTTCGTCCGAGACAGAAGATGGCATGATTCAGCTCGGAGGGCTGGGAGAAGCGATAGCGGAAATAGCTTTCATTGATCTCGAAGCCGCAAAAGCCGTAAAAGCTGCCATCCGAACCGAAGATGGGGATGGTCATCAGCATGACATGCTGGTCTGTGCCGGGAAGCGCCGAGACATCCGTGACACGGTAGGCGGTGCGCAGAGGAAGGGCGGCCTCCGCCTTCAGCTCCTCGTAGTTTGGGAAGGAGTCTGTGCTGAATTCCAGCCGCCATTTCCGGTGAGGCATACAATTCTTTGCCTTTCCGATATCGGAGAGACCGCGATAGAGCAGGATGCGGCTGTCATTTTCATCGATGGAATTACGCTGCAGATAGAGACCGCTCTTGGAGGAAGCGTCTCCGTTCTCGGGGTTGACCTGCGCCTCCAGCATCAGAAAAGCGCCGGTACAGTCGGCTTCCCAGAGCTTGCGAATCAAAGAGTCGATGAGGAGCTCCTGAAGGGCATGGATAGACTCCTCGGATCCGTTTAGCTCCGAGAAGTCCATTTTTTTTGCCGTCAGGTAGTTCTCGATAAGCTTCGCAGAGTCCTCCGAGAGCTGGATGCTAAGGACCGCAAGACCGTCATAGTGGTTGCGAACCTGCTGTTCAAAGACCTCGCTCTGGAAATGCAGGGTATCGGAAATCCGGCTTTTTGTTCCGGTAAAGCCTCCGATGAGAAACATGCCGATAAAAAGCAAGGTCAGCAACACCAGGGCAAAGACGAACATATACCGGAAGAGCTTGCGCATCAGGGTCGATTTTTGATGAGGTAACGCAGGTAATTTTATCATGCTTCGCCTTTATTGAATGCCTTGAAAGAGGGTCCACAGCTCTTCGGCCAGCTCCGATGCGTTTTCTCCGTTTTGACAGCGTGCCGGCATCGTTGACTGAGCCTCACGGAGCTCGTCATAGAGGGTACCTACCTTACCGTAATAGCCGGTAAAAGAGGGCTCCGGTACTGCCGTGGCCGTCTGATTTACCGTATTGAGCGTCGTATAGAGGTTCTGGTAGGCCTCGGTATCAAAGCGATAGCTCTCGATCCGGGAGAAAGCCTCATCGGTGACAGGCATATAGCCGGTTTTCACACAGAACTCGAGGTTTCGGTCACTTTCCGTCAGCCATTTTGCAAAGACAGCTGCTGCCTCTGCCTTTTGCTCCGTCGTCTTATAAGCCGTAAGTCCGACGCCGGCCTGGGTGACCAGAAGCTCGGAGCCTTCCGCCTTCGGCATCGGGAGCACCTGAAGATCCATGGGCTCGGAGGTGTTATCCGGGTAGGTTACAGTATCGTTGTAGTAAAGAATCGAAGCGGAGGAACCAAGGCCTGCGATGACCTCGCCGGTCATAACCTGGGTATTCGAATAGAGGTCGGAAACAAGGATATGTCCCGCGGCAATGGCCTCGGCAAACTCGAGATAGGAAGCCTTCAGAGCCTCATTGCCAAAATCATACCAGCCGTCCTCGGTATAGAAATCCGTTCCGCCCTTTTCCATGGCATTCAGCTCGATGGCGCGAATCGGATAATCCAGGGCGCAGAAGGGCTTGCCGCCGGACCATTCGTAGTAGGCTTTGGCTGCGGCAAAGAACCCATCCCAGGTAGAGAGACTGTCATAGGTAATGCCCGTGGCCTCCGAGAAACGCTCAAATTGGGTGCCGCTGATGCAGAGAACATGGGTGGATTTGGAGACCGGGAAGACCAGAAGCTTCTCGTTCGCCGTACCGTCTGCCAGAAATTCCGGTACATAGGAGGAAAGCTCATCCTCGGTAAACCAGTCATTCCAGTTCAGAAGGTTGTCAGAGCCCAGCTCCTGGGCATTGCTGACATGGCAGAAGAAGAGATCCGGCATATCGGGAAGCCCTGCATCCCCTCTCTGGGCAGCCAGCAGCTTTTCTCCGATCTGAGCCGTACTGGACATCATCGTGACATTGACGACGATCCCTTTTTCAGCACCGACGGTGACGTTGAAATCCTCGATCAGCTGATTCATCGGGGAATCGGACTGCTCGCCGTAGACATGCCAGAGGGTCAGGGAAACCGGATCCTTCGGATCTAAATTGGATTTGGAACAGCCGGTCAGAAGTGCCGAAAGGCTGAGTATCAGAAGCGACAGAAGTGCGAAAGCTTTTTTCATGGTTACATCTCCTTTTTCAGTGGATACTACCCTTCTTCCTACCCTTTTTGTGAAAAAAGGCGGATAAAATGCAAATTTTTTTCGGTTTTCCTACCCTTTTGACGAAATGGGGTAGGGTGTTTTTTTCGGTAAATTCTATAATTACAGTATCAAGCAACTGTAAGGGGATAGAAACAGTATAGCATAGTTCCTCCCACCCGATCAAGCCGGATGTACTTATATGACGAACAAATGTAGATTAGGGGGGGACGAAATGTACTGTGAAACAGTTGTCATAAAAAAAGAGAGGAGGGATAGCATGGGACAGAAATGAAAAAGACGGCTTCTTATAAGATAGAACCCTCGGCGGAGGGGGATATCTTCCGGTTCTACTGCGATGTGACAGGAGCGCAGGTATGCAGGACGAAAGCATACCGGGCGGAGACGGCAGAGGAAGAATTGCAGCAGGCCTGGAGGCTGGAGGGGCAGCATCATTTCAACCAATGCCATAAATGCGGACGCTGGGTCATCGATGTGGCCTACAATCCGGAGGTGATGGAATGTGTGCTCTGTGCTCCCTTCGAGGAGGAGCCGCAGTATTGCAAATTCTGCGGGGCACGGATCACCGTACCCGCCAGAATCTGTCCGGTATGCGGAAAGCTATTGTGTTACGAGGGTGAGGTGAATGACAAGTAAGTTTCAAAAAAGGCGATCAAGATTTGATCAGCTGGCAAAATTCGGCTTTGGACCGAATGTCATGAAACAGACAAGGATTTGTCCGAATTGCGAGACCCTGGTGTCAGGCGGTGCGAAAGCCTGTCCAAGGTGCGGAAAGAGGCTGCCGGAGATTACCCTGCTTACCTTATATAAGGAGCAGCATCCGGTCTGCCCGGACTGCGGTACGGTTCTCTCGGATGATGTCCAGTATTGTCCGCAGTGCGGAAAAAGAATTTTCCGGAAAAAGGAAAAATAAAAATGCAAAGGAGTGGAGATTGTGGGTCTTATCAAAGCAGCACTTGGATCAGCGGGCGGCGTCATGGCCGACCAGTGGAAGGAGTATTTTTACTGTGAATCGATCCCGGAGAACGTCATGGCTGTCAAGGGACAGCATCGGGTATCCGGACGCAGCAGCAACACGAAGGGAAATGACAACATCATTTCCAATGGCTCGATCATCGCGATTGCCGACGGCCAGTGTATGATCATCGTCGATCAGGGAAAGGTCACGGAGCTCTGTGCGGAGCCCGGTGAATTTACCTACGACAGCTCGACGGAGCCGTCCATCTTCTCGGGAAATCTGGGAGAAAATATCGCAGCCACCTTCAAAAATATCGGCAAGCGTTTTACCTTCGGCGGCGAGGCACCGAAGGATCAGAGAATCTACTATTTTAATACGAAGGAGCTCATCGGCAATAAGTATGGTACGCCATCGCCGGTTCCCTTCCGTGTCGTGGATCAGCGGGCAGGCATCGATATCGACATCGCGATCCGCTGCTTCGGAGAATACAGCTATCGCATCAGTGATCCGATTCTCTTCTATACAAATGTCTGCGGAAATGTCTCGGAGGAATATACGAGAGATAAGCTGGACAGCCAGCTGAAAACAGAGCTTTTGACAGCCCTGCAGCCGGCCTTCGCGAAGATTTCCGATATGGGAATTCGTTATTCCGCCCTGCCGGGCCATACGATGGAGATGGCGGATGCCCTGAATGAGGTGCTCTCCGGAAAATGGAGAAACCTGCGAGGCCTGGAAATCGTATCCTTCGGCGTATCCTCAGTGAAGGCCAGCGACGAGGATGAGGCGATGCTGAAGGAGATGCAGCGAAATGCAGCCTTCATGGATCCGACCCGGGCGGCAGCCCACCTGGTAGGCGCACAGGCCTCCGCGATGCAGTCCGCAGCCGCGAACCAGAGCGCAGGTCCGACGATGGCCTTCATGGGCATGAATATGGCAGGACAGATGGGCGGCATGAATGCGCAGAATCTCTATCAGATGGGGGCGCAGCAGCCTCAGCAGACGATGCAGCAGCCTATGCAGCAGGCAGCACCGCAGGCCACGCCTCAGCCCGCACCGGCATCTCAGCCGGAACCGCAGCCGGCAGCTCCGGCAGCGGATACCTGGACCTGCTCCTGCGGACAGACCGGTATTACCGGAAAGTTCTGTCCGGAATGCGGCACCAAACGGCCGGCACCGGCACCCCAGGCCGATGGCTGGATGTGCAGCTGCGGTACCCTAAACAAGGGCAAGTTCTGCTCCGAATGCGGGGCAAAGAAGCCGGCGGGAGTTCCCCAGTATCGCTGCGACAAGTGTGGCTGGGAGCCGGAGGATCCGACGCATCCGCCGAAATTCTGTCCGGAGTGCGGCGACCCCTTTGACGACGGAGACGTCCAGGGTTAAGGCAGAAGCGGGATGATAACAGCAACAAGGAAATGAACATATACATGAAAAAGGAGGATTACACATGAAAGGTCAGAAATTCTTAAAGGTTACTTCGATTCTTATGATTATCGGCGGCATCATTGCTGTCATCGCAGGCATCATCGGCATTCTGGGAGTCAGTGCTCTGGCAGCCCTGGCAGGAAGCGCAGAGGGAACCGGACTTCTCTATGTCAGCTGCATCCTGGTCATCGTAGCATCGGTATTTGAGCTCATCGCAGGCATCAAGGGCCTCGGCGCATGCAAGGCACCGGAGAAGGCCGGCGCTTGTGTAAAATGGGGCATCATCATCGCAGTACTCAGTGTCGTATCGATGATCATCGGTGTCGCAGCAGGCGGAAGCTTCAGCGTTTCCAGCCTGGTTCTGAATCTGATTCTGCCGGGTCTCTATGCATACGGTGCTATCCAGATGAAGAATGAAGCATAAGGGCTTTGTAAATAGAAGAGAAAGGAGAGTCAAAGATGGGACTCTTTGGAAAAATATTTGAGAAGAAGGAATGCTCGATCTGCGGCGGAGAGATCGGACTTCTGGGAAATCGCAAACTGGAGGACGGCAATCTGTGTAAGAGCTGCGCCGTAAAGCTTTCCCCCTGGTTCAGCGATCGCAGACAGAGTACCGTGGCAGAGATTGGTGAGCAGCTAAGCTACCGGGAGGCAAATCAGGAGAAGGTGGCTGCCTTCCATACCACCCGTACCCTGGGCGAAAATATGAAGGTCTTGCTGGACGAGGATGCCGGCTGCTTTATGGTAACGGCAGCCAGGAATCTGGCAGATGCGAATCCGGATGTGCTGGCTTTCTCCGATGTCACGGGCTGTAAGCTGGATATCGAGGAGAATAAAAACGAGATCGAGTATAAGGATGCGGAAGGGAAGCGGCAGAGCTTTAACCCGAAGCGCTATGCTTATTCCTATGATTTCTATATTGAAATCAATGTCAACAATCCGTATTTCAATGTGATTCGGTTCCGACTGAACAATTCTTCCGTAGACAATGATGCGGAGACGCTGCTGGAGGGTCCCGGCGGAGCACGGCCGCCTCAGGGCGAGCTGCGTCCGGGTCAGAAGCCTATGAGACCGCCGATGGGCGGCATGAGAGGCGGTATGGGAGGCGGCACTCCGGTTTCCAATGCCGACGAGGTTCGGGCCAGCGTCGAATACAGGCAATATGAAGAAATGGGACAGGAGATCCGGGATGCCCTGCTTCAGGTACGGGCACAGGCCAGAGAGGATGCGGCTGCGGCGGCAGCACCGAAGACAGCAGTGACCTGCCCCTTCTGCGGAGCGACGACGACACCGGATGCCAGCGGCTGCTGTGAATTCTGCGGCGGCGCTGTGAACGGCTAGAATCACAAAACTGGAAATTTTTTACTATAAAACGGGAGGAGGGATTTGATGAAAAAGAATAGCTACAGGATATTATCTCTGACTCTCGCGGCGGTGATGCTTTTTGGCTTCACCGCCTGCGGAAAAAAGAATGCCGGGGACGGTGCCGAAACGGGAAGCAGCAATACAAATAAGAGCAAGAATGTGCTGAACCTGTCGACCAAGGAGGAGGATGATCCGCTGCTGGAGTGGTGGAACGGCGACTGGTACGGCTGGTGGACGATGACAAGTACCTCGGGCTACTACAAGGACATGGAAGGCATGTGGTGGGATGTCTGCGGAACCATTGACATCGGTTCAGACTATAGCGGAACGCTGGAGCTCTGGGATGAGGATTATACTCGCCGGGAACCGATGGTGAGTACGGATGTGACACTAAGTGAGTACGGCACCGGTGAGTATGGAACCCTCTATTCCGAGGAGGGTGTATTCACAGATATCGATTTGGAGCATGCAGACTGGATCATCGATCCGGGTCTCCTGACGACAGAGCATACGATCTATATCGATGGCTGGTATGAGAACGGGGATGACGGATATAAGTACGAGTTTTTCCTGCGACCCTGGGGAACCCTCTGGGATGACGTAGAGGAGAGCGCATGGCCTTATTATTATACCGATTGGTATCTGCCTCTCGTAGAAGCTGGGGAAGCGATGCCCGACAGCATCAATACCACATCCTCCGGCAGCGCGAATACAGCTCAGACGAGCTCTGCGATAGAAAAGACTTCTTCTACGAAGGCAGCAGACGACGGTTACGGCATGTCGAATCCGAATGCGACAGGAGAGGCGACCCTGGAGGAGATGCAGCAGGTCTATGCTTTACTTAAGGATTGGCAGAATACACATGATTATCAGCAAGTAAGCGAAATGATGGGCAGCGATGGCATTCCCTGGAAGGAGCAGGACGGTGCCTGGACCGACGAGAAGCATTCCTATAAATGGGAAAACGGAGAGGGCTCCTTTCTGTATATTACCTTCTATATCATGGATGGGAATGAGACGTATTTTTCCTGCACGTATTCGAGAGATGTGATCGGAGAGTAGAAAGAGAGACAGCACTCCGAGGTGATGGGAATGCAGATAAAAAAATTAGCTAAGCTGAATCTGTTGGCGGGAGGGCTTGTCCTGGCATCCTGCGGACAACTAAAGGAACGGACAGTATATCGATATGCCGAGACAGACGTTCTTCTCGCCGACGTTCAGATAAAAAAGACCGTTTATACACCGGGAACGATGAAAGTGTATTACAGCGGTGAGGACCAGAGCGGAATGGAGATACGTTGCTATGATGCGGAATTTTCCGACCTGGGAGACGATTTTACCTATGAATTTCAGGATGGACTCCTGATCGTAAAGGCGGATTTTGCAGCTAAGATCAGCGGCCTGCAGATCGGAACGACGAAGAATGAAAGCTTTTTTCATTTGCGCTATCTGGATTCCAAGCAGTTTGCCTGGAAGGTAGAGATGCTCGTGCTGGACGCAGGCTGGGAGGAGTGGACCAGCGATACGCCCTCCTACTATACAGAGGAAGAGATAAAGGAAGGGAAGGGGCAAAAGCCGGTCGAACATCAGGAGACTTATTACTACATAGATGCAGAGTAACAGAAGGGGGCAGGAAGATGGCATCACAGGTAACCAATTATCAATGTCCGGCCTGTACCGGCCCGCTCCATTTTACCGGAGCGACCGGACAGCTGGAATGTGAATATTGCGGCTCGAGCTATTCCGTGGAGGAGATCGAAGCGCTTTATGCCGAAAAGGAGAAAAAGGCGCTGGAGGCTGCCGGGCAGACAGAGGAGACTTCCGGTGAGACAGAAAGCAGGGCAGCAGGTGTAGAATTCGGAGCAGGGACAGGTACGGAGGAATCCGCCTGGGATATGTCGGGACTGAGTGAGGACTGGGGCAGCGACGCAGAGGGAATGAAGACCTATTCCTGCCCTTCCTGCGGTGCAGAGCTTCTCTGCGATGCGACGACGGCAGCGACCGCCTGTCCCTATTGTGATAATCCCACGGTCGTACCGGGGCAGTTTGCGGGAGGCCTGAAGCCGGACTTTATCATTCCCTTTAAGCTCAGCAAGGAGGATGCGGTAACGGCACTGAAAAAGCATTATAAGAATAAACCGCTGCTGCCGGGTACCTTTACGAAGGGCAACCACCTGGAGGAGGTCAAGGGGATCTATGTACCCTTCTGGATGTTCGACGGAGGAGCCAACGGCACAGTTACCTTCCAGGCGACCAGGTCCGAGACCTATCGCTCCGGGGATTATGAGGTCACTGACACCGATCATTTTGATATACGACGCTCTGGATCCATCGCCTTTGAGCGGGTGCCGGTGGATGGTTCAAGCAAGATGCCAGATGACTATATGGATTCCATCGAGCCCTATGATTATGGAGAGATAAAGCCCTTTTCGACGGCTTATCTGCCGGGTTTTCTGGCAGATAAGTACGATGTCAGCGCCGAGGAAAGCCGTGAGCGGGCCGACAAGCGCTATACCGGTTCCTTCGAGGAGGCGCTGAAAAATACGGTAGTAGGCTACGATGCCTGTATCAAGACAGAGAGCGCTGTGAACCTGGAGCGGGGCAAGGTGCATTATGCATTGCTTCCGGTCTGGATCCTGAATACAAAATGGCAGGGAAAGGATTTCCTGTTCGCCATGAACGGACAGACCGGAAAGCTGGTGGGAAAGCTTCCGGTCAGCACCGGAAGGGCGCTGGGGCTCTATGCGGCTGTAGCAGCGCCGCTCATCGCCATCAGTGTCTCGATTGTTCTGTGGCTGGCACGGTAAGGAGGGGTGGATATGAAGAAAAAACTTTATAGCTTTTGTTTCATGCTGGCACTCCTGTTTGGCCTTTCCCTCCATGCAGCAGCCGCGGAGACGACGGAAGCACAGCTTTACTATGTGACAGACGCGGCGGATCTTCTGACGGACTTAGAGGATACCAGGCTGGAAATGATGGCGGAGAATATTTCGAAGAAATACGGTGTCGGCGTCTATATGGTAACGGTGGATGACTACCGGGATATCAATTCCGAGGGTGTCTACGAGGCCACCTATACGATTTATCATGATTATACGATGGGCGAGGGCGCAGACCGAAACGGCATCATGCTGCTTCTCAGCATGGATGACCGGGACTGGGCGATGTTCTGCTACGGCGATCAGTGTGAATATGCCTTCAACAGCTACGGACAGGAGCAGCTGGAGGGCGTCTTCCTGGACAATTTTGCCGACGATGACTGGAGCGGCGGCTTCGATGACTATATCACGACCTGCGCGAATTATCTGGAAAGGGCAGCTGAGGGCAGACCGGTGCGGAAAAGCCCGGTGGTGCCGGTTCTGATAGCCATCGGCGGATCGCTTCTGGTGGCGTTGATCGTACTGGGGCTTTTGTGGGCGAAGATGAATGATGTGGCAGAGAAGACGACGGCAGATACCTATGTCTCAGGTGCGCTGAACCTGACAGAAAAGACGGATACCTTTACCCATCGAACCCAGACGCGGCGCAAAATCGAGAAGAGAAGCTCCGGCGGAAGCAGCAGCGAATCCGGCGGCGGAGGCTCCGGACGAAGCGGAAAGTTTTAAAACAGGAGGGCAGCGATGAAGGGAAAAAATGGAAAAAAATTATTTGCCATGGTGCTCTGCGGGCTCCTTCTGCTGCCCGCAGCTGCCTGTAAGGAAAAGACGGATCCGGCAGCGGCAGAGATGGAAGCTGCTGCTTCCTCCGGCGGGCAGAAGACCTCCCTTTCCGGCTTTGGAAAGGGCGTAACGCCGGAGACAGAAAAGCAGGAGACGCAAAATACCAAGGAAAAGACTACCTCCAAGGAAAGCAAGGCATCGCTTCAGAGCCTGCGGGAGACACTGGTCGGTGCCGATGCAGTCGTGGGAATAGCGTATCTCGGCTATGTCGGCGGTCTCTTTGAGGAGGGCTTCGAGACCGGATTCCCCGCATGGATGGAGAAAAATAATGCAGAATTTTTGAAGGCCTATCCATTTATCGAAGCGATGGATTCAAATCAGATCGTCGGCAGTGCCGGCCATCTCTATGCCATCATTCCCCGGGATCCAAATGCTACCCTTGCCGTCAATCGTTTCAATTACGACCGAGTGACCGGAAGCTTTGATGGCGGGGAGGTCATTTATCGCTCCGAGAGCGGAGAGCCGGTGCTGTTGTTTGCGAATCTCGACGGGGACAGCTTTTTCCCGGATACGGAGGTTCTGTTGACGGATGATACCGGTGAGACCTATACCTGGTATCCCTGCTTTAGTGAGGAGGGCTTTCTGGTGCCCTGCTACCGGGAAGGCATGGAGATCTGCAGCATGGATTTGAGCTTCGATATCCCCGGTGTCGATGCACAGCTGTCTGATTGGCTGATGGACGGGTGGCTTGGGCCGACGGAGCTTTCGATCGCCGGTACAGAGGAATACGGCCGGGTATGGCATATCTGGTCGACCGCCTGGGAGAGTGATCGAGATGCCTTCTTCATGATGCAGTTTTATCCGACAGACGGCTCCAGCGGCCGGGTGGATATCGACTGGAACTATGAAGGAGAACGGGACTACGAGGAGCAATGGAGCGGTTATTGGAACCTGACGACCCGGGAGGACTGGCCCAGCTATCTGACCCTCAGTCTTTCCCGCGTGGGAGGAAAAAGCTATGAAACGACGGATGGCCCGATGTATATCGTGGAGACCTATCCGGTGCTGCTCTCCCGGGACGGAGGGCGGATGGTGATCGGTATGGGCTCCAGCCGTATCTGTCTCCCGTTTATGTCGCAAAATACCGAGGCCATCACGATGTGGCTTCCGGAAGGGTAAAATCATGGAAGTGTGCAGCACGGAACAAACTGTGTAACCATAGGTTTGGGGGGCTGAATCACAACGAAAGCTAAGAGGTAAGAAAATGGGAATTTTTGACAAAATGAAACAAACAGCGAAGGAGGCGGCAGTGGGAGCAGTCACTGCTATAGGAAATCAAAAGGAAAGCTTTACGTTTCAGGCACTGCCGGAGAGTCTGGCCGAGCTGCAGGCGCTGCCGGAGGCTTCGCTGGATACTCCTTTTAAGACGGCAGCCTTAAGTGTATGTGCCCTCTGCGCTTATGGGGCAGATAAAGCGATCGGCCTGGAGATGCTGAACTGGCTGCGGGGTCCGAGACCCTTGAACGGGCAGGAGATTTCCTTTTTAAATGACCGCTTCCGGGGCGGCAAGACCTATCTGCCCTTTTCCTATTTCACGGGAGCAAAGCCGGACAATGATTATACACCGTCGAAGCCCTATCAGCTGGTTATCGAGAGCAATCACGTTTCCTATGTGGAAGAAGGCTATTGCAAGCTCTTTATCCCCTGCGGCGGCGCGGACAGCCCCAGGCCCATCAAGCTTCGAAGAAAAGGGGACGGAAGATGGTTCCTCTGGGAGCAGT
Source organism: Alistipes onderdonkii (assembly GCA_963621925.1). Taxonomy (GTDB): domain Bacteria; phylum Bacillota; class Clostridia; order Lachnospirales; family Lachnospiraceae; genus Laedolimicola. The sequence continues at coordinate 328 of CAVFGF010000054.1, read as the reverse complement.
ATCTTCTGACGGATATCCGGACACCCCGTTCGGCGGATCCCTGGAGTTAGACACCTATAACTCAAACTTCCCACATGGAACAGTGGTATGGAAGTAGCCCGGGGTGGGCGCCCGCAGCTGCATGACGCGGATATTCACTGGAATTGCGTAAATTTGTTAGGTGCCGCTCCCGGCCTCTAAGTTTGTGTACATTCGCCAGATGCACACTGCCGCTCGGGTGTCCGTTGGTGGCGCACACTCTAGGATTCCTTAGCCTAGTGGGAGTAAATGCCGGCTCAAACGAAGTTTATTATGCCCGGTGCTCCAAAACGCGCCATCTACTTCAGTC
>CAVFGF010000053.1:0-15324 GCA_963621925.1 Alistipes onderdonkii | reverse complement strand
CCGGCATTTACTCCCACTAGGCTAAGGAATCCTAGAGTGTGCGCCACCAACGGACACCCGGGCGGCAGCGTGCATCTGGCGAATGTACACAAACTTAGAGGCCGGGAGCGGCACATAACAAATTTACGCAATTCCAGTGAATATCCGCGTCATGCAGCTGTGGGCACACACCCCGGGCTACTTTCATATCGCTGTTCCAAGTGGGAAGTTTGAGTGATTAGTTTTTCCATTTCCGGCGAAACTCCGAGGCGGTGATCCCCTCGGAGTTTTTAAATTGGCGGTTCAGATAGCTGGCGTCGTAGAAGCCGCACTGCCGGGCGATTTCCTCAAGAGAAAGGCCGGAGAAACGCAGCAGCTTTTTCGCCTGGGTCAGCCGCCTCGAGATCACATATTGATTCAAGGTCGTGCCATAGTACCGGTGAAATTCTCGGGAAAGATGGTATTTGCTCAAGAAAAAACGGTCAGAAAGCTCATCAAGAGAAAATTTTTCGGTATAATGAGCATCCAGATATTTTCGTACCTCGGTCATCGTCAGACGACCGGGGTATTTTTCTTCCTTCGATTCCGTGATATCCAAAAGAAGAAGAGAGAGAATGTCCACGATGAGGCGGGCAGAATTGATCTCCGTTTGAAAATCCGACTCTTCATTCAGATCCAGCAGCCCCTCCAGCTTCTGCTGCAGGGCGGCAAAATCTGCAGGAAGGAAGGCCGGGTCACTGTTGGTCTGAAAATACTGATAGTACTCCCGGGAGGAGGAGCCGTTGAAATGCACCCAGATCAGCTCCCAGGGATCCTCCGCGCTGCTCTGATGATAGTAGGGAACCATACAATCGATGAAAAAACAGGAGCCCTTCTGCAGCTCATAGATCCGCCCATCATACATCAGGACGCCGCTGCCGGAGAGCACCAGAACGATCAGAAAGGACTCCAGATTCTTACGGCTGGCTACGTGACTCTCCCGAAGCTTCAGATAACCGGTCTCCTGTACATAGAAAAAAGCAGAGCGGGCAAAGGCACTGGGGGTCTGGATCCGGCGCTTCGAGCTCTCAAGATAGGAGTCCGGGAATTTATCAAAATAATTTTTCATGAAAAAACCTCCAAAGGACAAAAATAGGACAGAGCAATATAATACCTGTTTGCGGCAATATCTTCCCTTGTTAATTTCAATATACAAGTATATACTTGCAAAAGCAAGGACAAAAGAAAAATATACACAACAATATAATACATATTTACAAGGAGAAGCTTGATGTACTACGTATTGCTGTCCGGAGGATCCGGAAAACGGCTCTGGCCCCTGTCGAATGACGCGCGGCCAAAGCAATATCTGAAGGTCGTCAATAAAGAGAATAATTCCATGGACCGCTGTTCGATGCTCCAGAGAGTCTGGGAGCAGCTGGAATGTGCCGGAATCGCGGAGCAGGCTGTGATTACAGCAGCGGCGGAGCAGGTGGAGCTTATCAAGAGTCAGGTCAGCGGAGCCCGTATCGCGGTGGAGCCGGGACGGCGAGATACCTTTGCAGCCGTGCTGCTCTCCTGTGCCTGGCTGGTAAAAAACGGCGCGAGTCGCGAGGATTATGCGGCGATTATGCCGGTGGATCCTTATACCGAGGGCCGTTATTTTGAGACGGTAAAGAGCCTGGAGGAGGTCATGCGGGCATCCGGCGCCGAGGTGGGCCTGATGGGCGCGGCTCCGAGCTATCCGGCGACGAAGTATGGCTATATCCTTCCGGGAGAAAAAAAGGAAGGCTGGATGGAGGTCCGGGGCTTCGCGGAAAAGCCGGATGAGGAGAAGGCAGAGCAGCTGCTGAAGGAGGGCGCGCTTTGGAATTGCGGCGTCTTCTGTGTCAAGATCGGAGATATCCTGGATCGAACCGGAAACTACGGCGTCCCGGAGGACTACGACTCCCTTTGTAAGGCCTACGACAGCCTTCCGAAGATCAGCTTTGATTATGAGGTCCTGGAAAAGGCAAAGCATCTGGCGGCTGTGGAATTTGATGGATACTGGAAAGATCTGGGAACCTGGGATGCCCTCGCGGACCAGATGAGTACCGATACCATCGGAAATGTGGTCATGAATGAGACCTGCGAGAATACCCAGGTAATCAATGAATTGAAGATGCCGGTGGCGGTCATGGGAACAAGGGATCTGGTAGTCGTCGCAGCCCAGGACGGCATCCTCGTGGCAGACAAGAGCGAGACGGCGAATGTGAAGGCCATTGCCTCAGGCTTTGATTCGAAGCCGATGTTTGAGGAGCGCCGATGGGGCACCCTGGAAACCCTCGACGATACCGAGAGCCAGGGACAGACGACCCTGACCCGAAAGATCTGTATTTACGACGGCATGACCTCCAGCTATCACTATCATGAGCATCGGGACGAGATCTGGACGGTTCTTCGCGGAACCGGGGAGCTGATTCTGGAGGGCACGAAGATCCCCTTGAGTCAGGGAAAGGCCGTCTGCATCCGTAAAAATCAGAGACATGCCGTCAAGGCCTTCCACGATTTCGAATATATCGAGATTCATGTGGGAACCAGCAGCGGCAATGAGGATATCAACCGCATCACATTTCACTGGGACGAGATTGAGCTCAGTCACATTTTATGATATCAGCGGATTCCGAATGTTTTAGAATTGCGGGAGCTGCCTTGCAGCGAAGCAATTCGTGGATATCTTATCAGGCCTTGCTTATAAGCAGGAAATTGAAAGGAGAGCGAAGATGAAAAAGACAGCGTTCATTACAGGAATTACCGGCCAGGACGGCTCCTATCTTGCAGAGCTTTTGCTGGAGAAGGGATATGAGGTATACGGATTATTTCGCCGCGGTTCGACCAATACCGCAGAGCGGATCGAGCATCTGTTAAAGGAGAGAGAAGCAAAGGGGGACGGCCTCCATCTGGTCTATGGTGATATGACGGATTCGATGAATCTGGTGCGTCTGATGCTGGAAATCAAGCCAGATGAGATCTACAACCTGGCAGCTCAGTCCCATGTGGCCGTATCCTTCCAGGAGCCGGAATATACCGCAAATGCCGACGGGATCGGCGTCCTTCGTATCCTGGAGGCAGTCCGGATCGCAGGTCTTACGAAAAAGACCCGGATCTACCAGGCATCCACCTCGGAGCTTTTCGGAAAGGTGGAGGAGATTCCCCAGCGGGAGACGACACCCTTTCACCCCCGTTCTCCTTATGCCGTGGCAAAGATGTACGGCTACTGGATCACGAAGCATTATCGGGAGGCCTACGGGATGTTTGCGGTAAACGGCATCCTTTTCAATCACGAATCCGAGCGCCGGGGCGAGACCTTCGTTACGAGAAAGATTACCCTTGCTGTCGCCAATATTCTGGCAGGACGCCAGGAGAAGCTGTACTTAGGGAATCTGAATGCAAAGCGTGACTGGGGTTATGCGAAGGATTATGTGGAGTGTATGTGGATGATCCTGCAGCATGATACACCGGAGGACTTCGTCATTGCCACCGGCGAGACCAGAACCGTTCGGGAGTTTACCGAGGCCACCTTTGCTTATGCGGGAGTTAAGCTTCGCTGGGAAGGCGAAGGGGTAAACGAAAAGGGCATCGATGCAGCGACCGGCCGTGTGCTTGTGGAGGTATCACCGGAGTTCTTCCGGCCCGCGGAGGTAGATCTGCTGTTGGGCGATCCGACGAAGGCCAGAGAGACTCTTGGCTGGAACCCGCGAAAGACCTCCTTTGAGGAACTGGTAAAAATTATGACGGAGCATGATTTGGAGCTGGTGAAGAAGTCCGCCACAGCGGGCGTACTCAAATAAAAAGAAAGCAGGGAAAATGATGTCAGAAGAAAAGAATACGCGGGCAGCAGAGCCCCTCGACCGTGGTAAAAAAATCTATGTGGCAGGCCACCGTGGCCTGGTGGGCAGCGGCCTGGTTCGCTGCCTGGAAAAAGCAGGCTTTCAAAATATCGTAACGAGAACCCATGCCGAGCTGGACCTGACGAGACAGGCCGACGTAGAGGCCTTCTTTGCAGAGGAAAAGCCGGATTATGTCATCCTGGCTGCGGCAAAGGTAGGCGGCATTCATGCCAATGATACCTATCCGGCGGATTTCATCATGAAAAATCTGCAGATCGAGACCAACGTCATCGATGCAGCCTACAAAAATCAGGTACAGAAGCTTTTATTCCTGGGAAGTTCCTGCATCTATCCGAGGGACTGCCCCCAGCCCATCAAGGAGGAATATCTCCTGAGCGGCTACCTGGAGAAGACAAACGAGGCTTATGCCCTGGCAAAAATCGCGGGCCTGAAGATGTGCGCCTTCTACAATCGGCAGTACGGTACGCATTATATCAGTGTCATGCCCTGCAACCTCTACGGCATCAACGACAACTTTGCCCTCGAAAACTCGCACGTCCTGCCGGCCCTGCTCCGAAAGTTCCATGAGGCAAAAAAGAACGGTGCGCCGACGGTCACTGTCTGGGGCACCGGAAAACCCCTGCGGGAGTTCTTGAATGTCGATGATCTGGCAGATGCCTGCCTGTATCTGATGGATCATTATGACGGCGATGACTTCTTCAACGTGGGCTACGGTCAGGAGGTGACGATCCGGGAGTTGGCGGAGCTGGTAAAAAAGGTCACCGGCTATGAGGGCGAGATTGTCCTGGATCCGACGAAGCCGGACGGCACGCCGAGAAAGCTGACGGATATCAGCCGTATCCGGGCGACGGGCTGGGAGCCGAAGATCGATCTGGAGACCGGCCTTCGCGAGACCTACGAGTGGTTCTGCGAGCATTACGAGACCGGAGACTTCGCCCAGAGATAAGGAAACCAGGGAAAGGAGCGACGCAGCATGAAGCCTTCACAGCCGCAGAAATTGACACCCATTCGAAAAGAATATATCTGGGGCACCGAGGACTGGATGCTTTCCTGGCTCCATGAGGGTCTGGAGGAAGTTCCCCTGCTTATCAAAATCATCAAAGCCCGGGAGGCCCTGTCAGTGCAGGTGCACCCGGGTGATGCCTTTGCCGAGGAAAAGGAGCAAAAAAGCGGAAAGACGGAGATGTGGTATGTCCTGGACTGCGAGCCGGGCGCCTATCTCTATTATGGCTTAAAGCATCAGATCACCGAGGACGAATTTCGAAAAAGGATTCAGAACCAGACGATCCTGGAGGTCTGCCGGAAAATGCCCGTCAAAAAGGGCGATGTCTTCTATATCCCGGCGGGGCTCCTCCATGCCATTGGCGCCGGTATCACGGTAGCCGAGATTCAGCAAAGCTCCGACGTCACCTATCGTGTCTACGACTACAACCGGGAAAATGCGAACCATGAGAAGCGGCCCCTTCATATCGAAAAGGCTGCATTGGTGGCTGGCTTCATGCCGCCCCTGGCAGGCCACAGACCCATGGGACCGCGGAACCGAAAAAATGGATATTCAAGAACTTTACTGGTGCAATGTCCGTATTTTGTGGTACAATTATACGAGATAAGCGAAAGCATGTGCGGCGATACCGCCGAGGGCTTTGAGTCCCTCCTGATTCTGGAGGGAGATGGTATCCTCAGAGGCTCCTTCGGAGAGCTGTCCCTGAAGAGCGGAGACAGCATCTATCTTCCGAGGGAGACGGGAGCCTACGAAATCAGCGGAACATTACAGCTTCTCCGCTCAACCGCGGAGTGAAAGTGAGGTACGGAATATGAATCTGAAATTTGGAACAGGCGGACTGCGTGCGACGATGGGACCGGGACCGGATCATATGAATCTGGAGACCATAGAGGAGGCAACCCTGGGTGTGGCGGCCTATGCGAAGGAAGAAAGCGATACCCCCAGCGCGGCACTGGCCTATGACAGTCGGAATCATTCGGAAGAATTTGCAAGGGAGGCAGCCCGGGTACTGGCGATGCAGGGTATAAAAGCCTATATCTATCCGAAGCTGATGCCGACCCCGACCCTGTCCTTTGCCGTGCGCCATCTGAAGACGACGGTGGGTATCGTGGTGACAGCCAGTCATAACCCCCGGGAATACAATGGCTACAAGGTCTATGGCTCCGACGGCTGCCAGGTGACAAGCGAAGCGGCAGACCGGATCCAGCAGCATATTCTAAAGGCGGATCAGAAGGACGCTAAGGGCGGCAAGACCTTCGAGGAGTACGTGGAGGACGGACAGATCGTCCTGATTGACGAGAAGACTCTGAAGGCCTTCCTGACAGCTATTATCCGCAAGCGGACGAAGAAGGAGCTGACCAGCGGGCTGAAGGTGGTCTATACACCACTCTACGGTGCAGGCCTGATCCCGGTCAGCAGCATTTTGAAATATATCGGAATCAAGGAACTCCAGATTGTCACGGAGCAGGCAAAGCCAAACGGCGATTTTCCAACCTGTCCTTATCCGAACCCGGAGTCTCCGGACGCACTGAAGCTGGGACTTGCCTGGTGCGAGAAGACCGACGCGGATCTTCTGATTGCCACGGATCCGGACAGCGATCGACTGGGCGTGGTGGCGAAGAAGGGTGACAAATACGAGCGCCTGAACGGCAATGAAGTAGGCATTCTTCTGCTGGAGTACATTCTGCGCTGCAGGAAGGCAGCAGGAACTCTGCCGGAGCATCCGGTAACCGTCCGTACCATCGTAAGCACCTCGATGGTTGACCGTATTGCGGAAGCCTATGGCGTGGAAGTCATTCAGACCCTGACCGGTTTTAAATGGATCGGTGAACAGATCGGCAAACTGGAAAAGGCCGGACAGGAAGAACGCTATGTCTTCGGCTTCGAGGAGAGTTGCGGCTATCTGATCGGCAGCTACGTGCGCGACAAGGATGCCGTAGGTGCAGCGATGCTGCTCTGCGAGATGGCTGATACCTACAAGGCAGAGGGAAAGACCCTCTGGGATGCCCTGGAGGATCTGTATGCCCAGTACGGACATTATGAGACGACGCTGAAGACCTACGAATTTAACGGAGCGGAGGCAGACCGCCGTATGGCAGAGATCCGCGAGGGACTGCAAAGCCCGGAGGGTATGAAATTCGGCGGCTCCAAGGTAAAGAAATTCAAGGATTACAAGGACGGCATCGACGGCCTGCCGGCGTCGAATGTACTTCAGATGTGGATGGAGGACGGCAGCGAAGCAGTGATTCGCCCCTCCGGCACAGAGCCGAAGATCAAGGTATATACAGAGAAGCTGGTTTAAGCAGGAAGCTCCGACTTTTATAAGTCGGAGCTGTTCACGTTTAGAGCAAAAGATAGATCTAGGGAAACGATATGGGGAAAAATGTCTTATATCTGGAATGCTACGAGGGAATTACCGGTGGAATGGTGCTGGAAGCCCTGCAGGAGCTGGCAGGACAGAAGAAAACAGAAAGAAAAGACGAGAAAACAGAGCCTGGAGAGCTTTCAGCGCAGATTGACGAGGTGCTTTCCAAGCTTCAGGTGGAGAAAATTACAGCCTCCGCTGTTTGGACAGATCAGGGGCCGACAGACAGCGTCGGCCTTTCCTTTGCTGCCCGTTCGAAGGGCGAATGCCCGGAGCGGTTTATCGTAAAAAAGGTCGGCATAGGGAGAAGTTATGTAAACCGAGAAGACGGCGAGTCAGAGGAAAAGACGCTTCGCGCCATGCTGATCGAAGAAATGTCGGCCGGAGACCTCTGGATTCTGGAAAGCAACGTGGATGACTGTGCAGGAGAAATCCTGGGTTATACGCTGCAGCTTCTTTTGGAAGCCGGAGCCAGAGATGCCTGGTTTACGCCGATTTTCATGAAGAAAAACCGCCCGGCCTACAAGCTGTCGATTCTCTGCAAGGAAGAGCAGATCCGCGCCATGGACGAAATTCTCTTCCGCGAGACGACCACGATCGGTGTGCGCCGTTATCGGGTGGAGAGAAGTGCGCTGCCCAGGCGTTTCTTTGAGGTTTCAGTCCCGGGCGGAACGATTTCGATCAAGGCCTGCCGCCTTCCGGACGGCACGGAGAAATGCTATCCGGAATACGAAGACGTGAAGCAAATCGCGCGAGGGACAGGGCTAAGCTACAGAGAGGTCTACGAGAAGGCCAAGGAAGCCGCAGCCTGTGATTAAGGAAATGCTGATTAAATCAGCATTTCCTTAAATATTGTCCGGATGTCTGGTCAGCTTCACCATGGTTCCGCCCAGCAAAAACAGAGCGATCAGGTTCGGAATCGACATCAGGCCGTTGAAGGTATCTGCGATACCCCAGAGGAGTCCCAGATCCACGGTAGCCCCGAGAATGGCTACCGCAGAGTAGACGAGCATAAAGGGCTTATTGACCTTGGAGCCAAAGAGAAACTCGATGCAGCGGGTGCCGTAGAGTCCCCAGCCGATGGTAGTAGACAGAGCAAAGCAGATCAGGGCGACAGCGGTAAAGATCGAAACCCAGCTGCCGTAGGTGGCGGTAAAGCCGCTGATAGTCAGCTCCGCACCTGCGGCCGCACCGAAATTCACCGGCACACCGCTGCAGAGAATGACCAGGGCAGTCATCGTGCAGATAATGATGGTATCGGCAAAGACCTCGAAGATACCGAAATATCCCTGGTTGACGGCGACGCTGGTATCCGCTGCGGCATGGGCAATGGAACCGGTGCCGAGGCCGGCTTCATTGGAGAAAATACCGCGGGAAACACCGTTCTTCATGCTGAGGAACAGGGTTCCTACCGCGCCTCCGGTCACAGCCGACGGAGTAAAGGCGCCCTGAAAAATCGAAGCAAAGACAGCCGGCACATTCCGGATATTCAGGATGATGACACCGAAGGCCAGAAGGATATAGAAGAGGGCCATAAAGGGCACCAGCTTTTCCGTCACCTGGCCGATGCGCTTGATGCCGCCCAGCAAAATCAGGGCAACGATGACGGCAATCAGGATGCCGATGACGAGATTCATCGTCTGTATAAAGGAATCAGATGCCGAGACATAGCTGAGAACCGCTGTGTCGATGGCCGTCGTGATGGTATTGACCTGGGTCGCATTGCCGGTACCGAAGACCGTCAGTACACCTAAGGCAGCATAGATGCAGGCCAGCCATTTGAATTTCGGACCGAGGCCGTTTTTGATATAGTACATCGGTCCGCCGACCCAATCGCCCTTCGCATTCTTTTCGCGAAAATGGACGGCGAGGGTTACCTCGGAAAACTTGGTACACATGCCGAGAAGGGCGGAGCACCACATCCAGAAGACCGCACCCGGGCCGCCCAGAGCGATGGCTCCTGCGACACCTGCGATATTGCCGGTGCCCACCGTCGAGGCCAGAGCCGTACATACAGCCTGGAAGGGGGTCACGGCACCCTCCGCCGCGCCCTTCTTATGAAACAGCTTTCCCAAGGTCACCTTGAAGGTATAGCCGAATTTGCGAAACTGGATACAATGGGTTCGAATGGTCAGATACAGACCGACGCCGATGATACAGACCATGGCCGGGATGCCCCAGACAAAGCTGTTGACAGCGCTGTTGATGCGATCGATGGTTTGCAGCATAAAAGATCTCTCCTCACATGAATTTAGACAAGTTCGCGGCTGCATTTCCCGGCAGCCGCGAATCTTTTTAATTTTATCATATTTTGGAAGGAAACGCGAGAAAAGGTTGCGGAAGTTCAGAGGGAATGGCGAAAATATTTCGGAATATGTAGGGAAAGACCGAAAGAGCGGAGGACGCAAAAAGTACACATGCCGGCAAAACCGGAAAGGATTGCATCAAATCCTGAATATTACAAAAAAGTGTACTTTTTTGTAACCTCTAAAATTTTGAAATATGGACTTATTTTATCATAAATTCTCCGGTTAACCAACAAAAAATTCTCCAGTTTTGCCTGAAATCCTGTTACAAAAAAGTACACTTTCTGGGAAAAAAACAGGGGGAGTTATGAAGAAAAGAAGCTCGAATATGGAATTGCTTAGAATTCTTGCTATGCTAATGATTATCGCTTATCACATGTTCTTGTACAGCATAAATCCACAGCTGACAGACACCAACTCTATCAATGATCTTCAAAATGGCTGGTTTTGTCAGCCGGAGATTTTCAGTCAGCTTTATATATTGGAGTGGATTGCCCCGATGGGACAAGCCGGAAATGCCATTTTCATGTTAATTACGGGCTATTTTATGTCCCAGAAGAAAAATATAGACCTGACAAAAATTTCCCAAAATCTCTTGCGGCAGCTGGGATTTGCAGCAGTGAGTTTGGGCTTAGTCTCCATTTATGCCTATTTGAATGTAACAGAATATACGTTGAAATTTGTTCAGTTCAGTGCATTTAACTGGTTAAGCTGGTATGTGGGCTATTATTTTATTATCGTTGTGATTGCGAAGGTCTTTCTGAACCGTTTTCTGGATGGTTTGGAACAGAAGTATTATGCGATGTTTGTCATAGCAGTCTTTGGACTGATAGAGTTTTCCTGGAGTGCAAGACTGATGTCGAATCTGTGTGCCACATTGGAAATTGTATTCACCGGAATTTTTCTTTATTCTCTGGGAGGATATATCCGAAAATACGAACTCTTTGCTCGGCTTCGCACCTGGACAGTACTGGCTGGCATTATCCTGGTAAATTTGATTGCAGCCGGTAACTTCTATATTGTTACAGCCGGCAACATTTCATCCTATGACCCGGAAAGCGGAAATTTATTTCTGCAGTCTATACCAACTTACGGAAATAATCAGATCATTCCGATACTACTGGGAATCAGTGTGTTCGAACTGTTTCGAAGAATCAAAATGCCGAACCTTCGCAGTGTAAACTTTATCGGGAAGGCCACACTTATGGTCTACCTTCTTCATGACAATGATTTTTTCTATAGTCTGTGGAAGACAGAGGATTGGATTACACTTTTATACGAGGATACGGCTGCATTTTCCGGTACCTATCTGTTGTGGATTTTGAAAACCTTCGCTGCCGGCCTGATTTGTTACATCCTGTTTCTGAACGTTGGGAAATTGTTACATATTTTAGCACCGCTGGTACTCAAAAGACGAAACGAGGGCGCTTAAAGCCCTCGTTTCGTCTTTTGCCCATCATAAAATATACACGAATTGCTCCGCTGCAAAGCAGCCTGTGTATCTATTAAGAACTCAAGCCTCCCGTTTGTTTCGATTTCAAATACAAAAAGCCGCATAGAGCGGAACGATTTTTTTGTTGTCCTCAAAGGCAAAGTTCTTCGCAGAAAGCTTGATGGCATAGGCGGGCTTATAGGTATCCATATAGACCTTTAAGCTCTTGGCTCGGGTGTTATCTGCAGATTTGACCTCGATGGGAATCAGCTGGCCATCGCGCTGGATGATAAAATCTACTTCAGCGCCACGGGGGGATTCCCAATAGTAAGTACGGTAACCGCTGCATGTAAGCTGAACATGGACATAATTTTCAGCCATACCTCCCTTGAAATCATCAAGCTCATCTACCATATAGAGAACATCATTGACGGATAGGTCTTTCTTTGCGCAAAGAAGTCCGAGATCTGATACATAAATCTTGAAGGCGTCAATATCACGATAGTTTTCCAAAGGTTTTTTGATTTGTTCTACCTTATAAACCTGTGAGACAATGCCGGACAGACAGAGCCATTCAATGGCATTTTCAAATTCAGAAGCCCGTCCGCCTTTTTTGATCAGTTTATATTGAAAACGAGTATTCTTTTTTGAGAGCTGAACAGTAATATTGTCATAGGTGAGCCTGGTTTTTTTTATTTCGTTCAGGTGGTTATACTTGCTCATATCATTCAGATAGCTAGTCAGGATCGTATCCTGTGTATGGCGGACAAGGATATAATCCTTTGTGTCTGCAAACTGCATCACGCATTCCGGCATACCACCTACTGCGAGATACTGACGGTAGAGCTGCATGGCTGCGTCATGGAGCGCAGAAGGCATCGGGGTGTCGGTGGCAAAGCAGCTTCGAATCTGTTTTACAAGGGCGTCTTCTCCCATAGCAAGCAGGAATTCTTCCACATCCATGGGGTACAGAGTTTTTATATCCACTTTGCCGACAGGAAATGAAAATTTTGCCCTATTTACAGCTACACCAAGCAGACTGCCTGCTACAATAATATGATAATCCGGGGCATCTTCATAAAAGTATTTAAGCGATGTCAGAGCTCTTTCACAAAGCTGAATTTCGTCAAATACAATTAAGGTTTTTCCTTTTATGATAGTCTGACCGGCGATATGAGACAGAATCGGAATTAAATAATCGGGACTGATATTCTCTTCAAAGGTCTCGTTTAGCTTCGGATGGGTCTCAAAATTAAAGTAGGCCACATTTTCATAATGCATGCGCCCAAACTCCAAGATGGAATAGGTTTTCCCTACTTGACTGACGCCCTGCAAAATGAGAGGCTTGCGGTGCGTGCCGTCCTTCCATGCTTCCAAGAATGTCATAATTTTTCTGTACATGCTTCACCATCCTGCTTGTTACTGCATATATTATATAAAAAATCATGCAAATATCAAGGGATAAAATTTAAAATTCCACACAGATCTACACATCATGGGCTGCATCTATAATGCGTTAAAAACATATAAAAAGAATTTTAAGGAGACTACTTGCATCGTGGCTAAATAGAGATTACAATATAGCCACAAGAAAGGAGCTGATTTTATGCAAATTATTCCAATGCGTGATTTAAAGAATACGGTAGAAGTTGAACGCCGCTGTGCAGCAGAAAACGGTCCCGTATTTGTAACCAAGAATGGATATGGCAGATTAGTTGTTATGGACATCGATTATTATGAAAAAACTATGAGAAAGATGTATGAAGCAAAAACAATCCTGGACGGTTTGGAAGATATAAAATCAGGAAACACTGTAGACGGAGATACTGCAATTTCTAATATAAGGAGCAAATATGGCATCTAAATTTGGATATCGGCTGACCAAAAGAGCAGAATCTGATTTAGATGGGATTGTCTCGTATATCGCAGTTGACCTAGCAAATCCACAGGCTGCATCTGATTTCGTAGATAAGCTGCAGGATAATATTGAAGAAGCAAGAAACTTCCCTGAAAGTGGATCTCTTGTATACAATGAATTTTTGCAAGTAGAAAACGTGCGAAAGAAATTGGTTGGAAATTATATCATGTACTATCTTCCGGATACGGGAAAAAAAATAATTTATATCCTACGCATTGTATATGGCAAACGGAATATGGATGAAATTCTAAAAAACTGGATATTTGATCATTAGGAATATAACTCAAACAAAAAAGTACACTTTTTGTAGTGAGTGGTATTGTAGGAAGGATAGAAGGAATGACAAGTTTGGCATTAAAATTCAAACAAGAAAAAAGTTCGTGGCTTAAAGCAATCATGGTCACGATGCTGTATTTTGGAGTAGGAGTATATCTGGCCTTTGCAACAGATACCTATTGGACTTTTCTAAATGGATTTCATAATTCAGCGGTAGATATGGCGGTGCGAAACGGCCGTCCTGTCATCGGAATCATATATGAGCTGTATTCCAGGACGGGATTGTCAAATGAAATCTTCTATTATCTTTCCGGCACGCTGGCTTTGTTATTTTTGGCCGCGTCTATCTGGATCTATCAAAAAATTCTGGCAAAATATCAGTTGGCTGAGAATCTCAGAATTCTGATATCGTTTGTTTCGATAGCCAATATTTTTATTCTGGAATATTTCATGTTTATTGAAAAATGTGGCTTTATGTTGGCGATTTTTTTCAATGTTGTTGCGATCCTTCTTATAGACAATTTTTTTGAAAGAAAAGAATGGAAATATTTCTTTGGAAGTGTAATTGTGATGACCCTGGCGATTTTTACATATCAGGGGACGATTGCACTGTTTGTGATATTAAGCCTTCCGTTTGCGTCAAAATCAGCAAAGAGCTTTAAGGAGTATCTACTCCATATTTTTACAATCGGACTTTCCTATGCGATACCTGTGCTGCTGGATCTGATTGCATTAAAATTTATTTTCAAAAGCTCCAGGATAAAGCAAGAAGTAAATCTCTTTGAAAATGGTAAGAATGTAATCGATGGATTGCGCAGATTCGGAGTATCGACATTTTCTATCCTACCCTCGTATCTGTTTCTTATTTTGCTGGGCTTTGTTTTCTTAGCAGCAATTTTTATGGCAATCAAGATGAAGCATCGATTCATCTATTTGGTAAATGTTCCGGTGATCATTTTAGCCTCTGTAATCTTTTCGACAGCAACCATTATTCAGGGAACAGGATGGTGGTCTCAGAGGACAACTTATCCGATCGCAAGCGTTCTTGGGGCATTGACAGTCCATATGTTTATTTCCGGTCAGAACCGGAATGACAATAAAGTGCCGAAAGTCTGGCTTCGGAGCTTCGTTGTTGGTGTAATGGGAATTCTATTGATTAGTCAGTATTTTTCATTCAATAAAATTTTCATAGATAAATACAGATTGAATACATTGGATGAATATCGTGCCCATTACATAGAAGAGGCGATACAGGAATATCAAAATGATTCAGGAGCAGAAATAACACAGATTGCATTCTATAGTGATGCTTCCAGAACCTATCCGGCTTACCCGCATTTGTATTCGGAGGGAGATTTGATTGTCAGCAGCTTTTATACGGAATGGAGTGATATCGTGGCCATGAATTATTATCTGAATAGTCAGTACAGCAAAGCAGAGCCGACGGAAGAGTATACAGAATATTTTTCATCCAAGGATTGGAGCAGATTATCACAGGAACAGTTGATTTTTGAAGGCAATACCTTACATTTGTGTATCTATTAAGGACTCAGGCTTCGCACAAAAAAAACGCAAGGAAGGGAGCATTCCGATGAACCAGCTAATTGAACACAAGGCGGATTCCTGGATTTTGAAGGGAGCATTCGTCTTTTTCCTTTTATTTCCTGCATTTTACAGCCCTTATACGGATGTCTATCAAAGCGCCTACTACGGGGGCTTTTCTTGGGCATACTTTTTTCTGGTGTTGTATATGGGGCTGCAGCTTTGGAAGAACCGCGGGAACATCCTGCCGCTTTCCGGGGCAGCCCTTGTATTCTTAGGCAGCCTTTTGCTTTACAATCTGCTGTCCCTGTATTTCAACCACCGATATCTGCATTGGTACTGGGAGCAGATAAATAACACGGTAGCCTTTGCCCTCTTTTTCGTACTGGCCTTGATTCCGAGTCAGCCGGAGGAGGAACGCAAGGGAAACATCCGTTTTTTGATGTATTGCATCGTTTTGTCGAACGCAGCCAGTCTCATCTATTATCTGATGGGCTATACGAAGCTTCTGATTTGCAACCATCAATTCGTTTTCTTTGAGCTGCCGGGAGATTTCTATGAATCGCGCCATTACTGGATCTACAGCCATAAGAGCGAATATGCGCTGATGCTGGTGGCCTTTTTGGCTCTCTTC
>CAVFGF010000052.1:0-15498 GCA_963621925.1 Alistipes onderdonkii | reverse complement strand
AATTATTCTCTTAGAATTTTCAAGGTTTTACACTGTTCAGTTATCAAGGTTCGTTGTTCTCGTTCTTGCGAGACAGCTTGTATAGATTATCATATTCAGAATTGATTGTCAAGCATTATTTTCAACTTTTTTTCAATTCGATAATCGCAAAGCCAAACGGAGAAGAAGGGATTTGAACCCTTGCGCCGCTATTAACGACCTACTCCCTTTCCAGGGGAGCCCCTTCGGCCAGCTTGGGTACTTCTCCAAGATGCTCGATTCAAAATCGATATTTGTTTGCCGCTGTATCAGTGGCAATAAACGGAGAGGGTGGGATTCGAACCCACGCGCCCTTTCGGACAAACGGTTTTCAAGACCGCCTCGTTATGACCACTTCGATACCTCTCCACACTCTGACGTGTTTCCGCCCTCGCGTGGCGACAAAATGTATTCTATCACCACACATAGACAATGTCAACCACTTTTTTTACATTTTTCATTTTTTATGTAAGAAGGTCTCCGCGACCTTCAGATCCTCCGGCGTCGTCAGCTTGATATTTTCATAGGAACCCTCCACAAGCCTGACTCTGGTATCGGTAAAGGCTTCCACAATCATCGCATCATCCGTCACATCGCTGCGTCCGCTTTTTTCGAGAGCTGCATAGGCTTCATAGGCCAGGTGAAAGTCAAATACCTGGGGCGTCTGAACATTCCAGACCAGACTGCGGGGCGGAGTCTCAGAAACAAAGCCGTCGGCATCTGCGATTTTTACCGTATCCTTGCTCGGCATTCCGACCACGCATGCATGGCAGGTCTCCACCGCATCGAAGGCGCGGTGCAAGATTTCTTCATTAATAAAAGGGCGCACACCGTCATGGATAAAAACATAGCCATCCTTCTCCTCCTCCGTCAGGCTCTCTTGCAAAGCCTTCAGTCCGTTCCAGACCGAGGCATAGCGTTCATGGCCGCCTGTCACGACGTCATTCACCTTATCGAAATGGTATTTTCCCACAATCTCCTGTTTTACATAGTCTATCTCTGCCTCGCCGGTTACCAGAAGAATCCTGTCGATGAGCGGGGATTCCTGAAAAGCCCGGATGGAATAGTAGACAATAGGGTGTCCCTGAAGCTCCAGGAACTGCTTGTGAACCTGACCGCCCATTCGTTTTCCTTGTCCTGCTGCCAGGACGATGGCTGTACATGCTTTTCTTTTCATCCCATTCTCCCACTTTCTTCGTAACTGTTCAGTACTTTACAGTCAGCGCTCCCCAAGCTTCAGGTTGGGGACCGCATTTAAGTCAAGTCCGTCCCGCTTACCGGCGATAAACTCATAATAAGCTGCCGCGCCAATCATGGCCGCATTGTCCGTGCAAAAGATCGGGGACGGATGATAAAAGGCGATTCCACGTTCTACGCAGGCCTTCTCAAAGGCTGCGCGCAGGGCGGAATTTGAAGCCACACCCCCTGCGATGGCGAATTTATTCAGGCCGCTCTCTTTGACTGCTATCATGGCATGCTCCACCAGTACGTCGCAGACTGCCTTCTGGAAGGAGGCAGCCACGTCGGCACGATTGATTTCGATTCCCTTCATCTGACAACCGTTCAAATAATTCAGGACGGCAGACTTCAGGCCACTGAAGCTGAAATCATACGGAGAATCCTCAAATTTCGGACGTGGAAATGCGATCGCCTCCGGATTACCTTCTTTGGATAGTTTATCAATTTTCGGTCCTCCCGGGTAGCCAAGGCCGATGGCACGAGCCACCTTGTCAAAGGCCTCCCCTGCCGCGTCGTCACGCGTTCTTCCGAGGATCTCGTATTTTCCATAATCCCGAACCACCACCAGATGGGTATGACCGCCGGATACCACCAGGCATACGAAGGGCGGTTCCAGATCCAGATTTTCAATATAGTTGGCGGAAATATGCCCCTCGATGTGGTGTACGCCCACCAGAGGCAGCTTTTTCGCATAGCTGATGGCCTTCGCCTCTGCCACCCCCACCAGGAGGGCGCCCACCAGGCCCGGGCCGTAGGTAACGCCGATGGCATCCAGATCGTCTAAGGTCATCCCTGCTGTTGTCAGGGCTTCCTCAATAACCTGGTTGATGCGTTCGATATGCTTGCGGGAGGCAATCTCCGGAACGACTCCGCCGTAAAGCGTATGCAAATCAATCTGGGAGGAAATGACGTTCGAAAGAACCTCCCGGCCATTTTTTACAACGGAGGCTGCCGTCTCGTCGCAGGAGCTCTCGATGCCCAATATATAAATATCTTTTTTTGTATTCTGTGTTTCACTCATTTTTCTCATCCTCAAAATCCAGAACTACGGACTTTCGATCCTTTCCGGCGATCGACCGGGGAAAGATCGCACGTACCTCGTCCATATATTCCTCCGGCCTTGTCAGGGAGGGGCTGTAATGGGTCAGCCACATTTCCTTTACATCCGCCTCCTTCGCAAGAGCGGCAGCCTCGTAAAAGGTCATATGCTTATTAGCCACTGCCTTGGCCTGCTTATCCCTCTCTCCGTACATCCCCTCACAGATGAAAAGATCTGCCTTCTCTGCATTTCGGACAATGGACTGTGTCGGCCTGGTATCGGTCGTATAGACCAGCTTGATGCCCTTTCTCGGAGCACCCATGACCATATCCGGCGTATAAAGCTGCCCACCCTCTTCGACAGTTTCTCCCTTTTGCAGTCGATTCCAGAAGGGCTTCGGGATATTCTGCGCCAGTGCCTCCTCCAGGTTAAATTTCCCAGCCCGCTTGATTTCGATGCTGTAGCCGTAGCAGGTCACATTGTGATTGACGCGGAAGGCCTTGATGTGGTAACCACCAAGCTCCAGCTCCTCCTCTGCCTTATTCAGCTCTATAAATGCGATCGGAAAGGGCAGCTCCGGCGCGATCACACGCAAGGAATTCACCACCCGTTCCAGTCCCTTCGGGCCAACCAAGGTCAGTGGCTCTGTGCGCTCCGCATTTCCCATTGTAAGCAAAAGTCCCGGGAGTCCGCTGATATGATCGCCGTGAAAATGCGTAAAGCAAATCACATCGATAGGCTTAAAGCTCCAGCCCTTCTCCTTCACCGCGATCTGGGTTCCTTCTCCGCAGTCAATCAGAAGACTGCTGCCGTTATATCTCATCATCAGCGCTGTCAACCAGCGATAGGGCAGCGGCATCATTCCTCCGCTTCCCAGCAAACAAACATCCAACATTTTTCTTAACCTCTTATCATGATCACGGCATCCTCCGCGGGCTGCGTATAGAAATTCTTACGCAGGCCTGTGCGCTGAAATCCAGCTTTCTCGTAAGTACGAAGAGCCGCCTCGTTGCTTGCACGAACCTCCAGAAGAAAGCGTTCGATCCCTCGCTCCGCTCCGACAGAAAATAGCTTTTCCAGGAGTTTTCCGGCAATTCCCTGTCTCCGCAGCTCTTTTTTTACCGCCACATTGGTAATTTCTCCCTCGTCGAGGCTCTGATAGCAAACGCAATAGCCCGCAATCTGTCCATCCTGGATGGCTGCAAGCATGCTCACGTGGGAGAGCTCTAAGCTGTCCCGAAAGTCCTGCTCCGACCAGGGCGGTATAATCGCTTCCTTCTCAATCGCAGCAATCGCTTTCAGATCTGCTTCTTTCATCGGCCGAATCCAAACCTCGCTCATTCTGTCGCCCCTGCTGCTTTTTCCTTTTCCAGCCGCTCCCGCTCTGCCTGAGAGAGGCGCAGGTAGTCCGGCCGATGCTCCGCCGCCGTCTCTGTCTTTCCGGCACGGACATAGGAAACCGCCAGCATGGCCACCGCTGCAGCCCGCTGTTTATTGACATGAGCCGGAGCAAAAGAAAAGTTCGTTCCCGTCATCAGCTTTTCTGTCAGTTCCTGACGGAAAACCGGAACTCCGTCTCCGAGGAAAATGATCTCCCGGCCATATTTACATAATTTTCCAGCTATTTCTTCGATGCTCACGGCCATCTGGGGCTCCACCACCGTAAGCTCCTCTCCCCGAAACTCATAGATGCCGGTATAGACCTGATTCCTGCGGGCATCCATCAGCGGGCAGATCAGCTTCTCTGTTCCATATAAATTATAAGCCAGCGCGTCTACGGTCGGAATATGCACCAACGGTTTTTGAAGAGCCAGTCCCAGTCCCTTTGCCGTCGCCGAGCCAATCCGAAGTCCTGTAAAGGAGCCCGGGCCGCCTGCCACCGCAATCGCATCGATGGTGTTCAGATCCAGCTCAATCATCGTCGCAATCTCGTCCAGCATCGGAAGCAAGGTCTGCGAATGGGTCTTTTTGTAATTGACTGTATACTCTGCCAGAAGATTGCTGTTCGTTCCGTCATCCTCTACGACCGCCACAGACGCCACCAGTCCGGAGCTGTCCAATCCTAATATCTTCATCCTATCTCCTCCACTGTGATTCTGCGATAATCAAAGCCCTTTTCCAAATCCTTTTCGATACAAAGTGCAATCCGCTTCCCCGGCAGCAGCTCCTCGATAAGCTCCGCCCATTCGATCAGGCAAACGCCCTCTCCGTAAAAATAATCCTCATAACCAATCTCATCCATCTCCTCGATATCTCCGATACGATAGACATCGAAATGGTAAAAGGGAAGCCGTCCGTCCTCGTATTCCTGCACAATGGTGAAGGTAGGGCTGTTCACATACTCCGTCACCCCGAGTCCCTTTGCGAAGCCCTGGGTCAACACCGTTTTCCCTACGCCCAGATCTCCGGTCAGGGTATAGACCGTTCCCGGCTTTGCTGTTTTGCCGAGGCTTTCTCCGAAAGCTCTCGTCTCTGTCTCTGAAAAGGTTTCCTTTATCATCCTGTTACCTCATATTTATAATAGAAGATTCCGACGAAATTTCTTATCGCATAAAAGGAGCCCCGCAGATGCTGCGAGGCTCCTTTATTTTGGCCGTTACTGCGGCTATATTATAGCATTTCACTTTTGTGCTGTCCAGCGTTTCCCTAGTGCTTTTTCAGGATCGGACTGATATGCTTGTAGAGCAGCATCGTAATCAGCGAGACAACGATTCCCTTCAGGATATTGAAGGGCACCACGGCAAAGAGAACCAGAGTCCAAACGCTGTGAATGCTGCTGTTGACAGCGGTTCCCATCCCGATGATGGCATCCATCGGCATTCCGAAGAGCTCGGAAAACTTTGGCAGAAGATAGAGGGCATTGAAGCTGCTTCCGAAGATCGTCATTACCAGGGTTCCCAGAGCCAGACCGGAAATAGCCATGCTCTTGCTCTTTCTTATATAATATACGATGGAGGCCGGCAGTACCAGGCTGCAGCCTACGACAAAGTTTGCGAAATCACCGACAAAGGCTGTCGTTGTTCCTTTTAATACCAGCTTCAGCAGTACCTTGCAAAGCTCCGTCGCCATGCCGGCCACAGGTCCCATTGCAAAGGCACAGATCAAAACCGGAATCTCGCTGAAATCCAGCTCGTAGAAGCTCGGTGCAAACCAAAGCGGCAGCTCAAAGAGCATCAATACCGCTGCAATTGCGGAAAAGACACCCACCAGGGCTACCCGACGCGCCGGGGTATTGCTGCGGGGCATCGCATTTTTTTTGCGCAGTCCCTTCTCTGTTAGACCGGCAATTACAAAAATTGCTGCCGCAATGAGGAGACAGATTCCGAGGAAGGTCAGATTTTCCTTTACACTTTCCGCTAAACTTGACATGTTGCATTTCTCCTTTCTGATCGGCTCTCCTTCTCCCGGGCAGCCGACTGCACCTCTTCGGTGACTTTTTATTTTTGAAAGGATAATTCTTCGGTGGAATTTTTAATTACACCTGCAGGACCTGCCACAGGCAGCTCCTTACGGATACTTCGTAACAAAAAGACCCTGAGCACACATGCACTCAGGGTTTTAAAAAGCAAAGCAAATAAAAAATATGCTTCGTTTTCTTCTCTCATCCAGACTATACTGTCGGTATCGGAATCTCACCGATTCGGCCATATCGAAGATACAGCTCGCGGACTTTACCGCCGGTCGGGAATTGCACCCTGCCCTGAAGAATTAACCATATTCTGTTTTGTATTATAATGCTGCCTTCCTTATAATGCAAGCCTTTATTTTCTTTTATACTTTTCTTCGCAATACTTACAACGGTATACCTCTTTTCGCGGATCCGTTAGGACAAAGACCTGATCCAGCTCCTGCTCAATCGAGGTGATGCAGCGGGGATTCTTGCATTTTACGATATTGCGGATCTCCTTCGGCAGCGTCAGGGTCTTCTTTTCCGTCACTTTCTCGTCCTTGACGATATTGACCGTAATGTTGTGATCGATAAAGCCCAGCACATCCAGGTCGATATAGTCGATGGGGCATTCGATTTTCATCAGATCCTTCTTGCCCATCTTTTCACTGCGGGCATTCTTGATAATGGCCACAGTACAGTCCAGCTTATCCAGGTTCAGATATTTATAGATCTCCATGCTCTTGCCCGCCTGGATGTGATCCAGTACGAAGCCCTCTGAGATACGTCCTACGCTCAACATTGACATTACAGCTTCACCTCCAGTAGTGTAAGAATCAGCGCCATTCTGACATAAACGCCATACTGTACCTGCTTGAAATAAGCGGCCCGCGGGTCACTGTCTACTTCTACAGAGATCTCATTGACTCTCGGCAGCGGATGAAGCACCAGCATATCCGGCTTTGCAAGAGCCATTTTTTCTTTATTTAAAATATAGAAGTCCTTCAGACGGATATAGTCCTCTTCATTAAAGAAACGCTCCTGCTGCACACGGGTCATATAGAGCAGATCGAGGTCGCCGATGACATCCTCCAGGCGCTCAACCTCCTGGTACTTTTTCGCATTTGCATCCAGAACCTCCTCTCGGATATAGCTCGGAATACGCAGCTCCTCCGGGGAGATAAAGACAAAATCTACATTTTTATAACGAACCAGAGCCTTCACCAGGGAATGGACAGTACGGCCGAATTTCAGATCACCGCAAAGACCGATGGTCAGATGGTCGAGGCGTCCCTTTAAGGAGCGGATCGTCATCAGGTCCGTCAGGGTCTGGGTCGGGTGCTGATGGCCGCCGTCACCGGCATTGATCACCGGAATCCCGGAAACTGCAGACGCTACCATCGGAGCTCCCTCCTTCGGGTGCCGCATTGCACATATATCAGCATAACAGGAAATCATACGAATTGTATCGGAAACACTTTCTCCTTTGGAAGCGGAACTGGATGCCGCGCTGGAGAAGCCTAAGACCTGACCCCCAAGATGGAGCATTGCAGATTCGAAACTAAGTCTGGTTCTTGTACTTGGCTCATAAAATAAGGTCGCCAGCACCTTGCCGTCACAGGCATGTGCATACTTTGCAGGATCTTTTTCAATGTCGGCCGCCAGGTTCAGAACCTGTTCTACTTCCTCCACCGAAAAATCCAACGGGCTCATAAGATGTCTCATAGTAACCTCCCATTTGGCTTTGTGAATTTTTATCCCGTATATATTACCTCAAACCTTTTCCAATTTCAACTAATATTTCACAATTCGCAGATATCAAAGGCGGCCGGTCGAAACGGAAAATTTCCACGTCAGGGACAATCAGCATTTCCTTGGGAAAGCTTTCCGTTTCGGCCGACCGCCGTACTGATACAGGCAAAGCGGTAAGCCGGGTTATGTCGTTGGATGTTCATCTATCTAGTCCTGCCGTCACCGGCAGGCTCAAGCGACCCACCTGAGACACCCGGGCCGGGTTATGTCTCGTTTCGGTCTTGCTCCGGACGGGGTTTACATGGCTCCGTCTGTTACCAGACGGACGGTAGTCTCTTACACTGCCTTTCCACCCTTACGTAAGCTTCGCTCACGCGGTATCTCTCTGTTGCACTGTCCCTGGAGTTGCCTCCGCCGGACGTTATCCGGCGTCCTGCCCTATGGAGCCCAGACTTTCCTCACCTGGCACCTTTCGGCCTGCCAGCCGCGAACATCTGCTTTACCTGCGTGTTTCAGTATACCATGAGCCTTCCCGGCTTGCAAGCCGGATTTCAGGAAATACTGATTAAATCAGCATTTCCTGAATACCTCCGGTGGATCGCTGTCATCGATACTCGAGCAAAATATCTTGACACAATCTATGTAAAATTTTAAAATTATAGGATATCCGGGTCAAAAGGTCTGAACCCACTAGCGAGGTATTTATGAAGAAATTAGCTTTATCTGATGAAATTTTATTAAAAATAGACAAGCCGGCCAGGTATCTCGGCAATGAAATCAACGCCGTGATAAAGGACAGAACTTGTCCCGTCCGCTTTGCCATGTGCTTTCCGGATGTCTACGAGATAGGCATGTCCCATTTGGGGATCCAGATCCTGTATGATATGTTTAATCAAAGAGAGGACGTCTGGTGTGAGCGTGTCTACTCTCCCTGGACCGATCTGGATAAAATCATGCGAGAGCAGCATATTCCGCTCTTTGCCCTGGAGTCCCAGGATCCCATCCGGAACTTTGACTTTCTGGGCATCACACTTCAATATGAAATGGCTTATACCAATGTCCTGCAGATTCTGGATTTAAGTCAGATTCCGCTCTTTGCGAGGGAACGAACCCTTGCGGATCCCATCGTCATCGGAGGCGGACCCTGTGCCACCAATCCGGAGCCCCTGGCAGACTTCTTTGATCTCTTTTATATCGGAGAAGGCGAAACCTCTTATTTTGCACTGATTGACGCCTATAAGACTTCCAGGGCAGCAGGGGAAAGCCGCGTACAGTTTCTGGAACGCGCAGCCGAAATTCCGGGCATCTATGTCCCTGCTTTCTACGATGTGACATATCATGAGGATGGAACCATTGCTTCTATGACGCCGAACAATCCCCATGCGCCGGAAAAAGTAAAAAAGCAGGTGGTAACGGATCTGGCAGATACCTTTTATCCCAGGAAACCGCTGGTTCCCTTTATCAAGGTCACGCAGGATCGTGTCGTTCTCGAAATCCAGAGGGGCTGCATTCGCGGCTGCCGTTTCTGTCAGGCCGGCATGCTGTACCGTCCGATTCGGGAACGCTCCCTGGAAATGCTGGAAGAGGCTGCTTTTGAAATGCTTAAAAATACCGGACATGAGGAAATCTCCTTAAGCTCCTTAAGCTCCAGTGATTTCAGCCGTCTGCCGGAGCTCGTGAATTTTCTCATCGATACCTTCGGCAATAAGGGGGTCAATATCTCCCTTCCTTCTCTTCGAATCGATGCCTTTTCTCTGGATGTCATGAGTAAGGTTCAGGATATCCGGAAAAGCAGCCTGACCTTTGCCCCGGAGGCCGGCTCCCAGCGCCTCCGGGACGTCATCAATAAGGGACTGACCGAGGAAATCATTCTGGAGGGTGCCGGGCAGGCCTTTGAGGGCGGCTGGCAGAAGGTAAAGCTCTATTTCATGCTGGGACAGCCCACGGAAACAGAGGAGGATGAGAAGGCCATCGCCTGGCTGGCAGAAAAAATTGCGAAACGCTACTATGAAATCCCCAAGGAGAAGCGAAACGGCAAATGTCAGATTACCGTCAGCACTTCCTTCTTTGTACCGAAGCCCTTTACGCCCTTCCAGTGGGCGCGCATGTGCACGAAGGAGGAATTTCTCGACAAGGCCTACATCGTCAATAGCGAAATCAAAGCTCAGTTAAATAAAAAAAGTATCAAATACAACTGGCATGAGGCCGATGTCACCGTGCTGGAGGGTATCCTGGCCCGGGGCGACCGCCGGGTGGGCACTGCTCTTTTGGCTGCTTATCGGGACGGCTGCCTCTTCGATTCCTGGAGCGAATGCTTCGACAACGACCGCTGGCTGAAGGCCTTTGCGGAAACCGGATTGGACGTGCCCTTCTATACGACCAGACACCGCCAAGAGGATGAGATTTTCCCCTGGGATTTCATCGATATCGGTGTCTCAAAGAAATTCCTGCTTAGGGAATGGAAACGGGCGCACGAGGAGGTCGTAACGCCCAACTGCCGCCAGCAATGTCAGGGCTGCGGCGCCGCTGTCTATCATACAGGCTGCTGTCCTACAGCAGAAAAATCGCTCGGAGGTGAAAACGCATGAAAATCCGCATCAGGTTTCGCAAATATGGAATCATGAAATTTATCGGTCATCTGGATATCATGCGGTATTTCCAGAAAGCCATGCGCCGGGCAGATATCGACATCTGTTATTCGGCCGGTTTTAGTCCCCATATGATCATGTCCTTCGCGTCCCCCTTGGGCGTGGGTCTGACCAGCGACGGCGAATATATGGATATCGAGATCGGAAATGAGGTGTCCTCTGCCCTGGCTGTCAAACGCCTGAACGAGGTAATGGCAGAGGGCGTAGAGGTTCTTTCCTTCCGGAAAATTCCGGAAGAAAAGGCCGCTAATGCCATGTCCCTGGTCGCTGCAGCCGATTATGAGGTGCGATTCCGGGAAAACAGTCTACCTTCCGACTGTTCTTTTGAAAACGGCCTTGTGGAAAAATGGGAGGCCTTCTGCGCCCGGGGACAGATTCCGGTCACGAAAAAGACGAAAAAGGGCGAGCGGGAGCTGAATTTGAAGCCGCTGATCTACGATACAAAATGCCAGGGGGATTCCATTTTTTTACAGCTCTCTGCCGGAAGTGCTGAGAATGTAAAGCCGGAGCTGGTACTGGAAGCCTTTGCGGCTTTTGCCGGCTTCACCCTTCCGGAATTTGCCCTGCTGATTCATAGGAAAGAGCTGTATGCGAATCTGGCCGGTGAGGGAGAACCCCGGAAGCTTATCAGCCTGGAAGATCTGGGAGAGGATTTCTGATGGAAACGACAGGAAGCATTGCAGAACAGACTGCGCAGGCAGGAGACGGGGTCTTTCTGGTATCTGCCCTGCATCTGAAGGGGCAGGAACGTATCGTCTACGCCCTTTACGAAAACGGGCATGTCGTCGAATTATCCTGCCTGCCCGCAGACGGCGGCTCGATCCTTGGAAATATCTATGTAGGCAAGGTAAAAAATATCGCAGCCAATATCAGCGCAGCCTTTATCGAGATCGCGAACGGACAGCTTTGCTATTATGCCTGTACCGACAAGGAAGCGCCCATTTTCACCACACCGAAGAAGAAAAAGGGACTGGCCGTCGGGGATGAGCTTCTGGTGCAGGTAAGCCGGGAAGCAGTCAAAACAAAAGCTCCCACGGTCAGTGCCAATCTGAATTTTGCCGGAAAATATCTGGTGCTTACCAGTGGGAAACGCCATCTGGGACTTTCCTCCAAGCTTTCACCGGAGGAAAGAGAGCGGCTGCGCGTCACCGCAGAGCCCTTTCTCGGAGAAGACTTCGGCATCATCGTCCGCACCAATGCGGCAGGCGCATCGGAAGAGGAGTTAAAGCAGGAGCTCACACTGCTTACCGCTGCCTACCGACAGACCGTAGATACCGGACGAAATCAGGCCTGTTTTTCTCTTGTATACAAGGAACCATCCGCCTATACCACAAGGCTTCGCGGGCTTCGAGCAGACAGCTTTTCGAAAATCATCACGGATCGCAGAGATATTTACGAAGAGCTGCGGGTCTATCTGAAAGCCTATCAGCCGGAGGATTTACCAAAGCTTAGCCTTTATGAAAAGGACGCCCCCTCCCTCGGCAGCGTCTACAGCCTGTCAAAAGCCTTTGACGAGGCTCTCTCAGAGCGGGTATGGCTGAAATCCGGCGGATATCTAGTCATCCAGCCTACGGAGGCTCTGACCGTCATAGACGTAAATACCGGCAAATATACCGGCAAAAAGAAGAAAGCCGATACCTTCCTGAAGATCAACATGGAGGCGGCCAGAGAGCTGGCCAGACAGCTTCGTTTGCGAAATCTCTCTGGGATCATTATCACTGATTTTATCGATATGGAGGAAGAGACCGACCGAAAAACCCTGCTGGCGGTTCTAGCATCAGAGCTCAAAAAGGATCCGGTTCCGGCATCCCTGGTAGATATGACAGCCTTGGGATTGGTAGAAATTACCAGAAAGAAAACGAGAAAGACCCTCGCTGAGCAGGTTCATGAAAAATCCCCCTATACTGATTTTTCTTGACCTTCGAAGTGATTTCTTCTATGATGAAACGTAACTATTCTGATAAAGGAGGCCCCTAATGACAAAAGAAGAACTGACAAAACGCCTGGGAAATGGCACCTTGATTTTAGACGGAGCGACCGGATCGAACCTGATGAAGGCCGGCATGCCCAAGGGTATCTGTACCGAACAGTGGGTGGCCGAGCATCCGGATGCCATTATCGAACTCCAGAGAGCCTATGCAGAGGCAGGCTCCGATATCGTCTATGCTCCCACCTTTATGGCCAACCCCTTAAGTCTCGCCACCCACGGGCTGGAGGCTGAGACTGAGCGTCTGAATCATACCCTAGTGGGGCTGTCCAAAAAAGCTGTCGGAGACCGCGTACTGGTAGCCGGCGATCTGACCACGACAGGCAAATTAATGGAGCCGATGGGGCCCATGAAATATGAGGACCTCTACGACTCCTATGCAAAACAAATTTCCTGCCTCGCCGATGCAGGTGTCGATTTGCTTGTAGCTGAAACTATGTTGGCTTCCAATGAAACTATGGTTATCCTGGATGCTGCCCAGGCGGTATGCGATCTTCCCGTTCTTTGCAGTCTGACCATGGAAGCGGACGGCAGTCTCTTTTTCGGCGGAAATGTCTTCGATGCCGTCGAGGAGCTGGAGGCCATGGGTGCCTTCGCCGTCGGCTGCAATTGCTCCACCGGTCCGGATCAGCTGGAATCCGTCATTGCCGGAATCCGAAGCCGTGTCTCCATCCCGGTCATCGCAAAGCCGAACGCAGGCATGCCTGTCATCTCCGCCGAGACCGGAGAGGCTATCTACAATATGGAACCTGCTGTCTTTGCCCAAAGCATGCTGAAGCTGAAGGCTGCCGGTGCATCTCTTCTCGGCGGCTGCTGCGGAACGACCCCGGAATTCATTCGCGAGCTAAAGAAGGTATTGGGTTAGGGAAGGCTAATAAAATCAACATTTTCTCAAATACAGAAATCATTGCCTATCCGCTCTCTTTGCTGCTCCAGCAAATCCTCCAGCGTCACACTTTCTACATAATCATTGATTACCTGATAAAGACCCTGCCAAAATGGCAGGGTCGCACATTCTGCCTGGCGCGGGCAGGTATTTACTTCCTGTTCCAAGCAGGCCACCGGCGCCAGATCGCCCTCCGCATACCGCAGGATCTCTCCTATCGTATACTCCCGCGGTGCTCTGGCCAGGCGATAACCGCCCTGGGGACCCCGAACGCTCTCCAGCATCCCGAGCTTTCCAAACTGCGCTACGATTTGCTCCAGATATTTCAGGGAAATCCCCTGCCGCGCGGATATTTCCTTCAGCGGCACATAACGTCCATCCCCGTGATCGGCAAGATCCAGCATAAAACGGAGCGCATAGCGCCCCTTGGTCGAAATTTTCATTTCTCTTTCCTTTCCAGACGCTGAAAGACCATATCATAGCCATCTTCCCCGTAATTCAAGGAACGGTTGACCCGACTGATGGTCGCCGTCGAAGCTCCCGTCTTCTCCGCAATCTCCAGATAGGTCTTCTGCTCCCGCAGCATCTTCGCCACTTCAAAGCGCTGAGACAGGGAAAGCAGCTCATTGATCGTACATACATCCTCAAAAAAGGTATAGCACTCTTCTTTATTCTGAAGGCTTAAAATAGCTTCAAAAAGATAATCTACAGCCTCTGTTCGTATTTTTTTGTTCATAATAAACCCCTTTATTTTCCCATGCGTAATACATTTGCTTTAACGTATCTATTTTAACACAGTAAAATTTTAAAGTCCAGAAATCTTTCGGACCGCATTTCTGAATTCTTTCTTAACTTCCTTTCTTTTTGGGAATTCTGTGTTATGATATCAGGGTTAAAGAAAGGAAATATCCATGACCCATAGAAGAAAATCCATGGCCGGTCGAATCCTCTTTACGGCAATCGTTCTGCTGATTCTCGTGATTCTGACCGTCATGACGCTGATTATCCGGCATTCTGCCGAGGGAGATACGGAGGATTTTACATCCATGGTCTCCCGTCCGGCCGATGAACAGCTTGCAGCATTTCTGCCGGATTATACCAGCGCTGCCCTTTTAAATACAACCTCGATCCGGGATCTGACCCTGGAGGTCGGCTCCGATGAAAGCGAGCTTCGCATGAACTGGCTTTCCCCAAGCTCTGAAGCAGGAAGCGTCCGCTGGACCAATTCCGGCACCGGTGAAACCACGGAGATCCAGGCAGAATGTGAGGCCTCTGCCACTGTTCCCGGTTTTTATCTCCATAAGGCTTCCGTCACAGGGCTGAGCGCCGGTGTCACCTATTCCTACCAGGTCGGAAATACGGATGCCTGGTCGCCGACCTATACCTATCAAGCTCCCGTAGCCTCCGACACGCTTACCTTTCTCGTGACCTCCGATGTCCAGATCGGGCAATCTGAGATGGAGGCGCAGGATGTGACTGCAGATCGCTGGGATTCAGTCCTCAAGAGGCTGACGACTTATGTCCCGGAGGCAAGCTTTCTCTTTCATCTCGGTGACCATGTAGCGCAATTCGGAAATGAGGATCAGTATCGGCTGTTTCTCGAGCATCTGTCCCTGTATGGCATCGCCCTGGCGCCGGTGGTCGGCAATCATGACGTCGGAAATTCCTATACGATACAGGAATATGGCTATCCGGGCAATACTTATTTTTACGATCATTTCAATGTCCCCAATCGCTCGGAAATAGGACAAAGCAGTTCTGACAAGGATGGAAATTATTATTTTATCCGCGGGGATGTCCTTTTCATCGTCCTGAACAGTCTGACGGTCAGCGGCGGGCAGGAGCAGGAGGCTTATGTCGCCCAGGTGGTCAATGAGCATCCGGAGGTCCGCTGGCGCATCCTGGCTGAGCATTATCCGGCTTATTCCGGCGCCAAGAACAGCGGTTCCAGCGTCGGCCAGTATCTTCCACGCATCGCGGCAGATTATGGGATTGATCTGGTGCTGACCGGCCATGATCATGTCTATTCCCGCTCGGCCTTTACAAATCGGGACAGCGAGATTCTTACGGATTATAATTATGCGGGCGGTGCTGTGGCTCTCAATCCTGCCGGACCCTTATACCTGACCTGCGGCACCTCCAGTGGCTGTCTCTATCATTTTCCGAAGGAGGAATCCCATATCGTCTACCAGGGGCAGGTCAACTCTCCCATCGGCATCCGCATCGATGTCAGTGAAACAGAGCTTCACATCCGCTCCTATCTTGTTGATACCTGGACGATGTTTGACGAGTATACGATCCGGAGGGATACGTAACGCAAGCTTCCCACCGGAGCTGTAAAAGCAAGCCGCCCGGGGGCAGGCCGCACAGCTTCCTGTAGCGGAACAGCACTTCCATTGCGAATTTGTTGGTGTCGCTCCAGACCTCTGGAAACAGTTCCCGTTCATTCGATAGCTGGACACTTCCGCCCGGGTGTTCGCTACTTCCTGCACACTCGATTATGACGTGCCGTGTGGGAGTTACATGCCGGCGAAAACGTTA
>CAVFGF010000051.1:0-16575 GCA_963621925.1 Alistipes onderdonkii | reverse complement strand
GCGCGTTTTGGAGCACCGGGCATAATAAACTTCGTTTGAGCCGGCATTTACTCCTACTAGGCTAAGGAATCCCAGAGTGTGCCGAATCAGCGGACACCCGGACGGAACTGTTCATCTGGCGAATGTACACAAACTTAGAGGCCGTAAGCGGCACCTAACAAATTTACGCAATTCCAGTGATGTTCCGTGTGCAGGCAGCTGCGAGAGCCCTGCCCCGGGACGCTTTCCCTCATAGTCTCCGGTGGGAAGTTTGAAATTCCATAGCTTCATCTTAGCAGAGGATACATCGGTGCGTCAATGCGACGCGTCGACGCTGTAAAAGGGAATAACTATTTTGCATCAGTAACTGTGAAGGTACTGAACAGTTACAAAAGGATAAATAAAAAAGCCCCTCTGCGCGTGGCAGAAGGGCCGAAACCTTAAGCAGTTTTGAAGATATGACTTTGATAGCGCTCCAGCACCAGCAAAAGAATCGTGCCGACGATGGTAGCGGTCAGGATCTCGCCCAGACCGACCGTTCCCATCATAAAGGGAATCGACAGCGGTTCGCCATAGCCGTACTTCAGCACCCAGGGAACGATGAGGGCATTTGCCACCACCGGCGGAACCGAAGCAAGATACTTGCTCTTTCCGCGGAGCAGGTAGGTCGCGACAGCCGCGATCAGGGTTGCGATGCTTCCGGCGATGACATCGAGGATGATGCCGCCGCCAAGGACATTGGCGATCAGGCAGCCGATAAAGAGGCCGGGAATCGCAGCCGGTGTAAAGAACGGCAGCACTGTCAGCGCCTCCGCGATCCGCGTCTGGATCGGTCCGTAGCTGATAGGCTGGAAGACCACACAGAGCACTACATAGATGGCAGCGATCATCGCCGCCTGGGTCATAAACTGCACCTTGTTTGTTTTCATATTCAGTTCTCCTTTAGTTTTGTTTTACGAGTGGAAGGTCTCGAACACTCGATGCATAACGTTTGAAAGTATAGCACGGAAAAAATAAAAAATCAACCGAAAAATCCGTTGACTTAAATGTTATAAAATGTTATAATTTGTGATGCAAAATGAAATATAATTAACAATTTATAACAAGAGGATGAAGACAATGAATCTTCTTAGAAAAGAAAGTATCGGAAAATACATCCAGGAAAAGGGAGCCGTTACCGTAAAGGAGCTGGGAGCCCTCTATCCGGAGGTCAGCCTGATGACGATTCACCGCGACCTCGAAAAGCTGGAGCGGGAGGGTGTGATTACCAGGACCCGGGGCGGCGCCATTGCCGTACAGCCCGGAGGCAGCCCCACCGAGGCCAAGCTGGAAGCCCGGATGCAGACAAATATGAAGGAAAAGCGCGAGATGGCGAAGAAGGCTCTACAGCTCATCGAGCCGGGAAGCGCCATTTTCATGGACGCAGGAACGTCCAGTATCGCCCTGGCACAGACCCTGCCGGATATCGATTTGAATATCTTTACGACAGCGCCGAATGTGGCGATTGAGCTGTCTCGCCTTACGGTACCGACGATCCATATGTGCTGCGGAACCTTAAACCGGCTGAACCAGGCCGTATCCGGTCAGAGCACCCTGGAGATGCTCCGCGGTATTCATATCGCCCTCGCCTTTATCGGCGTCTCCGGCTATACCGACGACGGAGGCTTTACCTGCGGCAAAGAGGACGAGATGCTGGTCAAAAGGCTGATGGTGGAGCGGGCCGGAAAAAAGGTTATGCTGATGGACAGCTCCAAATACGGAAAGATCCTGCCCTATACCTTCGGAAATGTGGAGAATGTCGATTATATCATTACCGACGGGGAGGTACCGGACAGCTTCCGGGAACGGGCAGAAAAGGCCGGAACGCAGATTCTATAGAGCATCTAAGAAAATGCTGATTAAATCAGCGTTTCCCTAAATAAGTGAGCAATGAAACAGAACTATATAAGAAAGTATTATGGAGGGTAAAAACATGGCAGTAGGTGTATTGATGCCCAAGGCCGGAATCACGGTAGAAGAGTGTGTGATTACGGAATGGCTGAAGAAGAAAGGCGATCACGTCAATGTAGGTGACATTCTCTTCACCTATGAGACGGACAAGGCGTCCTTCGAGTGTGAGTCTACGGCAGAGGGAGAGCTGCTGGAGATCTTTTATGAGGATGGAGACGAGGTACCGGTTCTGGTAAACGTCTGTGCCATCGGACAGCCGGGAGACGATATCTCGGGAATCAAGGAAGGCGGATCCGCACCGGCAGCAGAGAGCGCACCGGCGGCAGCAGCACCTGCACCCGCAGCGACCTCCGCACCGGCACCGGCTCCGGCAGGCGGCGCCCATATGGCGGTAGGCGTCCTGATGCCGAAGGCAGGCATTACCGTAGAGGAGTGCGTGATTACCGAGTGGCAGAAAAAAGAGGGCGATCAGGTCAATGTAGGCGATGTCCTCTTTACCTATGAGACAGATAAGGCTTCCTTCGAGTGTGAGTCGACGGCAGCAGGAACCTTGCTGAAGATCTTCTACGGCGACGGCGACGAGGTACCCGTACTGGTCAATGTCTGCGCGGTAGGACAGCCGGGTGACAGCATCGAGGGTCTGAAGGAAGGTACTGCACCGGCAGCACCGGCGGCAGCACCCGCACCCGCAGCAGCTCCGGCACCGGCAGCAGAGAGCGCACCGGTGGCAGCAGCTCCGGCTCCGAGCAGCGCAGGACCTGCAAATCCGGATGCTAAGGTATCCCCGCGGGCGAGAAAGACAGCGGCAGAGCTCGGCGTAGATGCCACAGCGGCAGCAGGCACCGGCGCGCACGGAAGAGTGATGGAGGCAGATGTCAAGGCTTATGCAGCCAGTGCACCGGCGGCAGCGCCTGCAGCAGAAAGCGCAGCAGCACCGGCAGCTCCGAAGGCAGCACCTGCAGCAGATGGCGCAGAATATACCGATGTGAAGTTCTCCGGTGTCAGAAAGGCGACCGCAAAGGGTATGATGAAGTCCTTGAGCACGATGGCTCAGCTGACCCATTATCATTCCTTCGATGCATCCGCTCTGCTTAATTTAAGAAAACAGATCAAGGCCAACGGCGAGACGATGGGTATGCCGAATATCACCCTGAACGATATGGTACTCTTCGCAGTATCCCGGATCCTTTTGCATCATCCGGATCTGAATGCGACGATGCCGGAGGAAAATATGCTTCGTCAGTATCATCACGTACATCTCGGTATGGCGGTAGATACTCCGAAGGGACTCTTCGTACCGACGATCTTCAACGCAGACCAGATGAGTCTGGCAGAGATCAGCGTAGAGGCAAAGCGCCTCGCGAAGATTTGCCAGGAGGGCAAGGCGACACCGGATATGCTCGCAGGTGCTACCTTTACCGTATCCAATGTGGGCTCCTTAGGTGTCGAGATGTTTACCCCGATTGTAAATCCGCCTCAGGTAGGAATCCTCGGCGTATGCGGAACCACCACCCGTATCAAGGAAGTAAACGGAGAAATCAAGCCGTATCAGGCGATGGGACTTTGCCTGACCTACGACCACAGAGCCATCGACGGCTCCCCGGCCTCCCGCTTTGTAAAAGAGCTTTGTGGAGCCCTGGAGAATTTCTCGCTTCTGATGATGAAATAATAAAAGCCAACCAACTTTCAGCCGGGGGCGGCCTAAACCCGTCCTCGGCACTGCCATCAGAAAGAACTATATATAAAATTTCACAATAAAAAGGAGAAGAATCATGCCAAAGTCATTGTATGTCGATCCGGACAAAATGCGTTCGGAAGGAAAAATCACCTTTAAAGACATTCCGATCAATGTATACAAAAAGACAGTAAAGGAAGAAGTCGAGGAAGGCAACTACACGAAGGAAGACCTGCTCCGTATCTACCGCGATATGAGCATCTGCCGTGAGTTCGAGGATATGCTGAACCAGATCAAGACCCAGGCGAAGTACGCGGACGTCGAGACGACTTATCCGGGTCCGGCCCATCTGTCTCTCGGACAGGAGGCAGCCGCAGTCGGCGAAGCTTACCTTCTCGGAAAAGAGGACTTCACCTTCGGAAGCCACAGAAGCCACAGCGAGATCCTGGCAAAGGGACTTTCCTGTATCCAGAAGCTGTCTGACAAGGAACTGATGGATACGATGGAGAACTTCTTCGACGGCAAGACCCTGAAGGCTATCCAGACCGTCAGCAAGGCTGAGGGAGATGTCAAGGAGCTGGCTATCGAATTCCTGGTATACGGCGCTCTGGCAGAGCTCTTCGCCCGGGAAAATGGTTTCCACAAGGGTCTGGGCGGATCGATGCATGCCTTCTTCCTGCCCTTCGGTATCTATCCGAACAATGCTCTGGTAGGTGGTTCCGCTACCATCGCTACCGGTGCATCCCTGTTTAAGAAATGCAACGACCAGGAAGGCGTCGTAGTCGCAAACCTCGGTGACGGCTCCATGGGCCGCGGTCCCGTATGGGAGGCACTTTCCTTCGCGACGATGGATCAGTACCGCACCCTCTGGGAGGAGGGAAGAAAGGGCGGCCTGCCGCTGATCTTCAATATCAATAACAACTCCTACGGCATGGGCGGCCAGACCTGCGGCGAGACCATGGGCTACGGCGAGCTGGCACGTATGGGTGCAGGCGTGACCGAGAGCCAGCTTCACGCAGAGCGTGTAGACGGCTACAATCCGCTGGCAGTCATCGATGCTTACAGAAGAAAGCTTCCGTTAGTCAAGAGCGGCGAGGGTCCGGTATTCCTGGATGTCGTAACTTATCGTCTGCTCGGACATTCTACCTCCGACCAGAACGCATACCGTACCAAGGAGGAGATCGAGGCTTGGAAGGCACAGGATCCGATCATCACCTTCCGCAAGGCCATCGTCGATGCAGGCATCGCAGAGGACAGCGAGTTTGATGCGATCTGGGCAAAGACCAAGGAGAGAATGGCTCGTATCTGCCGCCTGGCAGCAGACAAGGAGGCTTCTCCGTATCTCGACTTCGACAAGGATCCGGCCATCGTAGAGCGCCTGATGCTGAACAACGGCCATCAGCGCAGCATGGATACCACCAGAGAGCCTGCTACCCTGGGACCGAAGGAGAATTGCAAGCGCTACAACGATATCCAGAAGAAGGTTCGTACCCATTATATCGATGGTACAGAGGTCAGCTCCATGAAGCGTTACAACATCCGTGACGCCATCTTCGAGCCGATGTTCAATAAATATTATGAAGACCCGACCCTCATCGCTTACGGC
This sequence comes from Alistipes onderdonkii, assembly GCA_963621925.1. Lineage (GTDB taxonomy): Bacteria > Bacillota > Clostridia > Lachnospirales > Lachnospiraceae > Laedolimicola. Next base: position 11,365 of record CAVFGF010000051.1, on the reverse strand, counting down.
GAGGATGTACGTGACTGGGGAGGCGCATTCGCTGTATACAGAGGATTTACCGATGTCATTCCTTACTCCAGACTGTTCAACTCCCCGATCTCCGAGTCCGCTATCGTCGGAACCGGTGTAGGCTATACGATGTGCGGCGGCCGTGCAGTCGTAGAGCTGATGTACGGTGACTTCATCGGATGCTGCGGTGACGAGATCTTCAACCAGATGGCAAAATGGCAGGCGATGAGTGCCGGCATCCTGAAGATGCCGCTGATCCTTCGTGTATCCGTAGGCTCCAAGTACGGCGCACAGCACTCTCAGGACTGGACTGCGATGTGTGCACATGTACCGGGCTTGAAGGTTTGCTTCCCGGCTACCCCGTATGAGGCAAAGGGTCTGATGCAGGCAGCTCTGAACGGAACCGATCCGGTCGTATTCTTTGAGAGCCAGAGAATCTACGACGTAGGAGAGAAGTTCCACGAGGGCGGTGTTCCGAAGGAAGAGTATGAGATCACCATGGGTGACGTCGATGTCATCACCGAGGGCTCCGATCTCACCATCCTGACCGTCGGTGCAACCCTGTATCGTGCATACGACGCAGTAAAGGAACTGAAGGAGAAATACGGTCTCTCTGCAGAGCTTATCAACCTGCACAGTCTGGTACCGCTGGATTATACGAAGATCCTCGAGTCTGTAAAGAAGACCGGCAAGGTTGTCCTGGCTTCCGATGCCTGCGCAAGAGGCAGCTTCCTGGATGATGTGGCTAAGAATATCACCACCCTGGCCTTCGATTATCTGGATGCACCGCCCGCTATCGTCGGCGCTCAGAACTGGATCACACCGCCCTTCGAGTATGACAAGTACTTCTTCCCGCAGAAGGAGTGGATCCTGGATGCGATCAACGAGAAGATCATGCCGCTGAAGGACTATACACCGGTCACCAACGTGACAGCAGAGGAAGAGCTTCGGAAGCTGAAGCTCGGGGTATAATCCGTAAGGCAAATAAAGTTTAAGAGAGAGAAAGGAAGGAGGACATCCTACTAGGATGTCCTCCTTTTATAGTAAATAACTCAACTTTCCACTTATAGATTAGATGAGAAAGTAGTCCGGGGCGGGGCGCAGAGCTTCCTGCAGCGGATATTCACTGAAATTGCGTAAATTTGTTAGGTGCCGCTTACGGCCTCCAAGTTTGTGTACATTCGCAGATGAACAGTTCCGTCCGGCTGTCCGCTGATTCCGCACACTCTAGGATTCCTTAGCCTAGTGAGAGTAACATGCCGGCTCCAGCTAAGTATATTATGCACGGGTGCTTCAAAACGCGCCATTTACTTTCGTCTAAGTCTGCAGTCATGCAGGCTTGGACGGTTTCAGCACCCGTGCAATCTTTAGCTTTCGCCGGCATGAACTCCCACACGGCACGTCATAATCGAGTGTGCCGGAAAGCAGCGGACAGTCGGGCGGAAGTGTACAGATTTCGAATGAACAGGAACTGCCTCCGGAGGCCGGAAACGACACCAACAAATTCGCAATGGAAGTGCTGTTCCGCTGCAGGAAGCTCTGCGGCTCCGCCCCGGGCGACTTTCTTGCCCGATCTCCAAGTGGGAAGTTTGAGTTATGATTTTATGAATGGGATGATTTTCTGACCCATACCTGTTATAATGAAGCGAAAAGGAGGCACTCCCATGAACAACTACTTCGTACAGACCTATACCTGGAACCCCTGGCGGAACCTGGCGGTGGAGAAATTCCTGGCAGACCGCATCGGACCGGGGGACGTGATACTCTACCTCTGGCAGAATGACCATACCGTCGTCATCGGCCGCAACCAGAATGCGATCCGCGAATGCAAGGCGAAGCTTCTCGAGGAGGAGGGCGGCTGCCTCGCCAGAAGAACCACCGGCGGCGGAGCCGTCTACCACGACTTAGGAAATCTGAACTTCACCTTCCTGGCCTCGCCGGAGCGCTACGACCTCGAGAAGCAGCTGAAGGTCATCCAGGCCGCCTGCGGGAAATTCGGTATCAAAACCCAGTTCTCCGGGCGAAATGATATCATTACCGAGGAGGGCTATAAATTCTCCGGCAATGCATTTTCTAAAAATTCCCATTGCGAAATCCAGCACGGCACCCTGATGGTGAACGTAGATGTCACGAAGCTTGGCCGCTACCTGACCCCCTCGAAGGAGAAGATGAAGGCCAAGGGCGTCAAATCCGTCCAGTCCCGGGTCTGCAACCTAAAAGACCTGAATCCGGCGATTACCACCGAGGCCCTGCGGGCGGCCCTGAAGGAAAGCTTCACAGAGGCCTACGGCGACTTTGCCGAGATCGACCCGCAGCTCTTCGAGGGCAGCGAGGTACAGGAGACCTACGACCTCTACGCCTCCTGGGACTGGAAATATGGCAAATCCCCCGAGTGCGAGACCTCCTACAGCAAGCGCTTCGACTGGGGCGAGATCGAGATCTGGCTGCGCCTCACGCATATGCAGATCGAGGAGCTTCGGGTCTACTCCGATATGCTGGACGTCGAATTCCCGGCGAAGCTCGAGAAGCTCCTCCTGGGAAAACGGTACGATTTCCAAGATCTGGATCTTGCAAAAGAGGGGCAGAACCTGACCAAAGAGCAGCAGGAAAAGGCTCGGACGGTCTGCGAGTGGCTTCGGGAATGCCTCTGATCGGGTCAAAACCTATTTACAATTGGAAAAGTCTGTGCTATCCTAAAACAAGCTATGTACAGAAAAAGAGAGCTTTATAAGCATTTATTAAACTTTTTTGCAAATTTAACCACCATCCTCGTGGAGGCCGCCGCCTTTGGCTTTATCTGGTATCTGGAGTATATGCCCCTTCTCGAGCGGCAGTATTATCGAAGAGGAAACTGGGCGACCATCGGCTTTTATGTGCTGATCCTGTTCTTCTTTACGAATACCTTCGGCGGTTATAAGATCGGCTATATGCGGATTCAGGATATCATCCTGTCGAATGCCCTGGCGATCTTCTGCGGGACGGTGACGGCCTATTTCGAGATCTGTCTGGTGGCCAATGACTATCTTTCGCCGGTGCCCTTACTCTGGGCCGGGGCGGCGGAGATCGCCTTTATCATCCCCTGGACCTTCCTGGTACGAAAGGTCTACGCGAGGATGTATCCGCCGAGGCAGATGCTGGTGATCTATGGCGAATATTCGCCGGAGGAGCTGATTCGGAAGATCAATGCCCGCAGCGACAAGTACGATATCTGCGGCTCCATCAGCTGCTTTGCGAAGGAGCGAGATCTCTACAAGGAGATCGATAAGTACTCCGCGGTGGTTCTGGCAGACCTGCCGGCCCAGGAGCGCAATACGATCCTGAAGCATTGCTACCGCCATTCGATCCGCACCTATGTGACGCCGAAGATCTCCGATATCCTCTTTCGGGGAGCCGACGACATCCATCTCTTCGATACGCCCTTGCTGCTGTCGAGAAATTATGGACTGTCCATCGACCAGAGATTCTTCAAGCGGATGATGGATATCATCCTGGCACTTCTTGGACTTTTGATCGCCTCGCCCTTTATGCTCATTATCGCCATCGCCATCAAGCTTTGCGACGGCGGCCCGATCCTCTATTCCCAGGACCGGCTGACGAGGGACGGACGGGAATTCCGGATGTATAAGTTCCGGAGCATGTATACCGATTCCGAGAAAGCGGGCGCGCGCCTGGCGGCGAAGGGCGACAGCCGCATCACACCGGTGGGTCGGATTATCCGGAATATCCACTTCGACGAGCTGCCCCAGATCTTCAATATTCTCAAAGGCGACATGTCCATTGTGGGTCCCCGCCCGGAGCGGCGCGTCATCGCGGACGAGTACCTGAAGGAGATCCCGGAGTTCGATTTCCGCCTGAAGGTCAAGGCCGGACTCACCGGCTATGCCCAGGTTTACGGAAAATACAATACCCTGCCCTACGACAAGCTGAAGCTCGACCTCACCTATATCGAGAACTACAGTCTCTGGCTCGATCTTCGGATCCTGCTTTTGACCTTCAAGATTCTCTTCGTCAAGGAGAATACCGAGGGTGTCGACGCCGGGCAGGAGACCGCTCTAAGGAAACGCTGATTAAATCAGCATTTCCTTAGCAGCCTCCGGCAGATCGCACGGATTTGCAGCGGAATTTGCTGCTTCGCAGCGCAAATCCGGCGAGGGAAACGCTTTCATCAGCGTTTCCCTAAAGACAGAAAAACACAGAGTTGATTAGCATGAAAAAGACAGGGAGGCCTGGGATGGGAATCTCGGTTTTGATGTCGGTCTATGAAAAAGAAAAGCCTGCCTACCTTGAGGAAGCCCTTCGAAGCCTCGAACAGCAAAGCAGAAAGCCGGAGGAAATGGTCCTCGTCGAGGACGGACCATTACCTACCGAGCTGGAAGCGGTAGTACAGGCCTTTGAACAAAAAGAAGACCCTATTCGAAGAAGGGTCATCCGCCTGCCGGAGAACATTCTCCTCGGTCGGGCCCTGGCAGAGGGTCTGAAGGCCTGCAGCGAAGAGCTGGTAGCCAGGATGGACAGCGACGATATCGCGGTTTCGGAGCGTTTCGAGCGTCAGCTTTCCTATATGGAGCAGCATCCGGAGACAGCCGTCCTCGGAGGCCTCATCGAGGAATTCGATACAGCCGATCCGACCTCCCGAAGGGTCAAGCATATGCCACTGACTCCAAAGGAGCTTCGAAGCTACAGCCGCTACCGCAATCCCGTCAACCATATGACGGTGATGTTTCGAAAAAGCGCTGTGGAAGCGGCTGGAGGCTACCGGCATTTTCCCTATCTCGAGGACTATGACCTTTGGACCAGGATGCTGGCAAGGGGAGAGCGCTTCGCCAACCTCGATACCGTCCTCGTCAGGGCGCGTACCGAGAAGAGCTTCTACGGAAGACGCGGCGGCTTCGCATATTTTCGAAGATACCGGAAGCTCCGTCAGCAGCAAAAGAGGCTTGGCCTCCTAAGCAGCGCCGAGTACGCGAAGGCCGTCCTCCTGACTGCGGGGATGACCCTGGCGCCAAGGGGTCTTCGAAGCCTTTTCTATCGAAAAGTTCTAAGAAAATGCTGATTTAATCAGCATTTTCCTAAGAAGATAAAAGAAAGAAGAAAACTATGAAGACACTGACCATCGTCGTACCTGCCTATAATGTCGAGCGCTATCTTACGCGCTGCCTGGACTCCGTCAAGCTGGAAACAGTCCTGCCGGATCTCGAGGTTCTGATCGTCAACGACGGCTCGAAGGATCGAACGGCAGAGATCGCCGCCTCCTACGAGGCCGCCTATCCCGGCACCTACCGCCTGATTACCAAAGAAAACGGCGGCCATGGCTCCGCCATCAATACCGGCATCCGGGAAGCGAAGGGCAAATACTTCAAGGTCGTAGACGGCGACGACTGGCTGCATACGGAAGAGCTGGAAGGATATCTCGAGGTTCTTCGAACCCATGACGAGGACTTGGTCGCCACAGACTTTCGAAGCATCGAGGACGAGACCTATCGGCCCATCAAGGACTGGAAAGCGACCTCGAAGGAAGCCCACTACGGTCATACCGTCCGCCTGGACAGCGGCGAGATCGCGGATCCCATCAAGCTTCACTCCTTCACGATCCGGACCGAGATCCTGCAAAAGCATGCCATCACCCTTGATGAGCATTGCTTCTACGTCGACAGCGAGCTGGTCTTTTATCCCGTCCCCTATATCGAGACGGTCTATTATCATCAGGCGACGCTTTATATGTATCGCCTCGGCCGCGCCGGTCAGAGCATGCAGCTACAGAGTATGCAGCGCAACATCCGCCAGCATCGCCTGGTGCTGACGCACCTTCTGGAGGCCTACGACCGGGCAAAGGAGACCATGAGTCCCGGGAAACGCGCTTATCTCGAGCGCAGCATCAGCCTCATCGTAGAGATGCAATTTCTTATATATATCAGCATGGGACTAAAAAAAGGCACGAGAAGTGAGTGCAAGGCCTGGGATACGGAACTAAAGGAAAAGTATCCGGCGATCTACGGGGCAGTCAAGAAGAAAAGCATCGACTGGATCCGAAGGACGGATTATCGGCTGCTGCCGGTGGGGGCCGTGGCGGTGAGAGTGAGGAAGAAATAGATAGATGAATACAGAGAAACTATTAACCATTTTGATACCGACTTATAATGCAGAGTCTTATCTGGAAAAATGTCTCGCTTCCTTTCTTTTGAAGGATCCGGAGCTCTTTCAGCGTCTGGAGGTTCTGGTTGTAAATGACGGTTCTCCCGACGGAAGCCGGACAATCGCTGAGAAATATGTCGAGAAATATCCAACGGTCTACGGGATTCTGGATAAGGAGAACGGCGGTCACGGCTCTGCCATCAATGCAGGAGTGAAGCAGGCAGCAGGCCTTTACTTTAAGGTCATCGATGCGGATGACTGGGTAGATCAAGAGGGCTTCACAGCATTTATGCAGAAATTGAGCAAAATCGCGGAAGAAAAGCCTGACGTTCTTCCGGAAGTTCTGGCAACGCCCTATCTGCGCTATGATATCGGAAGCGGAAAGACAGAGGAAAGAAGAGCCGAACCGAAGAAGTTTGACCGGAATTATACGCTGGGAGAGGTGATGGATCAATGGAATGCCTGCCATGAGGTTATGCATTTCTGGGGAATCACCTATCAGACAAGCTTCTACCGGAGCCTTCATTATGAACTGGCGGAAGGGGTCTTCTACGAGGATCAGGAGTATGCGACAGTTCCGGCGAGCTATGGGACAAGGGTACGCTTCCTGGATACGCTGGTATATGTTTACCGGGTAGGGGACGTCAACCAGAGTGTCTTCGGAGATACGCAGGTCAAGAGAAGAGCACATCTTGAAAAGGTGATCGAGCGACTTCTTGCACAGTATGGTTATCAAAAAGAGATGCCTGGCGGTGCAGATCGCTATTACCGAAAGAAGACCGCGATGGTCATCACCAGCTATTATCAGATCATGCTGCTGAAAAATAAAGATAAAAGGCTGGGCCGGGATGCAGTGACAAAGCTTAATCAGATGCTGAAGGGAAAGGCGCCTGCTATCTATCAGATGACAGAAAAGAAATGCAAGGGATTTCTGCTCTTCAGTTACCTGCATATCAGCAACAGCGCCTATGAGCTTTGGGCACCTAAGGCCATCGGCATGGTAAGAAGGATAAGAGGACAAAGGGTATAAGATGATAGATGTAATAAACGAGATAATAAGATATAAGGATCTGGTGCGGGAGCTGGTCAGCAAGGATCTGAAGCTAAAATACAGACGAAGCTTCCTGGGATATCTCTGGAGTATCCTGAATCCCTTGGGAATCATGCTGGTCATGGTCATCGTCTTTTCCAATATGTTCCGTTTCGATATCGAGTACTATCCGGTCTACCTGATCGTCGGCCAGGTCATGTTCAACTACATGAGCGCGACGACGAGCCATTCGATGTACTCGATCCTGGATAACGGTTCCTTATTGAAAAAGATCTATGTGCCGAAGTATATTTTTACCTTTTCGAAGGTCACCAGCGACCTGACGGACTTCTTCTTCTCGATGGGAGCCATCCTGCTGGTGATGATCGTGACGAAGACACCATTTTCCTGGTACCTGATTCTGGTACCGGTGGTGACGCTGGAGTTATACTTTTTCTGCCTGGGGTTGGGACTTTTCCTCGCGCAGGCATCGGTCTTTTTCCGGGATATCCAGTATATCTACAATGTCATCCTGACAGCCTGGACCTACCTGACCCCGATCTTCTATTCGGAAACCATGCTTCCGGACTGGCTGCATTTTATCGTGGTGCGGTTCAATCCGATGTATTTTTACGTCAAGCAGATGCGTCAGATCATCATCGAGCAGACCTATCCCGATCCGAAGCTGGTGGGAGCCGGCTGCGCCTGCGCAGCCTTGATGATGCTGATCGGCGGCCTGTTCTTCAAGAAGAACCAGGGAAAATTCATATTATATATCTAAGGTGAAGATGGAAACAGCTATGAGTGAAAAAGAAACCTATGTAATCGATATCGAGAATGCCACCGTCCGCTTCAATATGGCCTCGGAAAAGATCGACAACCTGAAGGAATACGTCATCAAGCTGATGAAGCATGAGCTGATGTTCCAGGAATTCCTGGCCATCAAGGACTTCTCTCTGAAAATCAGACCCGGAGAGGCCTGGGGCTTCGTCGGAACCAACGGAGCCGGAAAATCCACGCTCCTGAAGCTGATCTCCGGCATCCTGGAGCCCTACAAGGGCACCGTAAAGGTACAGGGAAGCATCGCCCCCCTGATCGAGCTGGGAGCCGGCTTCGACATGAACCTGACCGCCAGGGAGAACATCTTCCTGAACGGCACGCTTCTCGGCCACAGCCGCAAGTTCATGGAGGAGCACTTTAATGAGATCGTCGACTTCGCCGAGCTCTGGGACTTTCTGGATATGCCCATCAAGAACTATTCCTCCGGTATGCAGGCCCGGATCGGCTTCGCCATCGCGACCATGGTCCGGCCGGATATCCTGATCGTCGACGAGGTTCTGGCCGTGGGCGACTTTAAGTTCCAGGAAAAGTGCCAGGAGAGAATGAGGAGTATGTTGGAGAATGGAACGACGCTGATCCTGGTATCCCATAATATCGGGGATATCGAGAAGCTGTGTGATCATGCGGCCTGGATTGACCATGGGAGATTGGTGATGCAGGGGGCAGCGGATGTCGTTTGTAAGGAATATATTGAAAAAGCGTAGCTGTTCAGTTAATGAGTAGAAAAAACATAAATTAGAGGAAAATTATGGAAAACATAAAAATCTATATCTCTTGCCATAAAGAGTGTTATGTACCGAAACACCCAATGTTCTATCCGATCCAGGTAGGAGCCTCCAAGGCAGCCAAGAGGTTTGAAGATATGCTTCACGATGATGAAGGCATTCAGATCTCGGATAAGAATAAAAAATATTGTGAGCTTACCGGTCAGTACTGGGCCTGGAAGAATGATGATGCAGACTACTACGGCTTCTTTCATTATCGGAGATACCTTTCCTTCTCGGATAAAGAATTTAAGGAGAATCCCTTTCGAGATGCTGTGATGAACTATCTGACGGAGGATGTGGTAGAAAAACTGAATCTTTCCCCGGAAACCCTGGAGAGGGAAGTGGCGAAGTACGATATCATCACTACCAGACCGGTGACACTGGACGATCTGGGGAAGAAGGTTAAGAGCAATTATAACCAATATGCCTCCACACCTTATCAGTATGCGGAGGATCTGGAGGTTATGCTGGATATCATCCGGGAAAAATATCCGGAGTATTATGATATAGCTGTCTATTATCTGAAGAAAAGCAAGATTGGCTATTATTGCAACATGTTCATCATGAAGAAAGAGATCTTTCAGCATTACAGTGAATGGCTCTTTACGATTCTGGAGGAACATGAAAAGAGAAGAGATTATGAGGACTACAATGTAGATGCCTACCGCGTCAGCGGATACCTAGGAGAGCGTCTTTTCGGCATTTACTATCTCTATTGGAAGCAGAAGGGTGTTTATAAGTGCAAAGAGCTCCAGAGAACGCTTTTCCTGAATACAGATAAGATAGAAAAGATAAAACCAGCTTATAAAGAGCATAATGTAGCCATCGCCTTGGCCTCCAACGATTGGTTCACACCCTATATGGCGACGACTCTATATTCGCTTCTTGAGCATACATCCGAGGAAAATCACTATGATATCCTGATCTTTACACATGATATGTCGCCGGAGAATCGAAGAGAAATCAAGGCTCTCGCGAAGGGAAAAGAGAAGGTTTCCCTTCGCTTTGTGGATCCATCTTATCTCTTTGAAGATTATACTATTCATCTTTTTGGACATTTCGGCTCCATCGAGACCTACTATCGGCTGATTCTGCCGGAATTATTGCCGGATTATCAGAAGATTCTCTATGTCGACTCAGATATGATTGTCCTGGATGACCTGGCAAAGCTTTATCAGGAGGATGTCACAGGCTATCTTCTGGCAGCGACTCACGATGCGGATACGGCAGGATTGTACAATGGATACGATCCCAAGAGAAAGAAATACTCCGATACAGTTTTGCAATTAAAGAAGCCCTATCAATATTTCCAGGCAGGTATCATCCTCTTTAATCTTGAGGAATTTCGCAAAACCTATACGGTTGAGGAGATGCTGCAATTCTCCGCAAAAGAGAAGTGGCTGCTGCAGGATCAGGATGTCTTAAATAAGCTCTGTGAGGGCAGAGTGAAATATGTCGATATGGCTTGGAATGTTTTGGTGGATTATGAGCATATTCGGATAAGCAGGATCATGCGTCTGGCACCCCAGTGGCTGTATTTTGAATATATGGAAGCTAGAAAGCATCCGAAAATCATACATTATGCGGGTTCGGAGAAACCTTGGAACTGTCCAGAGATGGACCTTGGAAAAGAATTTTGGAATTATGCGAGAAAAACGGCGAGCTATGAGTTACTATTATCGAGGATGGCGAGCAAGGCGCATACAGAAAGAAAACCAGGACTCATAAAAATAGAAGCTCTAAGTGGAGGAATTCGGTGTATCAAAGAGCATGGGCTCAGATATACATTAAAATATCTGCCAGATAGACTGAAAAAAAGATAGTAATTTTCTAAGAAAGATCTGTTGAATTATTGAAAGGTATAGGATGGTATGAAGAACAGCAACAATATCAAAATCTATGTGGTTTGCCACAAGGATGCTTTCGTTCCGGAAAATCCATATCTCTATCCGATTCAGGTAGGGACTGCTCTTGCAGACAAAAAACTTGAACTGAGGGGTATTCTTCACGATAATGATGGTGAACAGATATCAGATAAAAACAAGACCTACTGTGAATTGACTGCACATTATTGGGCTTGGAAGAATGAGGAAGCAGATTACTATGGATTCTTTCATTATCGTAGATATCTGGTCTTTGATCCGGCAATTCATGACGAGGATATCTATGGAAATCTGGTATATGATCGCATCGATGAGAAAGCTTTAAAAGAAATCAAGTTTGAACCAAAAGTCATGCAGGAGTTGATTAGCCGGCATGATATCATCACGGTGCGGGGAAGAAAATATATACAATCAAACTTCTCTGGAAAATCTAGACAGGTTAATATTTATCAAGAATATGGTTCCGTCCCCTTCCAACATCGAAAGGATCTGGATATCACCTTACAGATTCTGAAAAAGAAGTATCCGGAATTTGCCGAAAGCGCGGATGAATATATGCAGTCTGATGTGGCCTATGAATGCAATATGTTCATTATGAAAAAGGAGCTTTTCAGAAACTACTGCTCCTGGCTTTTCGATATCCTGTTTGAAGCAGAAAAACAGATCGACATGACCTGGTACAGCGTTGAGGAGTATCGCGTCATGGGTTATTT
>CAVFGF010000050.1:0-16878 GCA_963621925.1 Alistipes onderdonkii | reverse complement strand
AAACGCTGATTAAAGCGTTTCCCTCGCCGGATTTGCGCTGCGCAGCAGCAAATTTCCCTGCAAATCCGTGCGCGGGACAATCACTATCAGAAAAAAGGAGTGTATGAACGAAATGAGAGCAGGAAAAAGACGTTTCACAAGCATCTTTCTGGCGCTTGTGATGGTACTGACTCTGCTTCCCTCCACTGCCCTGGCGGCAGAGCCGGAAGAGAGCACAAAGCCTGCTGTCGCGGAGGACATTACGAAGGAAGAGCAGACGTCCGAGGAAAAAGACAGCAAGGAAACAAAAGAAACAAAGGAAACAAAAGAAGAAATTGAAACAAAAGATGTAACGGATACGAAAGAGAAAATCGAGACAAAAGAAAGCTCCGACGTCCAGGAAAAGAAGCAGGCGGAGGAGACCAAGCAGGAAGAAAAGACTTCCTCCTATACCGTAGAGGTTCTTCTTCCGGCAGCAGAGGAAGGCGAGCCGGCTCTGAAGACCGCGGAGAAATCCGGTGATTTGAAGCAAATCGTCAAGAACGGGGGGGTATTTCAGGATATTGTTCTGGTCTATGAATTAAGTGAGGACGAGCTGGCTTCCTATACAGAGGAAGAGAAGGAAACCCTCAGTGCACAGGTAAAGGCCTGGGCAGAGGCTTTAAATACTGCTCTTCAGGACACCGGCCTTCAGGCAGCTTATAAGGCAGCTTCTAAGGACGAGGACGGCAGCGAGACGCCGGAGAGCATCGTGATCAGCGGCATACCGACCAAGGATGTCCAGGTGGACGTGGAGGAGATCCTGGCAAATGCACAGGAAGCACCGGAGGTCGTAGATAGTACCGAAGAAAACGCAGTTTACGTCGCGACGGATACGGCTACCGATAGTTATACCGGTACGCTGGGAAGTGATACCGAGGGTAACGGTACGAAGCAGAAGCCGTATGCTACGCTGAGTAAGGCATATGAGAGCATTGAGCAAAGCGGTACGATCTATCTGCTGAGTGATATTAGCATTGCAGACAGAAAAAACCTGACTTTTAACTCTGGTAAGAAGATTACCATTACCTCGGCCGGTGAGAGAAAGACAATTACCAGCTACTGCAATACGAACACTCGTTATGCAATGTCTGTGAGTAATGCACAAGAGGATGTAGCTTTTAAAAATATTATACTTGACGGAAGTGGACAGAGTACCTATCCCGGTGCAATTACGATTACAGCAGGTACCGTAACCTTAGGTGAAAATGTTCTGATACAGAACTTTAATTTCAGCGAGAATGCCGACCATTCTACTTGGATTAGTGGTGTAAGTGTATTATATCTGCAAAATGCTTCATCAAGACTTAATATTGATGGAGCAACCATTACAAAGTGCACAATTAGCCGAGGATACTGGGATAATCCGAGTGCAATTATTTGTGTCGGAACAACCGCCACTGTTTATATGACAAGTGGTACAATTACCGAAAATACACTCCAAACTAGTCAAGATACTACAGAAGGTCAAGGCCAGTATACCTGCATTATAAATATTGGAAAGGAAAATACGCCCCACTTTTGGATGACAGGCGGAACAATTACGGATAATGCGATAAATGAAGGCTATGCTGCCGTTTATATGCGTGGTGAGGCTACAGCCTGCGATATGGAATTCGGTGATACCGCTTATGTCTACAATAACAAGGCCAACGACGGAACGCAAAGAAATATCTATTTAAAAAATGACAAAAATGGCGTTGAAAATTCGAATGTCTATATCAAGCTATGCAGTGAGCTGACTGGTAGTGCAAAACTTGGTGTTTTTGCAGAAAAGATCGGCATGGGTACCAAGGTAGCCCAAGGTGGCGGTATCTATGGAAACAGCTATATAGCTCAGGCGAAGGATACAAATTTCATCGTCTCCGATAAAGCCACAGATGCTGAGATTCTCTACTGCGGCGGTAACGAAACAAGCTGTGGTTTGCTCCAACATAATGAAGGAGATACAAATCATAATAGCACCACACCTGCGATCTATCTTTCCGTCAGTCCGGTAGCTACGGGAACAAAAGGAAATCATGAAGGCGGAAACGGCTATATAGATATTGAGATCGCTCACTGTACCAAGGGCACGTCCTATGTTCTTCTTGACAAAGATATGAAAGCTATAAAGTTAGGAGACGGTGAGCTTCAAAATGCATCTGTTAATACTACAGATGGATACAGTTTCAAATTAAATGATAGCGCAGAAAGCACCACGATCAAATGCGCTAAAATTGCAAAAGGCAGTGATCCGATCACTGTCATGCTGGTAGGCGAGAGCGGACTCAGCGTAGATAGTTCAACAGGCAAGGCAAATAGTAATAACCTCACCGACATCGCTACCATCAACGTGGTAAACTTCGAAGGCGATGGCGTCAAGTGGGCGGACAGTACAGATCCTACAAAGACCTTTTCAGACGGAGACTTCGACATCATCACCGTACCGCATAACGATCAGACCGGCAAGGCTACCAAGACCTATATCGCGACGACAGACCCCGGTTATATCTTTAAGGGGGCGTCTGAAGGTACAGCTGCGATTGCCGCAACCTACAAGAATACAGATAAGACAGCTTTGAGTGACGAGCAGTTCACGGCGACAAAGGCTCCAAATGAAGAGAAGTATACCGTAAGAGTCACAGTTCCGGACTATTCTAAAACAAATCAGGGCGCAGAGACAACGAATTATACAGCCGTTACCCTGACCGGCTCCACCGATATCTCCTGCGGTGTGAAACTGCTGGATAAGGCAAGCGGCAGCGAGATGACGAACGGAACGAAGACCTACGATGGCGCCCCGGTGGCTTACCGGGAGGGCAGCGTAACCGGTGCCACCCTTACCTATACCTGGCAGAAAAAGGATCCTGCGGACGGCAATACTTATACAGACATCACAGGCAATACCGCTCCCTCCGACGCAGGCGATTACAATTTGAAGGTAGAGGCAAAGAAGACATCGGATCAGAGCCCGCTCAAAACAGAAAACATACCCTTCACCATCGAGAAAAAGGACGTAACCGCCAAGGTTACGGTAGCGGACAAGGTCTATGACGGCAAGGACACCGCGACGATCACAAAGGTAGAACTAAAAGACGCAGTAGCCGGTGATGATATTTCAGCGGATACAACTAAGTTCCAGGCTACCTTCAACGATGCAAATGCTGGCGAAAACAAGGCTGTACAGGTAACTGTGACCGGAACGGACAGTGCCTTGACAGGAGCAAAAGCCGGAAACTATACCCTGAAGCAGGATATCGAAACAAATACACCGAGCATCACCAAGGCCGAGGGAAAGGCCAGTGTGACCATCGCGGGCTGGACCTACGGCGAGACCCCGAAGGCTCCGGGTGTCACCAGTACGACGAACGGCACCAAGGGAGTGACTTATCGCTATAAGGTAAAGGGTGCGTCCACGTATCTCACCGGCGTTCCGACGGATGCAGGGGAGTATGAGATCGAGGCCATCTTCCCGGCTTCGGACAATTACGACGCCGTAATCGCGACAGCAACCTTTACGATTCAGCCGAAGGCTCTGACGGTGACAGTAACAGCCCAGGATAAGACCTATGACGGCAGTGACGCAGCGACCTTGAATACACCGACTCTGAACGGAGTTCTGGAGGCAGATAAGACAGCCGTGACCCTGAATACGACCAATGTAAAGGCAGTCTTTGCAGACAAGAACGTCGGCGACAACAAGGCGATTACCGTTACCGGCTACGCGCTGAACGGCAATGAGAAGGGTAATTATACCCTGACTCAGCCGACAGGCCTGACCGCCAGCATCAAGAGCGCACCGTCGAGCAGCAGTTCAAGCAGCTCCGGAAGCTCAAGCAGCTCCTCGAACGATACGGCAGTGACCTCCGCCCATACCGCGGATAAGAGCCCCATCGTTCTGTGGCTGGCTCTGCTCCTTATCAGTGCAGGCGCATGCGCAGCAGTACTTGGTAAAAAGAAATTCCACAAATAAGGTGTAACACACAAGAGGCAGGATGATAGATCCTGCCTCTTTCGCTGAAAAGGATTGATTTTTAAATTTACAGATGTTATACTCTAAATAAAGGAATACAAGGAATGTAAGGAATGTAAAAATTACAAGGAGGAAGGAACATGGAATTGGCAAAGGTGACCTCAAAGGGTCAGATCACTATTCCGTCGGCAATTAGGAAATTGCTTGAAATTCGGGAAGGAGATAAGCTGCTTTTTGTGGAAGAGGGAGATCGTGTAGTGATAATGAATGCGTCGACAACAGCATTGGTGAAAGCACAGAAGGCCTTCGAAGGTGAGGCAGAAAAACAGGGCTTGAAGAATGAACAGGATGTAGTTGATCTGGTAAAAGAAATTCGGGCAGAAAGGAGCGGACAATATCGATGCGAGTAATGTTGGATACCAATGTTTGGATTTCTATCCTCCTGTTTCCGTCAGAGAGATTTCAAAGGATGTTAACGGAAATTACAAGCAAACATCAATTAGTTTTGTCGTCGTTTGTACTGGACGAAATATTTGCAGTGGTAGAACGAAAATTTCCCGGGAAAAAAGAGGCAGTAGACGAATTTTTTATCCAGTCTTACCTATGAGCTGGTTTATACACCGTATGATATGAAAGCGAATGTATTTCAAATACGCGATAGCAAGGACTATCCGATCTTGTATACCGCGTATATAGAAGATATCGATGTTTTGATAAGCGGCGACAAGGATTTTCAGGATGTAGAGATTGATAAACCGAGGATCATGACTCCGATGGAATTTTTGGAAAGATTTTAAGCCTCGCAAAAGATGATTATATGAATACAGAAGATGAAGAAGACAATATGTAGAAGAGATGCATATTGTTTTTTTATGTCTATCTCTATCTTTTGGCTTTACAAAAACTTTACACAACCTGCGACCATCCTTTACCTCTCCTTGATAAGATTCTTACAGAAACCACGAGAGAATTTAACTTAGGGAAACGCTGATTAAAGCGTTTCCCTCGCCGGATTTGCGCTGCGAAGCAGCAAATTCCATTGCAAATCCGTGCGATCCACCGGAGGTACTAAGGAAATGCTGATTTAATCAGTATTTCCTTAGTACTACTAAAATCAGGAGGAGATAGGGGATGGAGCATGTAGAAATGTTATTTCGTTTCATCGGCGGTCTGGGAATGTTTCTGTACGGCATGAATGTCATGGCGGACGGACTGCAGAAATCCGCAGGCAATAAGATGAAGCATTTGTTGGAAATTTTGACGAGAAATCGTCTGATGGGAATTCTGGTAGGCGCCGGCGTGACGGCCATTATCCAGAGTAGTTCGGCGACGACGGTCATGGTCGTCGGCTTCGTCAATGCGGGCCTGATGAATCTGACCCAGGCCGTGGGCGTCATCATGGGCGCGAATATCGGTACGACCGTGACAGCCTGGCTGGTATCCATGAGCGAGTGGGGAGCCTTCCTGAATCCGGAATTCTTTGCCCCGCTGCTGATCGGCATCGGAGCCTTCCTGATGCTCTTTTCGAAAAAGGAGAAGGTCGTCGATGTCAGTGAAATCCTGATTGGCTTCGGCGTCCTCTTTATCGGCCTAAGCTTTATGTCCGGCGCCATTACTCCTTACCGGGATGCACCGATTTTCTCAGAAGCCTTCCGTGTACTGGGCCGTAATCCGATCCTCGGCATGCTGGCCGGTCTGGCGGTCACGGCTCTGATCCAGAGCTCCTCGGCCTCTGTCGGTATCCTACAGACCCTGGCAGCCAATGGCCTGGTAAACTGGAGCTCGGCGATCTTCATTACCCTGGGGCAGAATATCGGTACCTGCGTGACCGCGCTGCTGTCGAGCCTCGGAGCCCATAAAACCGCGAAGCGGGCGGCGGTGATCCACCTTTTGTTCAATGTCATCGGTGCCATCGTCTTCGGCCTGGGGATGTTTATCGTCTTTACCTTTAACCAGAAATGGGCCACTTCCCATATCAACAGCGTAGGGATCTCCGTCTTCCATACCTTCTTTAACGTGACGAATACGATTCTTCTCTATCCCTTCGGGAATCTTCTGGTGAAGCTCTCCGGCGTCATCGTCAAGGATGACGGCGAGGAGGAGCAGGAGGAGACCTTCGAGCTGCCTCATATCGAGCCGCGTTTTCTGGAGTCCCCGTCCTTTGCCGTAGACGGCGCCCTGACCGAGGTAGTACGCATGGGAAGCCTCGCCATTACCCATGTGGAGACAGTCTTCGATGCGATTCGAACCGGCAGCCAGAAGCGGGTTGACAGGGCTCTCAAACTAGAGCAGAATATGAATGAATATGAGAAAAAGATGACCGAATATCTGACGGAGATCAGCAAAACCTCTCTGACGGATCACCAGCGTTTGATTATCAATGACCTCTATTATACGGTCAGCGATCTGGAGCGGATCAGTGATCACTGCGACAACCTGGCGGAGCTGGTCCAGACGATGATTCACGACGGCGAGCATTTCTCCATGGAGGCGATGCAGGGCTTCGAGGAGATCGCCGGTCTGACCGTGGATGCGGTAAAGGCAGCCGTGCTGGCCCGGGAGACGGAGAAAATGGCCTATGTGCAGCAGGTGATTCAGATCGAGGATGAGATCGACGATCTGGAGGAGGATCTGCGTACCGAGCATATCCGCCGCCTGGCTCATAACGAATGCTCTCCGGGCAGAGGTGCCATCTTCCTGGATATGCTCAGCAATATCGAGCGGATCTCCGATCATGCAAACAACGTGGTCGGCTACGTGGCAGACGAGAAAGAGGGATAGGCGTGAAAAAGAAGGTTCTGGTAGGCTATATTATTGCGGCAATGATTGCAATTATTGCGTTTGAATATGCATTTTGGACAAATGGCTTCAGCTATCTGGAGCACCAAAGTGAAAAGAGCTATCTGACCCAGGCGGAGATGCTGCGGGACATTTTCCTCTCGGAGGATGTGGCGGCAGCGGGAAGCTATGAGGACTTTGCCGAGAGCTATGCCAAAATCTACAATATCCGCATTACCATCATCGATGCCGACGGCAATGTCCTGGGAGAATCCCAGGGAGCCAGCGAGCTGATGAACAATCACCTGAACCGCGAGGAGGTCCAAAAGGCTCTGGCGGGGGAGAGCAATAGCCTGATTCGAAGGTCCGATACCTTCGAGATGGACTTTTGCTATTGCGCCGTGCCCGTGGACAGCGGGGATTTTCACGGGGTGATGCGGGTGGCTCTGCCCCTAAGAGAACTGAAAAATATGGACAATGAATTTGTCCGCTCGACGGTGCTGGTGACGTTGGTGCTTCTGGTGGTCGTCATTTTTCTCGGAGCTTATTTCCGGAAATATGTACAGGCCATGAAGAAAGTCGAAAATATGCGCCGGGAATTCGTCTCGAACGTGACCCATGAGCTGAAGACGCCGCTGACCTCGATCCGGGGCTTTGTCGAGACCTTGAAGGACGGAGCCATCGAGGATCCGAAGATGGCTCATAAATTCCTGGATATCATCGAGATCGAGGCGGAGCGCTTAAGCAACCTGATCAGCGATACCCTGCTTCTCTCCGAGATCGAGAGCAAGCAGGAGACAAAGCGGGAGCCCTGCGATGTCAATGACATCATTACCGAGGTGGTGGAGCTTCTGCAGCCCAAGGTGCGGGAGCATGTGCGACTGATCTTTCAGCCGAATATCGCTGTCAAGCCCTACAGCTGCAACCGGGATCGCATCAAGCAGCTTTTGATCAATCTGGTGGACAATGCCCTGAAGGCCACGGAATTCGGCGCCGTCACCATCGTCTGCCGGACGATCGGAGGTCAGCTGGTGCTGGAGATCTCCGATACCGGCATCGG
Source organism: Alistipes onderdonkii (assembly GCA_963621925.1). Taxonomy (GTDB): domain Bacteria; phylum Bacillota; class Clostridia; order Lachnospirales; family Lachnospiraceae; genus Laedolimicola. The sequence goes on along the minus strand of CAVFGF010000050.1, from coordinate 9,067 downwards.
CATGGAGGAGGAGCAGCTGGAGCGGATCTTTGAGCGCTTCTACCGGGTCGACAAGGGTCGTTCGAAGGCCCAGGGCGGCACTGGCCTTGGCCTGTCCATCGTCAAGCATATCGTAGAGCTCTATAACGGAACCATCCAGGTCAGCAGCAAGCCGGGGGTAGGCACCGAATTTACCGTGAAGCTGCCATATTGACATATAGGAGAGAAAGCATGGCAAAGAAAGTCATATTGACCATCGATGATGAAGAGCATATTTTAGATTTGCTGGAATACAATCTGGAAAAAAATGGATATGAAGTTCTGCGCGCAGAGACAGGCGAGAAGGGACTGGCGATCCTGAAAACGATGCAGGTGGATCTGGTGCTTCTGGACTATATGCTGCCCGGGATGGACGGCATCGAGGTTCTGAAGAATCTGCGGGCGGATAAGAAGCTTGCCCATATGCCGGTGATCATGCTGACGGCCAAGGGCGAGGAGATCGATAAGGTCTTGGGCCTGGAGATGGGCGCCGACGACTATATCAGCAAGCCCTTCGGGATCCGGGAGCTTCTGGCCCGGGTAAAGGCTCTGCTTCGCCGAAGCTCCCTGGAGAAGATCGAGGCGGAGCCGGAGGATAAGATCACAGCCGGGGAGCTGTTGATCAACAATACCTCCCGGGAAGTCTATATGGAAGAAAAGCCGGTCTTCCTTTCATTGAAGGAATTCGAGCTTCTCTATCTTCTGGCGAGCCATCCAAACCGGGTCTTTACGAGGGAGCAGCTTCTGGAGCTGATCTGGGGCTACGAGTACTCCGGCGAGACCCGTACCGTCGATGTCCATGTGCGGAACCTTCGAAAAAAGATCGAGAAGGATCCGGATCATCCCCGGTATATCCAGACGGTTCGCGGCATGGGCTACAAGTTTGTAGGAAACATTTGAAAACGAATTGCAACAAAATATAGTAGTAAGAGACGACCCTGTCGCAGGAGCCGTCTCTTTTATTTTGCGGGTAACAAGCAAAGCCCCTCCTTTTTGCGAAAACGCCTTACACCTTCTTTACAGACACTTAACGAAACCAGGCTTTTACCCTTAACATTGGCAGCCTAAGATATAAATCACAGGGCGGGCAAGAGAAAGCAAAAACCCTGAAGAAGAAAAGAGAGAAGAAGGCCGGACACGTTCCCCCGGCAAAAAGGAGAAAAAGATTATGAAAAAGAAAGCAATTACTTTATTTATGGCCATGACCTTAGGAGCAGCGATGCTGGCAGGCTGCGGAAGCTCTGCAACAGATACGACTGCATCCACAGAAACAGATGCAGCAGCAGATACCTCCGCTGACAGCACTGCGGCAGCAGATTTTGATTCCGAGGAGGATATCTCCGTATACTCCCGCGAGGACGGCTCCGGAACCAGAGGCGCCTTCATCGAACTCTTCGGTGTAGAGGAGAAGGATGCCAGCGGGGAGAAGATTGACAATACCACAGAGGACGCCACCATCACGAACAATACCTCCGTGATGATGACCGGTGTAGCAGGCGATGAGTATGCCATCGGTTATGTATCCTTAGGCTCCTTAAATGATACCGTAAAGGCTCTGAAGATCGACGGCGTCGAGCCCAGCGTCGAAAATATCAAGAGCGATACCTACAAGGTATACAGACCTTTTCATATCGCTACCAAGGGCGATGTCAGCGAGGCTGCACAGGATTTCATCGATTATATCCTGAGTGCAGAGGGACAGCAGATCGTAAGCGAGGAAGGCTATATCACGGTAGATGATGCGGCGCCGGCCTTCGAGGGCGGTTCTGTCAGCGGCAGCGTAACCGTAGCAGGATCCTCTTCCGTATCTCCGGTGATGGAGAAGCTGGCAGAGGCTTATATGAAGGTAAACAGCGGTGTGAAGATTGAGATTCAGACCAGCGATTCGACGACAGGTATGACCTCCGCGATGGACGGCGTATGCGACATCGGAATGGCCTCCAGAGACCTGAAGGATACCGAGGCTGCCGAGCTTACCGCGACCGTGATTGCACAGGACGGTATCGCAGTCATCGTCAACAACAACAACCCGCTTGATGGCCTGACCACAGACCAGGTAAAGAGCATCTACGTAGGTGAGACCACCTCCTGGAGCGAAGTAGAGTAATCAAAAGAGGAAAAAATCTATGAAACAGGCGGCTTCAAAAGCGCATATCAAAGAAGTACTTATGCAGGCGGTATTCTTTATAGCCGCCTGTACCTCTATCTTGTCCGTTGTCCTGATCTGTGTCTTCCTGTTTGCCAACGGCATTCCGGCCATCGGTAAAATCGGCCCACTGCAATTCCTGCTGGGAACAAAGTGGAAGCCGGGCAACGATATTTTCGGCATCCTGCCCTTTATCCTGGGCAGTATCTATGTGACGGCGGGAGCCATCCTGATCGGCGTTCCCATCGGCATCCTGACCTCGATTTTCATGGCTTACTATTGCCCGAAGAAAATCTATCGCCCCTTAAAAGCCGCGACGGAGCTTCTGGCCGGCATTCCCTCCGTTGTATACGGTTTTTTCGGCATGATGGTTCTGGTGCCGCTGCTTCGGCAGATTCCCCATTGCAAGGGAAATGTCATGCTGACAGCCTGCATTCTTCTGGGCATCATGATCCTGCCGACCATCATCGGAACGACGGAGACAGCCCTTCGAAGTGTACCGGCCATGTACCATGAGGGTGCTCTGGCGCTGGGCGCGACGAAGGAGCGCAGCGTCTTTACCGTTATCGTACCGGCTGCGAAATCCGGTGTTCTGACCGGCATTGTCCTCGGCATCGGCCGTGCCATCGGCGAGACCATGGCTGTCATCATGGTAGCCGGCAATCAGACCAAGATGCCGGAGAGCTTATTGAAGGGTGTCCGTACCATGACGGCCAATATCGTCATCGAGATGGGCTATGCGACGGATTTGCACCGGGAGGCGCTGATTGCCACCGCTGTGGTGCTCTTCGTCTTTATTCTGCTGATCAACTTAAGTGTATCATTATTGAGGAGGGGTGGAAATGGAAGCAATTAATAAGCAGACGACAGGCGAGAGGCTCCAGTCCCTGCTGAAGCATCCGGGCTCCCTGATCCTCTTCCTTCTGGTGATATTGGCAGCGGGTATAACCTTCGCAGTGCTGATTTTCCTGATTGTATACATTCTGGTTCGAGGAGTTCCCTATCTTTCCCCGGAGCTCTTTTCCTTTAAGTATACCTCGGACAATGTCTCCCTGATGCCGGCTCTCTTCAATACGGTGGAAATGATTTTCCTGGCCCTGCTCCTGGCGGTTCCGGTAGGCATCTTCTCAGCGATTTACCTCGTGGAATATGCGAAAAAGGGCAACAAATTTGTCGGCATTGTCCGGGTGACGGCGGAGACCCTCTCCGGTATTCCGTCCATCGTATATGGCCTCTTCGGCATGCTGTTTTTCGTCACGAAGCTTGGGTGGAGTTATTCAATGCTGGCAGGCGCCTTTACCCTGGCCATCATGATTCTGCCCCTGATCATGCGGACGACGGAGGAAGCCCTGATGGCGGTGCCGGATTCCTACCGGGAGGGCAGCTTCGGCCTCGGCGCCGGCAGGCTTCGGACAGTCTTTCAGGTGGTTCTGCCCAGTGCCATTCCGGGCATCCTGGCAGGCGTCATCCTGGGTATCGGCCGAATTGTCGGCGAAACAGCGGCTCTGATGTATACATCCGGAACGGTCGCAAAGTATGCGGGAGTGATGGAATCCGGACGAACTCTGGCTCTGCATATGTATGTGCTGACCAGCGAGGCTCTGCATGTAGACCAGGCATCGGCGACAGCCGTCGTGCTTTTGATCATTGTCATCGGAATCAATGCATTTTCCGGCTTTATCGCAAAGAAGCTGGCTAAGAAGACAGGAGAATAATCATGGGTATTATGAACATTGAGAATCTGGATCTCTTCTACGGGGATTTCCAGGCGCTCAAAAATGTCAATATGGAGATCGAGGAGCATGAGATTACCGCCTTTATCGGGCCCTCCGGCTGCGGAAAATCGACGTTCCTGAAATCCTTAAACCGTATGAATGATATGGTGGCCGGCTGTCGGATTACCGGAAAGGTGACCCTCGGCGGGCAGGATATCTATAAGGGAATGGATGTCAATGACCTGCGCAGGCGGGTCGGGATGGTCTTCCAGAAGCCGAATCCCTTCCCTATGAGCATCTATGACAACATTGCCTACGGCCCCCGAACCCACGGCATTCGAAATAAGGCAAAGCTCGACGAGATCGTCGAGGAGTCCCTGCGCAATGCGGCGATCTGGGAGGAGACCAAGGATCGCCTAAAAAAGAGCGCCCTGGGCATGTCCGGCGGACAGCAGCAGCGTCTCTGCATCGCGAGAGCTTTGGCAGTAAAGCCGGAGATTCTTTTGATGGATGAGCCGACCTCCGCACTGGATCCGATTTCCACCTCGAAGATCGAGGACCTGTGCATGGAGCTGAAGAAGGACTATACCATCGTCATGGTCACTCACAATATGCAGCAGGCGGCGCGAATCTCTGACAAGACGGCATTCTTCCTCTTAGGCGAGGTGATCGAGTTCGGCGATACGGATCAGATCTTTTCGATGCCGAAGGATACCCGTACCGAGAATTATATTTCAGGAAGGTTTGGTTGATGCTATGAGAGTATATTATGAAGAACAGCTGACAGAGCTGCATACCCAGATGATTGCGATGGGGGGGCTCTGCGAAAAGGCCATCTCCAACGCGACGAAGGCGCTGACCGACGGCGATCTCGATCTGGCAAAGAAAATCATGGAGGGGGATGCCCTGATCAATCAGCAGGAGCGGGATATCGAAAATATGTGTCTGAAGCTGATCCTCCATCAGCAGCCGGTGGCCGGCGATTTGCGCCGGGTATCCGCAGCTATGAAAATGGTGACGGATATGGAGCGTATCGGCGATCAGGCAGCGGATATCGCAGACATCGTCATCGATATGAATGAAAAGCTGCCGGACGGCTTCCTGCACATCTGCAAGATGGGTGTGGCGGCCATGAAAATGGTGACGGACAGCGTCACAGCCTACGTGGACTCGGATCTCGAGCTGGCTCGTCAGGTCATCCGGGATGACGATACGGTAGACAGTCTCTTCCTGAAGGTCAGGGGAGAAATCCTGGAAGCCATCCGAGAAGGTAAGGCCAACGGCGAGGAGGTTCTCGACCTCTTCATGATCACGAAGTATTATGAGCGGATCGGCGATCACGCGACCAACATTGCCGAGTGGGTCGAGTATGCCATCACCGGTGAAAGGTCGAATGAGAATTAAAGGCGGTTTGGGTGCTTAAATTTCTTAGGGAAACGCTGATTAAATCAGCATTTCCTTAGAAAGCTGTGATATAGTTATTGCAGGCAAATGATAGCAGTATTCCAGGGGAATACAAAATGAAAGCCAGAGAGTTGCAGCTCTCTGGCTTTCTTGTCATTTGTGGCTGACGAAGCAGAAAATTCAGAAAACAGTAAAAATATATACGAAAAAAATGAAAATAAGTGTTGACAAATAGGAAAAGTGCCGCTATAATACAGTTAAAGATAAAGAAAACGAAAACAACAAGAGCTTCAAGAGAAAAGAAGCAAAATATGAAATCTAAGAAAAGGAGGTACAGTCCAGCAGGAACATAGCGATTCACCCCATAATCTGAGAAAGAGAGGTACGGACCACCGAAGACATAAACTTTTACTTCAAGGAAACAGATAACCGGATGTTCGATGAGAATCGGTAGAAGAAAAAGAGCCGGATGAGAAAAGAAAAAAACAAACCGGTACAAATGAACTTTACAGAAGGTCAAAAAGGAAAACCGAAGACAGAAGAAATCGAACAGAGAAAGCCAAGAGGGCTTCACATAAAAGAAAAACCAAAAAACAGAATATAAGAAACGAGGTATTAGTCCAATGGACAGCATAGTTTAGCAGCGGGTATCAAAGAAAGATGATTTGATACCCGCTGATTTATTGTGCAGAAAACGCTTCATCATAAACAAAGCTTATCTCATATTCATCCATATCATAGGCACTGCCGAAGAAGGCGGTCAGCATGGCCTCCGCATTCGACTTGGCATTGTCGTATAGACCGTTTTCGATGGAGTCCGCCTTCGCCTGCTCCTTCAATTCCTCGATGGAGTCGAGGGTTTCTTCCAATTTTACATGCCGGAAGGCACTTTCTTTTTCATAGAAGACCTGGAAGGAATCACTGACCGTCTCACAGCTTAAGATCATGACCTCCGGAAGATGAACCATGATCTTTCCGTCCTTCTCGCTCCATTGTATTTCACTGAAATCAAAGCCCGCCTTGATGATAAAATCATAGCTGTAGATATAAGTACTCTGCGTAAAGGGAATCTTGAGACCAAAGATTTTTTTTGAGTCATTGATGACACCTACCTCGGTACAGCGAGAGGCCTGGGTTGCCAATTCCCCGATATTTTCAAAGCCAAGCTTTGTCGTCTTGCTCTTTGACGTGGAAACCGTATAGGTGAGAAGGCAGGTGATGCCGATCACCAGAACAAAGACAAGGGCAAGCTTCAGGAACCATAGAAATTTTTGAAATTTGTTTTTGAAAAGAAACGGCATATTCTTGAACATTGTATTCCCCCTGAAAAATCATTATCTCCAGTTTACCATAGGAATCCAAATTTGAACAGAAAAAGAGAGCAGAACCTGTTATAATAAAAATATCATACGAGGAGGAGCCATCCTATGTCATTGCAATTTATCTTCGGAAATTCCGGTGCAGGGAAATCCCATACCCTATTTCAGCATGTGATCGAGGATTCGATCCGGAACCCTAAGCAGAGCTATCTGGTGATCGTGCCGGAGCAATTTACGATGCAGACCCAGAAGGAACTGGTGGGAATGCATCCGGACGGCGGTATCCTGAATATCGATATCTTAAGCTTTCAGCGGCTGGCTTATCGGGTCTTTGAGGAGACCGGAACCCAGGTAGGGAAGGTGCTGGAGGAGACAGGTAAGAACCTGGTATTGCGTAAAATTGCGCAGGAGAAAAAAGGGGAGCTTAAGGTTCTCGGCGGAAATCTGAAGAAAATGGGCTATATCAGCGAGATCAAGTCCTTGATTTCCGAGCTGACGCAATATGCAGTGACCGAGGAAGCCCTGGCGGACTTTCTGGAGAAGAGCAAGGGAAAGCCTCATCTTTATTATAAATTGTGCGATGTGCAGGTGCTGTATAAGGCATTTCATGCCTATCTGGCGGATCAGTATATTACGGCGGAGGAGCTTCTGGAGGTGCTGTGCCGGGTGGCGGAGCGATCAAAGATGATCCGGGAAAGTGTCATTGTATTGGATGGCTTTACGGGCTTTACGCCGATTCAGAATAAGCTGATGCAGAAGCTGATGCAGTACGCAAAGAAGGTTATCGTGACGGTAACCATCGATGAGCGGGAGAATCCCTATCATGTAGAGGGAGAGCACCAGCTTTTTTACCTGAGCAAGAAGACCGTGGAGGGGCTGAAGCGGCTGGCGGGGGAAGTGAATGTCCGGGAGGAGGAGCCTATCTGGGTGCATCCCGGGGAGAAGAGCCGGTTTGCGGACGGCGGCGAGCTTTGGTGGCTTGAGCAAAATCTGTTTCGGCTTCGGTGGCAGCGGTATCCGGAGACAGTGCAAGAAGAGAAAGCGGATACACTGGAAAGCTCCGACAGTATGGCTTCCAAGCAAGGAACAAGCGACCAAACAAAACATGGCCGGATCAGCCTCCATGTCCTCAAAAATCCCGAGGAGGAGGTCTCCTGGGCCGCAGGCCGGATCCGGGAGCTGATCCGGGAAAAGAATTATCACTACCGGGACTTTGCCCTGATTACCGGCGACATGGAGAGCTACAGCCCGGTGCTGGAGCGGGTGCTGGCAGACTACGAGATCCCCTGTTTCCTGGACAATAAGCGCAGCATCCTGAAAAATCCCTTCGTGGAGTTTATCCGTGCCTTGCTGGAGATCGCAGAGCAGGATTTTTCCTACGAGTCGGTCTTTCGGTATCTGCGAAGCGGCCTGTCCGGCATGGAGCCGGAGGAGGTAGATCGGCTGGAAAATTATGTACTGGCGCTGGGAATCCGCGGCGCGAAGCGATGGGAAGACCGCTTTCTGCGAAGTTATAAAGGACTAACCGAGGAAGAGCTGGAAGAGATCGACGGCTACCGGGGTCGTGTGGCAGAGGATCTGCTTCCTTTTGTGAAAATACAGCGGAAAAAGGCGGTGGACGTCCGAACCAGGACGACGGCGCTCTATGAGTTGATCGCGAAAAAAGGGATCCAGGGCAGACTGGCAGTCTTTGAGGAGCGCTTCAAGCGGGAGAACAATCCGGTGCTGGCCAAGGAGTACCATCAAATCTACGGAATCCTGATGGATCTCATGGATAAGCTGGTGGATCTGCTGGGGGACGAGGAGCTGACGATCCGGGAGTATACCGAGCTTCTGGAGGCCGGCTTTGCGGAGGCCAGGGTCGGTGTCATTCCGCCAGGGGTCGATCAGGTCATGGCCGGAGACATGGAGCGTACCCGCTTAAAGGACGTGAAGGTGCTCTTTTTCCTGGGCGTCAATGAGGGCAATGTGCCAAAGAACGGCTCCCGGGCAAGCCTGTTATCGGATATGGAACGAGAGCAGCTTCGGACCTCCGGCATGGAGCTGGCTCCGACGGTCAGAGAGCAGGGATATATGCAGAGGTTTTATCTATATCTGAATCTGACGAAGCCCTCGGAGGAGCTCTATCTCTCCTGTACGCTGCTGGATGGTGGCGGCAAGTCGCTTCGTCCCTCTTATCTGATAAATGTGATGAAGCGCCTGTTTCCGGAGCTGGAGCTTCGCCGGGAGACGGTAAGGAGAGAGGACGGCCTTCCAAGAACCAGGCGGGAGGGGCTGCGGCTCCTCATCGAGGGTCTGAAGGAATACCGGGAGGGCCGGGGCAGCGCGCAATTTTATGAGTTGTATCGCTGGTACGCGAAGCAGGAGCGCTATGAGGAAAAGCTGACACAGCTTCTAAATGGGGCATTTTCGGCCCATCAGGATACGAAGCTAGGCAAGGCGGTGGCTCATGTCCTGTACGGTAC
>CAVFGF010000049.1:0-17065 GCA_963621925.1 Alistipes onderdonkii | reverse complement strand
GCATCTGGACAACCCACAAAGCCTTTATTTATGGGCTTTTTCGCAATTTTGTCCGCTACTCAAACTCAATCGTTCCGGGCGGCTTACTGGTCAAATCATAAAATACTCGATTGACTCCCCGCACCTCATTGATAATTCTGCTCATAACACTCTGCAGAACTGCGAACGGAATCTCTGCTGCCTCCGCCGTCATAAAGTCGATGGTATTCACCGCTCTTAACGCCACTGCGTAATCGTAGGTTCTCTCATCCCCCATAACGCCCACCGAGCGCATATTGGTCAGCGCAGCAAAATACTGGTTCGGCAGCCACTTCGGCGCTTCGCCATGCTTCTGCTTGTAAGCTGCTGCTGCCTTGTCTACTTCATCGCGGTAAATATAATCCGCATCCTGTACAATTCGCACCTTCTCTGCGGTCACTTCTCCGATGATACGGATGCCGAGTCCCGGACCCGGGAACGGCTGACGGAACACCAGGCTCTCCGGAAGGCCAAGCTCCAGTCCGGCTTTGCGAACCTCATCCTTGAACAGATCCCGAAGCGGTTCGATGATTTCCTTGAAATCTACGAAATCCGGAAGTCCGCCTACGTTGTGGTGGGACTTGATAACTGCGGATTCTCCGCCCAGGCCGCTCTCTACCACATCCGGGTAGATCGTACCCTGTGCCAGGAAATCCACTGCACCGATCTTCTTTGCTTCTTCCTCAAAAATGCGAATGAATTCTTCACCAATAATCTTACGCTTTGCCTCCGGCTCGACCACGCCTGCCAGCTTATGATAGTAGCGCTCCTGGGCGTTCACACGGATAAAATTCAGATCAAACCGACCGTTTGGCCCAAAGATCTGCTCGACCTCATCACCCTCATTTTTACGAAGAAGGCCATGATCAACGAAGACACAGGTCAGCTGCTTTCCGATGGCTCTTGAAAGAAGCCCCGCTGCAACAGAGGAGTCCACACCGCCGGACAGCGCCAGCAGTACGCGGCCGTCGCCGACCTTTGTACGGATATCTTTAATCGTGTTCTCCACAAAAGCATCCATCTTCCAGTCACCAGCACACCGGCAGACATTCTTTACGAAGTTATTGATCATCTTCGTGCCTTCAGCGGTATGCAGTACCTCCGGGTGGAACTGGATAGCATAAAGCTTCTCTGCCTCATTTTCCGCTGCTGCCACCGGACAGTCGGCTGTATGGGCTGTGATTTCGAAGCCGGGCGCCACCTTTGAAATATAGTCAAAATGGCTCATCCAGCAGATGGTCTTCGGGTTCACGCCCTCGAATACCTTGGACGCCGTCTTGTCGATGAGCACCTCGGTCTTACCGTATTCTCTTACGTCCGCACGTTCTACCTTGCCGCCGAGTACATGGCTCATCAGCTGCGCGCCGTAGCAAAGACCCAGAACCGGAATCCCAAGTTTGAACAGTTCCTCCGTATAAGTCGGTGAATCCGGCTCATAGCAGCTGTTCGGTCCTCCGGTCAGGATAATTCCTTTTGGATTCATATTTTTGATCTTCTCGATATCCGTCTTATAGGAGTAAATCTCGCAATATACGTTGCACTCCCGGACACGACGCGCCACCAGCTGATTATACTGACCGCCGAAATCGAGAACGATTACCATTTCTCTATCCAATCCCTACTTCCTCCTGTTTCATAATCACACTTTACTACCTATATTATATGTTATCGTTCCTTCCTTGACAAGCCTGAAATCATCACTGCTCAATGGGCATAAAAGAAGACCGCAGAGCTTTCTGCGGTCTTCTCTATCATAGATGACTTTGTCTTCAGACTAGACTCAAGCCTTTCCTTCGCTTCCCAGTACGTCTTTGATCTTGTGTGCTACAACATCCTTTACGTTCTGACGAGCTACGGTCAGATACTGTCTCGGATCGAAGTAGTCCGGATGAGCGAACATCACCTCGCGGATACCTGCTGTCAGGCCCAGACGAAGGTCAGAGTCGATGTTGATCTTGCAGACTGCGGATCTTGCAGCCTCACGCAGCTGATCCTCCGGAACGCCGATGGCATCCTTCAGAGCACCGCCATTTGCGTTGATGATCTTTACATACTCCTGCGGTACGCTGGATGCACCGTGAAGAACGATCGGGAATCCCGGAATCTTCTTCTCGATCTCATGCAGGATATCGAAACGAAGCTGCGGCTTTGTGCCCGGCTTGAACTTGAATGCGCCGTGGCTGGTTCCGATAGCGATAGCCAGGGAGTCAACACCTGTCTTGCTTACGAACTCCTCAACCTCTTCCGGCTGTGTATAAGAAGAATCCTCAGCGGATACCTTTACATCATCCTCGATACCGGCCAGCTTACCAAGCTCAGCCTCTACAACAACTCCGCGCTCATGAGCATACTCAACGACCTTCTTTGTGATCTCGATATTCTCCTGGAACGGATACTTGGAAGCATCGATCATAACGGAGGTAAATCCACCGTCGATACAGGACTTGCAGATCTCGAAGTCTGCACCGTGATCAAGATGCAGAGCAATCGGAATATCCGGATTCTCAATGACTGCTGCCTCTACAAGCTTTCTCAGATACGTAGCGTTTGCATACTTTCTTGCTCCGGCAGATACCTGCAGGATAACCGGGGACTTTAACTCGCCGGCTGCCTCTGTGATAGCCTGAACGATCTCCATGTTGTTTACATTGAAAGCACCGATAGCGTAGCCGCCTTCATAGGCTTTCTTAAACATCTCTGTTGTTGTAACTAATGCCATGATTATCTCCTCACTTTACATGATATTTTTAGGATCGTGCTTAGTATACTACAAAATTGTTTTTTCAGCAATGCAAAAATTGAAAAAAAACCTACTGAAAAACCCGATTTTTTCCTGCTGAATTTTTCTCTCTCCGACTAAAATGGAAAGGGCGCTGGTCACCGGCTAAGACCGGTAAACAGCGCCCCTTCTGGGATTTCAGGTTATCATAACCGTCGCCTATATCACTCTCTTACGAGAAGCATAAGCCACTACTCAACTCAATTGCTTAAGGAAATGCTGATTAAATCAGTATTTCCTTAGAAGATTCCTACAAGTGCTCCAAGCAGACCTACTACAAGCAGAAGACCGATACAAGCAACCGGTGTCCAGCCTTTCTTCTTAATCAGGAAGTACAGGCCAAGGGTGATTCCCAGCGGAATCAGCTTCGGAAGTACACCATCCAAGATATCCTGGATAACGATGGGGCTGTCGCCGTTTGCAATAGTCAGGGATACGGTAGTTCCGCCATAGTTGGATGTCAGCGCACCTACGATGAATACACCCAGCATAGAAGCGGCACGTGTGAACTCCTTTGCGTTGGAGGTCAGGATCTCGATTGCCTTGGATCCCAGTTCATAGGACCAGTTCATCAGCCAGAAACGAACAGCCATCTGAACGATGTTGAAGATCAGAAGGAAGAGGATCGGGCCTGCGAGAGAACCGTTAATAGCCATGTTTGCAGTAATACCTGCAGTAATCGGAACCAGTGTGAACCAGAAGATAGCATCTCCGATACCACCCAGGGGTCCCATAGCAGCGACACGTACCGCACGGATGGTGCCGATATCAGCCTTCTGCTGCTCCAGAGAAAGGATAATACCCATTACAAAGGTTACCAGGAACGGGTGAGTATTGAAGAACTCCAGGTTGTGCTGCATGGAAGTTGACAGGTCGTCCTTATCGGTATGGATCTTCTCCAGTCCCGGAAGGATACAGTAAAGCCATCCTGCTGCCTGCATTCTCTCATAGTTGAAGGATGCCTGCAGGTTCAGAGAACGCCAAACCATTTTATTCAGAGTTTTCTTATCAAGCGGCTGAGCCGGTGTTAAATTCTTGTAAGTTGTAGCATTAGATGCCATCCTCTTCACCTCCGTTTCCACCATTTCCAGCGTTCTGCTTAATAGCAACGCGAGTCTGGAAATCGTACAGTGCAATTGCGATACCTACAAAGGCAATCAGGAGCAGAGCGGAACCGCTCAGATCCGGAATATAGCCGATGATAGTTGCAAGTGCGAAGCCTGCGAAATAAATTCCCCACAGGTCGCTGGAAAGCATGATACGAAGAAGAATAGCGAAGCCAACGAAACGCATCATTCCGCCTGCAGTGCTGAGACCGGTCATGATCCAAGCATACTTCTCGGAAATAGCTGTCAGAGTTTCACCAAGTGCGCTTCCGCCAATCAGACCTGCTACGCAAACAACTGCGAACAGAAGTCCCAGAGCGCCCATTGCCATGTAGTTCAGGCGAACGATACCCTTGGTATCTGCGTTCTCAGCCATCTTGTCTGCAGTAGACATCAGCGGAGACATAACGGTGAACAGAAGGGTTACCATGTACTGTCCGATCAGAGCGAAGGGAACAGCCAAACCTACTGCTGCGCTGGTATCCAGTCCGGAAGAGATAGCGAATACAGTAGCCATGATACCACCGATTACGGCGTTGGGCGGCTGAGCTCCTCCGACCGGCATGTTGCCGATGGTCATCAGCTGATAAGTACCGCCTACGATAAGTCCTGTCTGCAGGTCACCGAGGATTGCTCCGATGACTGCTCCTGTTACGATAGGCTGGTACAGAGATTCCAATAAGTCGAACTGGTCGATGGCCACGATGAAGGACCATACTGCAACCAGTAAAATCTGAATTGCATTAAAACTCATGATTTATACAATCTCCTTTCCAATAGTATGAAGCTGTCTTCCCCTCATAAGATCATTTCTTATTTAAACAGCTTCTCGATATTCTCCGCGGACTCAGTCGGAACACGACGAATCTCAAGTTCCACTCCTAAATCGCGAAGCTTTGCAAATGCAGCTACGTCTGCGTCGTCTACAGCTACAGAGCCTGCTACCTGACGCTTGCCGTCTGCCATATGCATGTTGCCGATATTCACCTTCTTGATCGGCACGCCGCCTTCTACCAGTTTCAATACATCCTGCGGATTCTCGCATACGATAAAAATCAGCTGCTTATCGGATGCCTTGTGAATGGTAGAGATGGTCTTTTCGATTGTCCAGTAACGCATGGATGCGTAAGCCGGTGCTGCCATATCCATCAGACCCTGACGAAGCTTATTTCCTGCTACTTCATCATTTGCCACCAGGATCAGGTTTGCACCGATCGTTCCACACCACTGTGTGGCAACCTGTCCGTGTACGAGACGGTTGTCAATTCGTGTTAAAACGATATTGGGCATTTTCATCCCCTCCTTGTTATGATGTACCCCGAAAATCCCCTTCAAGGTAGCTTTTATTATATGGCATTTTTGAAACTTTGTATTTGTAGTTTTTAGTTGAAATCGTGTTGTTTTTAGTTTCTGTTAATCAAGTTTATTCTTTTTTTAGAATCTCATCCCTGTTTTCTGGACATTTTGTCTAAAAAAAGATATAATATCTTCGTATGTGGAGGTAAACTATGCAATTAAAAACATCCAGCCTCGAATTTGAACGCTTCGGATCCGTCTATGATTTCGCTTCATCTGAAGTGAAATCCGGCCAGATCAGCCGTGATTTGCACCTGATTGCCAAGCGAAGCCTCAATCAGCTCTATCACTTCGACTGTGAGGTCTGCCTCGAGCTGCAAAGCGGAATGGCTGCTCTGGTGGTGGGTGAGACGCTGAATGCCGAGTGGCTTGAGGAATTCGCAGTGCACCGCAATATCCGCCTGAAGCCCGGCTTATACTGGAATCTCATCGCTGTCACTTCCAGTATTACCTGTAAGATGATTATAGACTCCAATTATAACTACTCGCTGGAGGCTCTTTCTTCCCCCTATATGTTTCGCCGCATCCTGCCCCGAGTACGCATCAGCGAAATTCTCGGTTATTACTATAATATCCGGAACTCCGGTTACAGCTTCAAGGGGGAAACCCATGATTATTTCGAACTGACCTATGTCGACCGCGGTGAGCTGCTCACGGAGGTGGACGGGAAGAATTATACGATACGAGAAAAGGAGCTGATGCTCTACGGTCCCGGCCAGTTTCACACTCAAAACATTGCGGAGGGACATTCCTGCTCCTATGTCACCATTATTTTCGACATGGAGACCGTCATCTATGACGTCGAAAGCAATCAATACGAGCTTTTGCTGAATAAGGTTTTTAGCTATGACAAGAAAATCTATACCCTGATCAAGACCTTTGTTGCTGAGAGTACCTCCGAGATTCCCTATATGAACAGCCTGATGCTCTGCCTTCTGCAGGAGACCATCATCCGGCTGCTTCAATCCGAATTCATCGGGCAAAAGTCCGAAAAGCCTGTCACAACGGCCAGGCAGCATTACGAGGATGCACTGCTGGAAAAGATTCTCGCTTATATCGATGAGACGATCTATGAGCCCATCACCATTGCAGAGATCTGCCAGAAGTTTTCCATGTCCCGTTCTTCCCTGCAGATCCTTTTCAAGGAAAATATGGATATGCCACCGAAAAAGTATATCAATGAGCTGAAGCTCGAAAAGGGTCGTCAGATGATCTGCGAAAACAAGTATACCATCAGCGAGATTGCCCTGATGCTCGGTTTTAATTCGATCCACTATTTTTCCAGGGCTTTTACACAAAAATACAGTATGGCTCCCAGTGAATATGCCAAGAGCATCTTCAAAACGGGTTAAAAAAAGGATCCGGCATCTGCCGGATCCTTTTTTCTAGTTTTCCAAAGACTGAATTGCAAACCGGGAAATCTTGATGACCGTTCCCTTTGCCACCTCGACATTCACTGTCTCGTCCTCAATTCCTACCACTTTGCCGTAGATGCCGCCGGCGAACATCACCTGGCTGCCGATCTTCAGCTCCGTGTGAACCTCCGTCAGCTCCGTGCGGCGCTTTCTGACATTTCTTGCAGAAATAATGGCGAGCACCAGGGCAATGACGCCCATAATCACAGCCAATGTCACGCAGGTCCATCCGATTACTTCCCAGTTAATCCTCATGCTTAGATACCATCCTCTTCTGTTTCGTCTTCATGCTCGGTCAGCTCAAACCGGATGATGTAATCCTTTCCGGTGGGAATCAAAGCCTCTGCCATCTCCAGGGGATCATCGTAGATACCCATCGACATGGAACCCTCGATCAGCATCGGCAGATTGGAACCGGCGATGACTTCGATCTTCTGATCCGGCCGTGCAAACTTGCACTCCACGGCTGTCTTGAAGGGTGAGCCTCCTGCCAGGTCGGAAAGAACCAGTACGCCCTCACAATTTTTCAGCTTATTCAGAGCCTGATTCAGATTGTGTGCCAGCGTCTCCGTCGAATGATCCGCCTCGAAATCTACATACTCAATATTCTCCGTATTGCCGGTAATCAGACGCAGGCTGGAGCCAAGTCCTGTGGCAAAATGTCCGTGTCCGGTAATCAATAATCCTACCATAATCTATTTCCTCCAAAAGTCGTCTGAAAGCTTATTTCGTATAAGGATACAGGGTAACTCCCTTTACGACACGGTTTACCTCTCCGGTCGGGCAGGGGTTATCCGGTGTAATTCCCAGGGAGAGAGACTTCAGGACTGCCAGGGTCTGCGCAAAGGTAATATAGTTGAAGCCCAGCAGAACATTTTCAAGAGACTGACTGATATGCATCTCTACCGTATAGTCTACCAGACCTTTGACTGCTTCGCAAGGAGTATTCATCACAGCGACCACGCGGTTCTTCTTTCTCTGGGGTCCCATCTCCTTCAGCAGGTCTACCTCGTACTGTCTCTGATACTCATTATCGCTTAAGTATACGACAGTCAGTGTACGGTCATCGATGATGGACTTCGGACCATGACGGAAGCCCAGCGGTGTGTCATACATCGTAGCTACCTGACCTGCTGTCAGCTCCAGCATCTTCAGCGCAGACTCCTGGGATACACCCTTCAGGCTTGCGGTTCCCAGATATACGATGCGGTTGAAATCGAATTCATCTACGATGGTCTTTGCGATGGTCCAGTTCTGATCAAGGAAGACCTCTCCGGCTGCCGCGATCTTCTCTACTGCCTCACAGATCTCATCCAGGCGATCCAGGTTGAAGGCCAGGTAAGTAGCCAGGTACATATTTGAAAAGCTCGATGTCATCGCGAAGGACTGGTCATGGGTCTCCGGTGTCAGGTTGATGGCGAAGCAGTTGTCTCTGTCATCGGCCAGCTTGGAAAGTGTACCTTCATGGTTGCAGGTTACAAAGAGATGATACAGGTTCTGGCATACTGCCTCTGCATTCTGTACTGCACCCAGGGACTCCGGTGAATTGCCGGAACGGCCGAAGCTTACCAGAATCGTCGGCTTGGTTGCGGAAAGGAAGCACTCCGGTGACGGCACCAGATCGGTGGTTCCGAAGGATTTTACCTTGTAGTTATACTTCTGATTCAAGGCCTGATACAGGGAGTTTCCGACAAACTCACTGGTGCCCGCTCCGGTCAGAACGATATCGAAATCCTCCTGCTTTACAACCTGATCGATGAACTTCTGAAGCTCTTCCTTGCATGCCTTGATCTGGGCGCAGGTCTTTCTCCAGGTAGACGGCTGCTGATGGATCTCCGTCAGGGTAAAGGTTGAAGAGGTTTCTTTCATTTTTTCATCTGTTACATTGAAAATGGACATTTCATTTTCCCCCTTGTTTTGATTTTATATTATCGGATAGACTTTTTCAGACTTCCCTTGTCGATCTCAATTATATAGCATGCTTTTTTCAAAAAACAATACGGGTACTAAAACTCATAATCTTTGTCACAAAAAATGCAAACCCCTTGCCTGCTTTGCAACGAAATATAACAGGTTTTCGCCGCAAGCAAAAGCCGAAGCCCGGAAAGCACTTGTCTTTCCGGGCTTCGGCCTGGTTCTTTATAATTCCACTTTTCGACAAAACAGGAAACAAATTTTTACATTTTGATAACCGCTTTTACGACCTCGTCCTTATGATTCAGGCTGTAATCCATGGCCTCTACGCAGTCCTTGAACGGGAAAACGTGAGATACGATCTTCTTAACCGGAATCAGTCCGGAAGAAACTGCCGCAATTGCCTTCGGCCAGAGATTTCTGTAGCGATATACAGAATAAACCGTTCCTTCCATGGCATTCAATGTAGCAATATCCAGTTCCAGAACCGGTTCCGGTGATACACCGGTCAGTGTAACTTTTCCGCCGCGCTTGATAAGACGGGTCGTCTGCAGGGTTGTAATTCTGTTTCCTGCACACTCATATACCTGATCCACTCCGCCGCCCGGAAGGCTGTGAGCAAATTCTACAATATCCTCTCTGGTACTGTTAAATACTCTGGTTGCACCGAGTTCTTTCGCCATCTCGAGTCTCTTATCCATGACATCTGCCACATAAATCTCACTAAGTCCACGAGCCTTTAAGGATAACAGGGTACACAGACCGATGCAGCCGCTTCCTAAGATAATCGCTGTTTCACCGACTCTTGCATCCGATAATTCGGTACCATGCATACCTACTGCCAGCGGCTCGATCATAGCGCCCTCCATGGTATCCATGTTTTCAGGCAGCTTGTAGCACATAGATGCATCATGCACACAATATTCTGCATTCACACCGTCTCTCTCGCCCGGAATTGCCAGCATTTTGATATGCGTACACAGGTTGTAAAGTCCCTTTTTGCATTCCTCGCAATGTCCGCAAGGTACAGCAGGTTCAATCGAAACCTTGTCGCCAACCTTCAGATTGGTAACGCCTTCTCCCAGCTTTGTAACCACACCGCCCGGCTCGTGACCCAGAGCCAGCGGGCCGTCCAGTGTCCAGTTTGCAAGCTGTCCCTCCTGATAGAAATGAAGATCCGAACCGCAAACTCCTACATACTCCAATTTCACCTGAACCTCACCCGGGCTCGGCTGTGGAATCTCACGTTCTACCCATTCCAGCTTCTTTTTTGCCGTCAAGACACATACCTTCATTTTATTGTTTTCCATGCTACACTCCATCCTTTCATGCCTTTTTTGTGAGTATCATAGCCACAGCTTCTTTCCAGCCGTGATATTTTTTTTCACTCAATTCTGCTTTCATTTTCGGACTATATTTCACGCGCTGAATCTTCTGGAAAATTTCCTCTCCCCAGACGCCAAGCGCAAGTCCTGCTGCATAAGCTGCCCCAATACCGGAAAGCTCTTCTGAATCCGGTACCTTTACCTCCACATTCGCTATATCGCTTTGGAACTGCATCAGATAGCTGTTTCTCGTCGGACCGCCATCTACGCAGAGCTCCTCTACACGAATTCCGGCATCTTCACTCATGGCCTTGATGATATCTGTAATCTGATATGCGATGCATTCTACCCCGGCTCTGACAATCTCTTCTCTTCCCGTGGTTCTTGTCATGCCTACAAGGGCGGCCTTCGCATGGCTGTCCCAATAAGGCGCCCCCAGGCCGGAAAATGCCGGTATCAGATAGACCGAATCATCCTGCATAGCTTTTTCGGACAGTTTTTGCGTCTCTCCAGGAGAATCGATCAGCTTTACGTCATCCTTTAACCAGGTGATCGTAGCTCCGGTATAATTTAGGTTTCCTTCCAGAACATAATTTACCTTGCCGCTCATGGACCATGCCAGAGAGGTGACTACTCCATGTGTGCTGAAGACCGGTTTTTCTCCTACGTTCATCATAATCGAAGAACCGGTTCCGTAGGTTGACTTAATCATGCCGCTCTTCAGGCAGCCATGACCAAATAAGGCTCCATGAGAATCTCCCAACACGCCATGGATCGGTATCGGTTTTGAAAAGAAGCCTTCGAAATCCGTCTCTCCAAAATTCGAATCCGAATCCACAACCTCCGGGAGATTTGCCGGATCGATGCCAAAGAATCCACAAATTTCTTTGTCCCAGGCAAGCTCTGTAATCTGAAAGAGCTGCGTTCTGGAAGCATTGGAGTAATCTGTCTTATAGGATTTCCCGCCGGTCAGACGATAGACCAGATAGGTATCCATGGTGCCATAGCAAATCTCGCCTTTGTCGGCTGCTTCCCGTGCACCCGGAACATTTTCCAGGATCCAGGCTATCTTCGATGCCGGAAAATACGGAGAAAGCGGAATACCTGTTGCCAGCCTTATTTTTTCGGCTACCCCCTGCTTTTCTATGCGTTCGCAAATTTCCGCCGACCTGGCACATTGCCATACCACCGCATATCCATAGCTCTTCCCGGTAAGCTTATTCCAGGCCAGTGCGGTCTCTCTCTGATTGCTGATGGAGAGCCCCACTACTGCATCCTTCGGTATCCCGCTTCCTTCAACAAGCTCTTTTACGACCGCGATCACATTGCTGTATATTTCCTCCGGATCATGGGATATCCAGCCCTTCTCGTCCACAATCTGTCTGTGGGATTTGTCCGTTCTTTTCAGCAAATCTCCATTTTGATTGAAAAGCAGCGCTTTCGTCCCCTGTGTACTTTGATCCAGACCTATGATATATTTTTCAGTCATTTTAATACTTCCAAGCCCTTTTTTGCGATGCCCTCTGCATTCAATCCATAATAATCAAATACCTCTTTTGAGGTTCCGGTGATAACCGGTTCATCCGGAAGAGACATATTGAGCACCTTTCTCGGGCACTCACTGCCTACCACCTGACTTACCATAGAACCAAGGCCTCCAAACGGAGAATGCTCCTCTACCGTAAGCACTGCTTTTACCTTCGATGCCTCTTTTACAAGGCCTTCCTTATCTAACGGCTTTACGCAATACATATCCATCACCGTCGCCTTGACTCCCTGCTCTTCCAGAAGCTTCGCCGCCTCAACCGCAGGCTTCACCATCTCGCCGCAGGCAACAATCAGTAAATCTGTACCTTCTCCCAGTACGGTAGCCTTATCCATCTCGAAAGGAACGTTGCCTTCCTCATAGACATCCTCCACAGCATTTCTTCCAACTCGGATATAAGCCGGCTTTTCGTCCTTCAGAAGTGCCTTCATCAGGCATTCCGTCTGAAGACGATCACTGGGGAGATAAACTCTCATATTCGGAATTGCTGACATCGCAGCAATATCCTGTGCGGAATGATGGCTCATGCCAAGGGCTCCATAGCTGATGCCACCACTGATGCCGATGAGCTTTACATTTGTATTGGAATAAGCAGCGTCTACCTTGCACTGCTCATAGCTTCTGGTAGTCAGGAAACATGCCGGTGAGACTGCATATGCCTTTTTTCCACATTTTGCCAATCCTGCTGCTATGCCGACCAGATTCTGCTCTGCAATACCGGTTTCTACAAACTGTTTCGGATAGGTATCCGCAAATGCTGTAAAGGAAGCACTTCCTCTTGAGTCACTGCACAGTGCCACGATATCCTTATCTGTTTTCGCTGCCTCCATCAAGACATTACATATTACCTGTTTGTTTGCTGTCTTAGCCATGAATCAAGGCCTCCTTTCTTTCCTTCAGATCCTTCTTGATCTGTGCAAGCTCTTCTTCATTCGGTACGTGATGATGCCAGTTGGCTTTGTTCTCCATAACCGCTGAACCTTTG
This sequence comes from Alistipes onderdonkii, assembly GCA_963621925.1. GTDB lineage: Bacteria > Bacillota > Clostridia > Lachnospirales > Lachnospiraceae > Laedolimicola. The sequence continues at coordinate 4,621 of CAVFGF010000049.1, read as the reverse complement.
CCCTTCACTGTATTGGCAATCAAAACTGTCGGCTCTCCTTTGACGGTCTTCGCCTCTTCGAAAGCTGCCCTCAACTGGTCGATATCATTTCCGTCTTCTACGTTAATAACGTGCCAGCCAAAGCTGCTCCATCTTTCCACCTGATCATCCTGTGCCATCACGTCTTCCGTGGTGCCGGAAATCTGCAGTCTGTTTCTGTCCACTACCGCGCAGAGATTGTCGAGCTTGTATTGATGAGCCGCCATGGCTCCTTCCCAAACCGAACCTTCTGCCAGCTCTCCGTCTCCCATTACTGTATAGACACGATAGCTTTGGTCATTCATCTTTCCGGCTAATGCCATACCTACGCAGACCGGAAGTCCATGTCCCAGAGAACCGGAATTCATCTCAATACCCGGAAGCTTATTGTTCGGATGACCGATATATTTGGAACCGAATTTTGAGAAATTCTTTGTCACATCGTCAATATCCAGGAAGCCTTTCTTCGCCAATACAGCATAATAAGCCTCCATGGAATGTCCCTTACTCATAATGAACTTATCTCTGTTCGGGTCATCCTGATTTTCGGGACTGATATTCATCTGATCGAAATACAGTTCTGTCAGAATCTCCATCACCGACATATCTCCGCCGATATGTCCTGCTTTTCCTTCCACTATGATGTCGATCGTCTGTTCCCTTAACTCGTAAGCCAATGCCTTTAAATTTTGCATCCCGTCATCCTTTCTGTTCCTGCCGTCTAAGAGCTTGGAACTAAAATTTATTTTTGTATATGCTTTTATTTATTTTTCTTAAACAGAGAACTGAATTTTTCACGAAGTATCGGATTTTCCTTAATAGCATCTACGGTTACCGCAACCAATACCACGCTGCCGGTTACAATCGTCTCCCAGTAGGAGGATACTCTCAGCAGGGTAATGGATGTAGATACCGTCTGCTGTAGCAAGCCGCCGATGACGGTGCCGACTACGCCTCCGACACCACCCAGCATGGAGGTTCCGCCCAGTACCGATGCAGCGATGGTCGGGTTTACCCAGTTCTCACCGATGGTCGCCTGGAAGGAAGCAAGCTTACAGGCCATCATGGTTCCGGCAAAGGCTGCCAGAAGACCGCTCAGCATATATACCATCGTCTCAATCTTCTCTGTCTTGATACCTACAATCTTTGCACAGTTCCTATTTCCGCCCAGTGCGAAGATGTAGCGTCCAAACTTTGTATAGCGAAGCATGATTGTCAGGATGGCGCATATAACCACCATTATGATTACAATCATGGGAAGGAAGCCGCCCAAAACACCATTTGCCACAAACTGTACATTTTCCGGAATGCCTACAATCGGGCTGCCTTTTGTTACAATGTAAACAATACCTTTGTATATCTCTGCTGTCGCCAAGGTTACGATAAACGGTGTCAGTCTCAGATAAGAAATAAACAGACCGTTGATCAGTCCCAAACCAAGTCCGATCAGGCAGGAGACAAGAATGGCAACCACCGGATTGACATTATGATTGACCATCAGGATAGCTGCTGTCATCGCTGAAACAGAACCTACTGCTGCGACCGAAAGGTCAATACCGCCTGTCAGCAAGACCAATGTCTGTCCAAAAGCAACAATGATGACAAAGGATGCCTGACGGCTCAGTGTGCTGATATTATATGCTGTAAAGAAATTTCCTGTTACAAGGTGTACGACTACCCCTGCTAAGATCGTGACGAGCAGCACCATTCCCGCTGTCGATCTGAAAAAAGGTGTTATCTTTTTCAATGCTTCTTCCTCCTATCTGAATGCCATCTGAAGAACATCCTCTTCCGATGTGGCCGCTACTTCTTTTTCATCAATAAAGCCTTTTGCGTGTCCCTGATGCATGACCATGACCCGATCTCCCAGTGCCAGTACTTCTTCCATCTCGGAAGAAATGACCACCACTGCCACGCCGTTATCTGCCAGCTCCCGCACCAGATTATGGATTTCCGCTTTCGCATTGACATCAATTCCGCGTGTCGGTTCGTCCATAATCAACATCTTGATTCCTTTTGCGATCCAGCGAGCAACAATAACCTTCTGCTGATTTCCTCCGGAAAGATTTTTTATCAGTGCCTCTCTTCCGGCTGTCTTAATGCGAATGCGGTTAATATATTGATCCGTCAGTTCAGCCGCCTTTTTGTAGCTGATCAGACCGTGTGTTTTCAATTGATCATAAGAAGGCAGGATCATATTTTCCATCACAGACATACCCGGTGTGATACCGTCATGTCTTCGTTCCTCCGATACATATCCAAGCCCCAGCTCTATGGCAGTCCTGGGATTTGCAATATTTACCTTTTTGCCTTCTATAAACATTTCTCCGGAATCCGGATGTGTAATTCCGAAAACCGTCTTGAATACTTCCGTTCTTCCGGCTCCTACCAGGCCGGCTACCGCAAGTATCTCGCCCTTTCTGACAGAAAAGCTGATATTTTCAAATTCTCCTTTTCTGGACAGATTTTTCGCCTCAAAGAACACCTCTTTGCCGATATTTCTGGTAACATGCTTGGACTCTGTTACCTTCTTTCCTGCCATGTTGGTTACGATCTCTTCCTTCGTGATTCCCTTGATATCGCGAACCGTAACCAACTTTCCATCCCTCATGATCGTCGCTCTGTCAGCCTGACTCAGGACTTCATCCAGGTGATGGGTAATAAAAATCATGGATGTTCCGGACTTTTTCAGTCTTTGCATCGATGCAAACAGCGAATCCGCTTCCTTCGTAGTCAGCACGGCCGTCGGCTCATCCAGGATCAATACTCTCGGTGAATAAGCCAAGGCTCTGGCGATGGAAATCAATTGCTGATAAGCTGCGGTGAAATTTTTCACCTTCTGTGTCACATCTATCTCTACATCCAGAAGCTTTAATAATTCCTCTGCCTCTTTTTTTGTCTCTTTCCAGTCTATCTTGCTTCCATGAGACCGTTCATTTCCCAAGAATATATTTTCTGCCACGGAAGCATCGGGAAGTAAATTCAGTTCCTGAGGAACAATCACGATCCGGTGTGCTTTTGCTTCCTTAGGAGATGTCACACGAATGGGTTTTCCGTCCATATATATCTCGCCTTCGTCCATGATATAGGAGCCGACCAGGCAATTCATCAATGTACTTTTTCCTGCTCCGTTCTCTCCGAGAAGTGCATGAATCTCACCGGGTCTGATACTAAGATCCACCTTATCCAATGCCCTGGTGCCCGGAAAGCTCTTGGAAACTCCCTTCATTTCAATTACAAACTCACTCATTTTTTCACTTCCTTGCTTTATAAAAGAAATCCACGTAATTACTTTCACAATAATCGCGTGGATTTCTCTATCATTTTATCTACTCAACCATCATGATCTACAGCATAACCATATTTGTTTGAGAAAGAACACTACTGCTCGTCAGAATACAGCATATCGATAAAGTTAGCTGCATCTGCCTGATAAGCCAGAGTAGAACCTACGTCGATGGTCTCCTCTGTCGGGCCTTCGCCGTCGATGCATCTTACAGCCTCATAAACAGCCTTGTATCCCATATCATAGCAGTTCTGAACACATGCACAGTACAGGGAACCCTCTTCCAGATAATTCAGAGTACGAAGGTCATGATCCATACCGCCAATGATGATATCGCCTGCTTTTCCTGCATCCTTGACAGCCTGACATGCGCCAACCGGGTTAGACATGTTGTTGCAAAGAATACCGCCCAGATCCGGATAGGTCTGCAGCCATGCTTCTGTAATGGAAACGGCCTTCTCTACTGCATCATCATCTCTCTGCTCGTCAACGATCTCGATACCATACTTTTCTGCTTCATCTTTGAATCCCTGAAGTCTCTCTTCGTGAGATTTTGCTCCAATGGTTCCGGACAGAATTGCAACCTGTGTCTTGCCGTTTTCTTTCATCTTCTCGAATACTGCATCTGCAATCGCTGCGCCGTCGCCATAGTTATCCGTATTTCCTACAAAGAACTCACGTCCGGAATCCGGAATGTCAGAGGATGCGAACAGGCCGACTTTCTTTCCTGCACTGAGTGCTTCCGAAATCGCTGCCTTTGTCAGGGATTCCTGGTTAACATCTACCAGAATCATATCCCAATCCTGACCTGCTGCGGTCTCGATAGAATTTACCTGATCCTGTGCATCCGGCTGTACCGGTCCGTACCACTCATAGTCAATCGTAACGCCCTGTGCTTCAAAATCCTGAACGGCTGCTTTTACTCCAACCAGAATTGCATCATACCATGCATGTACATTTTTATAGGTGAAATACAGCTTGTAATTGGATTTCTTTGCTACATAGCTGGTATCATAATTCTGATCCGCCAGTGAGGTCGCATTGGTTGCTGTCTTGCTTACATCCGTTGTCTCTGCAGCAGTGCTTTCTTCTGCTGCGCCTGTGTCTGCACTCTCCGTTGTCTCGGTAGTCGCTGCAGTATCTGTGCTGCCTCCGCATCCAAACAATGTAGTTGCCATAGCTGCTGCCATGATGATACTTACTATCTTTTTCTTCATTTTTCTAATACCCCCATTTTATTATTTTGCTGTTTCATAATGATTTCGTGTAAACCTCTTCTTTTTCTCCATTCCTCCCTTCTCTTTGTTCAGCGTCAAC
>CAVFGF010000048.1:0-17555 GCA_963621925.1 Alistipes onderdonkii | reverse complement strand
GAGATACTTGCTCCGTTGCCCAGATGGCAAACGATAACCTTGCCTTTTTCCGGATCAAGCTCTGCGAACTTCAGAACCTCACCGGATACGAACAGGTGACTGGTGCCGTGGAAGCCGTAACGACGGATGCTGTACTTCTCATAGTACTCATAGGGGATCGCATAGAGGTATGCCTTCTCCGGCATCTTCATACCGAATCCGGTATCCCATACGGCTACGTTCGGGGTGCCCGGCATAGCTTCCTCGCAAGCTTCGATACCCATCAGGTTAGCCGGGTTGTGCAGCGGTCCTAAGTCAAAACACTCGCGGATAACGCGCTTTACATCCTCATTTACAATGATGGAATCGCTGTATACGGTTCCGGCATGCAGAACGCGATGTCCTACTGCGGAGATCTCGCTGGTATCCTTGATTACACCGTACTCCGGATCTACCAGAGCCTGCATAACCAGCTTGATAGCCTCGGTATGCGCCGGCATAGCCTGCTCTACGACCTTCTCTTTGCCGTTTGCCTTATGGGTCAGCTTGGAACCGTCGATTCCGATTCTCTCACAGAGACCTTTTGCCATGACTGACTCATTCTCCATATCAATCAGCTGATACTTGAGAGAGGAGCTTCCGCAGTTAATTACTAAAATCTTCATAATTGTGTGTTCTCCCTTAATTAATATTTGCTTTTGGACTTACTTAACGATCTCGCCATATACCTCACGGCCGCAGCCTGCTGCATTCGATTCATCAGTATCGATATGCATAGCCAGTGCATACTTCGGGCTTACTCGAACAACGACATCACCGAATACCAGGCTTCTGCCCTCGGTATCAACCTTTACGGAAACAACATCCTTGTCCTTTACGCCGAGCTTTTCTGCATCTTCCGGAGTTGCATGGATGTGACGCTTTGCTGCAATGACACCTTCCTTAAGTTCTACCTCTCCGGCCGGTCCTACCAGCTTACATGCACCGCTGCCTGCGATATCACCGGACTCACGAATCGGAGCGACTACGCCGATGGAGCGAGCATCTGTAAGGGAAAGCTCTACCTGGGTTTCCGGACGAACCGGTCCTAAGATGGAAGCAGTCATTTCTTTTTTGCTTCCTACGATAGTTACCTTCTCATTACAGGCAAACTGACCCGGCTGAGACAGATCCTTCTTCTTGGTCAGCTCATAGCCCTTGCCGAACAGGGTTTCGAGATCCTGCTGTGTGACATGTACGTGACGTGCGGATGTTTCAACGACAAATTTCATGATGATTTCTCCTTTTCTTTTAAAAGATTCTTTGTAACGATTTACCATGTTATTGACAATCTACATTTCATTTTAGGTGCTTTCGCCGTATTTTTCAAGTCCTGCTCAAAAAAAATTTGTACTTTTGCAGATACACTGCAGCAAAATCTTTGGCGCTTGCGTGCTCTATTTTTCAATTTCAGCAACCAGCACGCAATTCGGTGTCTCAATGGAAATCGGCCGTCCCTTTTCCGTGAAATATTTTTCTTTATCATGTACCTCGAAGGTGGTAATGGTGTTGCTCTCATGGTTCAGGGACATAATATGCCGGTTATCCGGAAAGAAATCGATGGCCTTTGGGTAGTCTCCGCTAATCGGTAGGATACAGATTTTCTCCAAAAGTCCGGTATTGGTATCGACATGAAAGAGTCCGGCTGTATTGTCTCCGGCATTGGTGCACAGGAGTCTGGTATCATCCTTTGAAAAGCGAAGGGCGCAGGCTGCACTGGTAGCGGAATGGTAATCATTCAGCGTCGAAACCTTTTGGATTTCCTCAAAAACGGGATTTTTTCCGCTTCCGTCATATTTGTAGACGGTAATGTAATTCTTCAGTTCACTGATGACATAGGCAAATTTGCCGCTTCGACTGAATTTCAGGATGCGCGGTGCGGATTCCAGCTCACAGAACAGGAGATCCAACAGCTCAATCTTGCCGGTGCGGTGATTGAATTTGTAGATTTTGATCTGGTCCGTGCCGAGATCGACGGCGCAGAGATATTTTCCGTCCGGAGTCAGGTTTACGCAGTTGACATGGGGACGGAAATTTCGCTCGGCCACGCTGCCAAGCCCCTTATGGAAGACCTCGTCGGTCATCTCTCCTACGGTTCCGTCTTCATTCAGGCGCATCACGGTCACCTTTCCGTCATGCCACCCGGCTACAAACAGATATTTATCATCCTTATCTGTAGAAAGATAGCAGCCTCGCATTCCTTCAATGCTGGCGCAGTTTAAGGGAACCAGGTCACCGTCCGGCTGTACGGTAAAGGAGCGTACACCTTCGTCGGCAATGGAATACAGAAATTTTCCGTTGTGAGACATTTTGATATAGGAAGGATTATTGATGGGAATGACCTTGCGTTCCTTCATTGTACCCTCTTCTACATCCAAATCAAACAGATGGATTCCTACGCTGCTGCCATGGGTGTAGGTTCCGACATAAGCTACGTATTTTTTCTGCTCCATGGTTTCTCCTCCTTGTCTTAGCACTGCTTCAGGTATTCTTTAAATACCTCCAGAGTCCCGGAAAGCTCTTCCTCTGTCATCGCCGAAGACAGAAACATGGCTTCAAACTGGGAAGGTGCAAGATAGATGCCCTTTTGTATCATATAGGAAAAATATTCGCCAAATTTCGCAGTATCTGCTGTCTTCGCTTCGGCATAATTGGTGACAGGCTGTTCGGTAAAGAAAATGCTGCCCAAGGATCCGACATGGTTCACCACCCAGGGCTTTCCGGCCGCACGAACTGCCTCCTGCATACCCTCAAAAAAGATATCTGCCTTATGATTCAGCTTCTCATAAAAATCCGGTGTCTCCAAAAGCAGCTTAAGCTGAGCCAGACCGGCCGCCATCGCTACCGGATTGCCGCTCAAGGTACCTGCCTGGTAAACGGGACCGCTGGGGGCGATGAGCTTCATGACATCTTTTCTTCCGCCATAAGCGCCCACCGGCATACCGCCGCCGATGATCTTGCCGAAGGTGGTCAAATCCGGTTTGATATGAAAATAGCCCTGGGCTCCTGTGAGACTTAAGCGGAATCCGGTAATAACTTCATCGAAAATCAGCAGACTGCCCTTTTCGGTACAGAGGCCTCGAAGTCCCTCCAAGAAGCCCTCCTTTGGGGGTACCACACCCATATTGGCAGCCACAGGCTCTACAATCACGGCCGCTATTTCATTCGGAAACTCATCGAAAATAGCCTGCACACTGTCCAGATCATTGTATACAGCCGTCAGGGTATCCTCGGTGCAGCCAGCCGGAACGCCGGCGCTGTCCGGGATCCCGGCTGTCATGACCCCCGACCCGGCCTTGACCAGCATCGCATCGCTGTGTCCGTGATAGCAGCCCGCAAACTTGATGATTTTTCTTCGACCGGTAAAGCCTCTGGCTGCCCGGACAGCGCTCATCACGGCCTCGGTACCGGAATTGACCATACGTACCATCTCGATAGAAGGAACGATATCGCAGATTAGCTCTGCCATCTCGACTTCCCGCTCGGTAGCTGCGCCGAAGCTTAAGCCCTGCCGGCAGGCCTCCAGTACATCCGAAAGAACCTTCGGATGATTGTGTCCCAGGATCATCGGTCCCCAGGAGCCCACAAAATCCAGATAGGTCTGCCCATCCACATCCGTCATATGGGCGCCCTTTGCCGAAGCGATAAAGCGTGGTGTCTCGCCGACGGAGCCAAAGGCGCGTACCGGAGAATTCACACCTCCCGGAATATATTCTTCTGCTTTATGAAAAAGTGTCTCTGAGCGATTCATCAGCCAATTCTCCCTTCATCCAAAAAGCCTGCAATCTCTTTTGCAAAATAAGTCAGATACAGATCGACACCGGCGCGGTAAGCACTGGCCGCCGTCTCGCAGATAATCGATGCTTCATCGATATAGCCTAGAGAAGCACCGGCCTTGATCATCGCATACTCGCCGCTGACGCTGTAAGCAGCCACCGGAAGCAGAATTTCTTCCTTGACTTTCGTAATGACATCCAGGTAGCTCATGGCCGGTTTTACCATGATGATATCGGCGCCCTCTTCTACATCGAGGAGAGCTTCTTTTAGTCCCTCGCGGACATTGTGATAATCCATCTGGTAGGATTTTCGGTCTCCAAAGGCCGGCGCACTGCCTGCCGCGTCACGGAAGGGACCGTAGAAAGCGGATGCATACTTGACTGCATAAGACATGATCGGTGTCTCCAGATATCCATTCTTGTCCAGGATCGAGCGAATTGCAGCCACACGGCCATCCATCATATCCGAGGGAGCCACCATATCCGCCCCTGCCTGAACCTGGGACAGCGCAATTTTCGCCAGGTAGTCCAGGGTTTTATCGTTGTCTACATACTCGCCGCGAAGGATTCCGCAATGACCGTGGGAGGTATACTCGCACATACAGACGTCTCCGATACAGTAGAGATCCGGAAATTGCTTCTTCGCCTCCCGAAAAGCCTTCTGCACAATACCGTTTTCATCATATGCACCGCTTCCGCAGGCATCCTTGTGATCCGGAATTCCAAAAAACATGACGCTGCCGACACCGGCTCGAACCAATTCCTCCAATGCGTAAGGCAGCTTGTCGATGCTGTAGCGGTACTGTCCCGGCATCGTCGGGATTTCTTCCTGAATGCCGCTTCCTTCCTTTACGAACATCGGATAAATCAAAGAACTTTTATCCATCCTGGTCTCGCGTACCATTTTCCGTAAATTCGCGCCGCCACGCAGACGGCGCGGTCTGATATTCATATCCATCCTTTTAAACTCCTCTTTTTATACCTTTTTAAACTTCCTATGATTATACCATAGTTTTGCAGGAAAAGGATCTCTTTTTTATTCCTTCAGGCATCTTCGGATACGCTCCGTCGCCTCTCTGGCCAGTCGATGATCTTTTCCATCTGCCGTAATACCGGCGGTAATGCCGCCTCCTCTGGCAATACCCGGAAAATAAAAATCGCACCGAGCGCGATCGTCCGAACAATTTACCGGGATTACCATTTTCTTACAAGTACGATAAACAGCTTCATTTACATTCTTTTCATCTGCAGCGGACAGCACAAAAAGGCTGCCCTCCAGAAGGCCTTCCCTCTCCGGCCCCCAGCAGCCCCTTCGCCAATTCAATTTGTTTTCCGCGTCCCATTGCTGTATCGCTTCGGTGGCATCCGGCGCAAGTACCGTAATCTGCGCTCCGAAAGAAAGCAGAGTCCGAATCCGTCGTTCGGCGATCCGGCCGGCCCCCACCACTGTGATTTTCTTTCCTTCGAGATTCACAAATAAAGGAAAATACTGACTCATCCCATATATCCTTTCTTTTACGCCATGCTTATCTAAAAATTCGCTTTTCTCTTTTTGGCTTTCGTGATACAATTTCTGTAATTCATGATAAGGAGTTTTGATGATGGAAAAGAAAATTTTATTTGTTGATCTGGACGGCACCCTGCTGACAGACAAAAAAGAAATCACAGAGGAGAATCAGAAGGCCATTCAGGAAGCCACCGCCGGGGGACATGCCGTCGTTGTGACTACCGGCCGGCCTCTCTACAGTACCGTTCGTCAGCTGGAAAAGCTTGGTATGACAAAGCCCGGCTGCTATGCGATCACCTCCAACGGCGCCCTGATCTACAATGCCCATACAAAGGAAACGATTTTTCAGACCGGTGTCTCCAGGGACTGCCTTCGGGAGGCTTTTGATGAGGCCTATCGCTTTCATATTCATCCCCAGACCTATTCTGACCATGGCGTGCTCTGTGAGCATGACAATCCGGAGCTTCAATATTATGCTTCCTCCAATGTCATTCAGTATGATATCGTCGAGGACGTCTCGAAGGCTTTGGATTTCGATCCCATCAAAATTCTGTTCATCGATTTACAGGACCGCAGCCGCCTGGAGGCTTTCCGGCAGCATATGGAGCCCTGGAGCAAGGCTCATCGTATCGATATGTTCTTCTCGTGCGACCAGTATCTGGAATTTCTCCCGGAGGGCATCAACAAGGGCAGCGGAATTCGCTGGCTTTGCAATTATCTGAACGTTCCACTCGATCATACGCTGGCTGCCGGTGATGCAGAGAATGATATCACGATGCTGCAGGCAGTAAAGACTCCTTGCGTCATGAAAAATGCCCGCCCGGAGATGTATCCTTATGGCGTCTATATCACCGAGAAGGATAACAATCATTCCGGAATTGCCGAGATTATCCACAAATTCATGCTTTCATCGTAACTGTTCCGTAACGTTAATCGACTTTTGTATAGCCGGCTTCTTCGAGAGCAGTGCCTGTCTTCGTAAGGGAGATTCCTTCGGTATCCCCATCTACCTGAAGCAGGCCCTGCTCCGTAAGCTTCGTTATCGTTTTTTCTTCCGCATCGATCTGCATCTCTATGGTATAGATATCCTCTGCCTCGTTGCCGGTACATTCGACACCATCCACAGCCTGGTAGCTTTCTGCCAAAGCTGCATAGGCCTCTGTCATGAGGTTCCTGGTGTCCTCGTCATAGGGCGACAGGTCAAAGACAATGGTTTCTTCTATCCGCGTGACCTGATCGCCCTTTGCTTCCAAGGTCATCGTATCGGTGATGGAAAGGCTCTCATTTTTCTCCTCCAGACGATACGTGATGCTTTGTTTCTTCCCCCCACAGGCTGTCAGCAGAAAAACAACAGCCAGCAGGCAGGTTCTATAGCTTTTCTTTTTCATTCTGTCCTATTCTCCCGTAGAAGCCACGAAGGTCACATCCTCAAAGACCGGCAAGTAGGGTGTCAGATCCTGACCGTCCCGTTCATTAAACCACCATTCGTCTTCCCTAAGCAGCTCCTCCGGTGTCAAAATAATCATGTCCCCGTCAGGTACCTCCACAAGCTTTGTTCCTTTCTCGCTTACATAGCGAACGGTATGAAAAGAGCCGTTTCCCTGACCGATTGTCTCATTTTTGATTCCAAGCCATTCTTCATCCAGCGAATGGATCCGCTTTTCCAAAAAGTATTTCAGATAACGAATCTCGTTCTCTGTTTCCGTATAATGTCCTGTCTTATAATCCTGATTTCGCCAGCGTATCCCGTCCATCTCTCGTGATTTTTCGACCGTTTCAATGTAGCTGTCTATCTTTTCGGATAAGAGAGTCTCCAGATACGGCCGTACTGTCTCACGATAAAGCTTTAAGATATGTTCCTGAAACCAGTCACTATCATACATGGCACTGTACCAGCTCAGGGAAATATCGCCCCGATAGCTGTTCAAATCACGCCCGGCAATGACATGATAATTCAGCATAGAAGTCAGACTTCCGGCTCCCAGACTGGCATCATAATCCCAGACCGGTCCCGAATATAATAATTCGTCCTCCACATCCTTATAAAAGTACATGCTGGTTACACCGGTATCCTGATTGAGCACGGCCTCATCTACCAGATAGCGAAGAAAAAAAGAGTTCCAGTCCAGATATGCTCCTGCTTTCTCATACTCTCCGGCCAGGATCAGATCCTCAATCATCTGTAGATGCTCCGAAATATAAGAAAGCTGCTCCTCGGTAGGTTCCTTCGGATAACTCAGTGTAAAGGGATTTCCGTCTGTGGTTTTAAACTTTCCTAAAGCATCGTAATAGCTGTTTCTCTCCAGCAGATACCCTGACGCTGCATCGTCTGCATCACTTTCGGTGCTGATCTCAATCCGATTTTTTCCTATTTCGACCTTTTCACACAGCAGATAATTGCCATTGTAGGAGCCGTTCAGATAGAGATCCACCCACTCTGCTTCTACGGCATAGGGGAGATTTACCTCCTTTGCCAGGTCCAGGCAGAGCTTATTGCGAAGTCCTGTTCCGTCGTAAACGTTGTTTAAAAGGATCCATTTTTTTGCAGAGCCCATACCAAGTAGATCTGCCTCGTATTTGAGCTTGATGCCATAGGATTTTTTCTCCGCAAGCCAGGTTACATTTCCCCGACCCTTGATCTGGGAAAGATGATCTTCATAATTCGGATTTCCGTCGGCATCATATACCAGGATGCGGCCGCTTTCTCCGTACTCCTTGTCTGCATCCACCGAAGCCATGCTGCCGCTGGAGGTTTCTATATATACGGTTCCCACATGTTCGGACTGCTGCACATAGAGCTGTCTTTCCAGGCCTTCTTGGTTTAGGAAGGTATATCCTTGCGCCTCCTGTATCGTTCCGAGAGAAACGGCTCCCTGTACCGGCTCTCCGTTCAGCTTATTTCCGTCTCCTGTAAAGAAAAGTTCTGTCTCCTCCCATACAAAATACGAGGGTAGAAAAAGATACATCTCCTCTCCGTCTGTCCATGGATGAATGCTTACTCCGTCATAAACAGCCATACAGCTTTCCGGCGCAGCGATCGGATTCTCTTCTTCCTGTATCTTCGTCAAAAAATGATGACAGACCCCTGTCAGAACCAAAAGACTGATCCCAAGAGCCATTCCGATTTTTAGTTTTTTCATGCAACCTTCCCCATAAGATAAGAATCCATACCCCTAATTTTTATTCCGCAGGCTCCTCCGGAATAAAGATCCGGCGGTTTACCATATGTTCTTCTCCCTTTGCCTTCTTCCAAGCCTCCTCCGCAAAGTAATCCTGAGAGCTTAAGGGAGCCTTTCCTCTTCGATTCGCCTTTTGATAGCTGTCATCGGGCTTAAGAATATGTGCTTTTACATTATCCTGCAGTTCGATATCCAGGATATGGATGACTTCCTTCTTTAACTCCTCCCGCTCAATCGGGAACATAATCTCTACACGCTTCTCCAGATTTCGCGGCATCCAGTCCGCGCTGGCGCAGAATACTTCCTCCTGCCCATTGTTATAAAAATAGAAAATACGGCTGTGCTCCAGAAAATTTCCGACGATCGAACGCACGCGGATATTTTCACTTACGCCCGGAATGCCGACCTTTAGACAGCAGATACCACGTACAATCAGGTCGATCTGTACGCCTGCGGCGGACGCCTCATAAAGTGCAGTCATGACATCCCGATCGCAGAGAGAATTCATTTTTGCGATGATACGGCCTTCTCCTCCGTTTTTCGCATGCTCCTTTTCTCTTGCAATCAGAGTCAAAAAACGATCCTTCAGCCACAGCGGCGCCAGCGAAAGCTTATTCCACCCCTCCGGTTCGGAATATCCGGAAAGCATATTGAAGACTGCCGTAGCATCCTCACCAATCGGCGCCGAGCAGGTCAGAAGTCCGATATCCGTATAAAGCTTCGCTGTCGAATCGTTATAATTTCCGGTACCCAGATGGACATAACGGCGAATGCCGTCCTCCTCCCGACGCACCACCAGGGTGATCTTGCTGTGGGTCTTCAGACCCACCAGACCGTAGATAACATGGGCACCTGCCTTCTCCAGCATTTTTGCCCAAAGAATATTATTTTCCTCGTCAAAACGCGCCTTCAGCTCCACCAATACGGAAACCTGCTTGCCATTTTCCGCTGCCTGGGCCAGTGCGGCAATGATCGGCGAATTGCCGCTGACGCGGTACAAGGTCTGCTTGATAGCCAGAACCTTTGGATCTGCAGCTGCATCCTTCACAAACTTCACGACCGGATCGAAGGTCTGGTAGGGATGATGCAGGAGAATATCGCCTTTTCGAATTTCGTCAAAGATATTGCAGTCGCCGGGAAGATCCTTTACTGCTGCCGGTACATGCTTCGGCAGTTTTAAATCCTCAAAGCCCTCCATGCCATACATTTTCATCAGGAAGGTCAGATCCAGAGGCCCGCTGATTTTATAGAGAGCCTGCTCCTTGATATCCAGCTCCTCTGTCAGAACCTTTAACAGACGTTTGTCGATCTTCTCCTCAACCTCCAGGCGAATCGCCTCACCCCATTGCCGTTTCTTCAGCTGCTTCTGGATCTCCTTCAAAAGATCGGAGGCCTCATCCTCGTCAATCGTCAGATCGGCATTTCGCATGACACGGTAGGGGGATGTACTGACAATATCGTATTTCAGAAACAGCTGCTGCATATTTCGCTCGATGATTTCTTCGAGCAGGATAATCTTTCGGCTGCCGTCTTCTCCGTCCGGAAGGCGCACGATACGCGGCAGAACAGAAGGAACCTGCACCGTAGCAAACTCCAGTTCGGCATCCTCCTCATCCTTTTTCTGAAGTAAGGCACCGATATTCAGTGTTTTATTTCGAATTAAGGGGAAAGGTCTCGAGGAATCCACCGCCATCGGTGTCAATACCGGATAAACATTGTCCCGGAAGTAGCGATCCACATAGCGAGCCTCCTCCTTGGTCAGAGCCTCATGCTCCTGAATCACGCGAAGTCCGTGTTGCTTCAGAGCCGGCAGCAGGGAGCGGGTATAGGTCGAATATTGAAGATCTACAAGACTGCGAACCTCCCTTGTAATCTCTTCAATCTGTTCTCGGGGTGTCATTCCGGCGAGGTCTTTTTTTGTATAACCGGCATGAACCATGTCCTTCAGCGAAGCGACACGAATCATAAAGAACTCATCCAGATTTGAGGCCGTAATACTTAAAAACTTCAGACGCTCAAACAAGGGAATGCTCTTATCTCTCGCCTCGCTGAGTACGCGCTCATCAAAAGCCAGCCAGGACAGCTCTCGGTTTCGAAAATACTCATGTCTGGTAAATTCCTTCTTATCCATGCTTTTATACCTGCCTTTTCTGCCGGATCACGGGCTTGATACTGAATATCGTTTCAAAGAAATCTGCTTTATGGGAAAAGAGCCCCTGCTCGAGGGTAATATCCTCTACGGTATCTACCACCACCAGAAGCTCTCGCTCCTTCAGCGTCACACGTACATTTTTGAACTTCTGCTTGTGACTGCGATCCATCGAATTGGCGACCCGAAGGATGGCACTGAGCTTTGCGGTCAGAAGATAATCCTTGCGATCGAGACTGCTCTCTGCGGAAAATTCCTCAAACGAAACAAATTCCTCCGTATCAAATCGGATCGCATTGGCGATGATCTCCCGCTCCCTGTGAGACAGACCGATAATCTCGGTAGACATGACGATCTGGTAGGAGCATTCAGGGGTATGGGTCATACTGATATATTTGCCGCAGTCATGAAGCCAGACGGCAATCTGCAGAAGCAGGCGTTCGCGTTTTTCCATTCCGTGGATCCGCTTCATTTTGTCAAAGATGGTCAGCGCCAGATATTCTGTTCCAAGAAGATGGGTTTTGTTGCTTTGATAGCGCTTCGCAATATTCTTCGCTGCTTCGATGATATCATTTTCAAAATTATGGCTGGATTTGAAGATCTTTCTTTGCTCCGCATAATCATAAGCCAGACCGTCGCAAATATTCAAACCGGGTACCCAGATAAGCTCTGCACCGGTCTCTTCGATCAGTCTTCGATAGATGATCAGCGCCGGCAGCACCAGGGAGCTGTGATCCGCCATGGTGCCCAGACGCTCGAGAGTTTTTTCCCGAGACCCCGCAGATAGGATCTTTTCGTACAGGCTTAGATATTCTTCCCGCGTAAAGGACACATTTGCTGCCTTTGTATTTCTGTCCACCAGCTGATGGATATAATCCCCCACGAGAATCATATGCTTGACTTCATGATCCTTCAGATACAGACGCTTATAGCTTTTCAGCTCGTTGTTGATCATCTCCTCGATGATCTCCTGAAAGTGTGTGGTTCGGTTCTCTACCTCAGCCAGACGTTCCCGGATACGCATCGTACCCAGACGCAGATTCTGGGTCGATACCAGAGCATCCTTGTCAAAGAGCGAAATCTGGATACTGCCGCCGCCTACGTCCACGATGGCTGTTCCCTTCCGGATGATTTTCTGAAAGGACTCCTCGTTGGAAGCAATGGACTTATACCCCAGAAAACGCTGCTCGGAATTGCTCAGCACCTCGACCTCCAAACCTGTCCGCACGCGAATCTTGTCCAGAATCAAGAGACAATTTCTCGTCTCGCGGATCGCACTGGTGGCACAGGCCCGATAATCATCTACCCGATACTCCTTCATGATTCTGGTAAAATCTTCCAGAACCTCGCAGAGCTCCTCCAGCATTTCATTGCTGATTTCCTTCTGATTATAGGCATCCTTGCCCAGCTCCAGACCGTGCCGGATATAGTCGATTTCCTTCATTCCATATTTGGAGGACAGCTCCAGAATCTTCATTCCCACTTCATAGGAGCCGATTTCAATCGCAGCAAATGTGACAATTTGCATAATTCTTACGCCTTTCCTGTACTTCCGTGTCCGCCTCGGTCCTGATGACCCAAAACATCTGTCTCCTCAAATAGCAATTCCGGCTGATGCTCCATGATACGGAACTGGCAAATGCGGTCATTGATATGAATTTTTGTATCGCGCATTGCGTAAACCGGCATAAACCATTGATCGTTATCACCGCAATAGGTCTCATCAATGACTCCCATATGATTGGTCTGGATGATGCCAAAATTTTTGTAGGTGCTGCTTCTCGGAACGACATGCGCCTCATAGCCCTTCGGAAGCTCCATGGCAATTCCCAGGGGAATCAGCCGAAACTCTCCCTTTTTCAGGGAAATATCTTCTGCACATCGAAGATCCACCCAATCCGATTTTCCTCCGATATAAGCCAGCTTTTCGATTTTATCCGTAAAATATTTGATCTTAATGGTCTTTGTCATTTCCATCGGTCTCCTCGAGTCCTTTTTTCAGAAGCAGAAGTGCTGCCTGTACCGTGCTCTCCCGCACCTCTGTGCGATTCCCCTCGAACTGGTGTTTCTCTGCGTAGAGCTGTCCACGCACAGAAACAGCGATATAGACGAGCCCTACCGGCTTCTCCTCCGAGCCTCCGTCAGGTCCGGCGATCCCGGTGGTGGCAATGGCGGCGTCCGCTCCGCTGGCAAGAATCGCTCCCTTCGCCATCTCCCGGGCGGTCTTTTCGCTGACCGCACCGAGTTCCTTAAGAGTCGTCTTTTTTACATTCAGAAGCTTTCTCTTTGCCTTGTTGGAATAGGTAATAAAGCCCTGTTTAAAAACCTCCGATACCCCCGGTACATCCACCAGGCGTGCGGCCACCAGACCGCCGGTACAGGACTCTGCGGTCGTCACGGTTAACCCATTTTTCTTTAATAGCTCGACTACTTCCTCTGCCGGCGTCATCCTCTGCTCTCCCATTTCTAGATATCTCCTTCCAGAAGTATTCCTTTATTCTTTACCAGGTAATCTACCAGCGATACCACGGTCAGAATCAGTGCAATCCAGGTCACAACCTCAGTAATGATGGAAAATACGCCACCCAGATTCAAAATCAGAAGAACGATCATCACCATCTGAAAGGTCGTTTTAAACTTTCCCCAGTAGCTGGCTGCAATGACTACACCGTTGTCCGATGCAATCAGGCGAAAACCGCTGATAATGAATTCTCTGGAAATGATGACAATCACCATCCAGGCGGCAAGGCGCTCCATTTCCACCAGACAGATCAGGGCAGAACAAACCAAAAGCTTGTCTGCCAATGGATCCATGAATTTTCCGAAATTTGTTACCAGGTGATACTTTCTTGCAATCTTGCCATCCAGAAGATCCGTCAGGCTGGCGACAATAAAGATCGCAACCGCAATGTAGTTTGCGTAGGCACCTCCCAGATTCGTCAGCATAAAAATGACAAAAAACGGAATCATCAGGACACGCAGTGTCGTTAATTTATTGGGTAAATTCATTCTGCTAATTCTCCTATCAAATCATAATCTACTGCTCCGGTCACGCGGACTCTCGCAAAATCTCCGCTCATCAGCGTCTCGCCGGTATTTAAAAAGAGATATCCGTCTACGCCCGGTGCATCCTTGTAGGTACGGCAGACATAAGCATTTTCGTCTGCCACCTGCCCCTCTACCATGACTTCAAGGATGCGATCGGTCATGGCATCTGCCTTATCAAAGGCGATCTCCTGCTGCAGCTCCATAAGCTCTGCCCTGCGGGCTTCTTTCACTTCCTCCGCGATCTGCTCCGGCATAGCCGCAGCCGGTGTATCCTCCTCCGGAGAATAGGTAAAGACGCCTAACCGGTCAAACTCACAGTCATCGACAAAGTGCATCAGTTCCTCGTGATCCTCCTTCGTTTCTCCCGGGAAACCGGTAATCAGCGTGGTACGCAGACAGATATCCGGAATTTCCTCCCGTAGCCTTCCGATGATGGAGCGCAGATCTGCCTGGGACGTTCTCCGGCCCATGCGCTTTAAAATACGATCCGACGCATGCTGGATCGGAAGATCCAGATAATGACAGATTTTCGGTTCCGCCTTCATGACCTGAATCAGTTCCTCCGTAATTTCCTCCGGATAGCAATATAAGACGCGAATCCATTGGATACCACCGATTTCTGCCAGCTTCTTTAAAAGCTCCGGCAGCTTCTTTTCGCCATAAAGATCTTTTCCGTAAAGGGTGGTCTCCTGGGCAACCAGGATCAGTTCCTTGACGCCGCTCTCTGCCAGTTCCCGGGCCTCTTTTAAGAGCTGCTCCATGGGAACACTGCGATAATTGCCGCGAACCTTCGGGATAATGCAATAGGTACAATGCTTATCACAGCCCTCCGCGATCTTCAGATACGCATAGTGACCGCCTGTGGTCAGACTTCTCGTTCCTTCCTGCTCCGGCACCAGCCGATCGATGTCCTCAAAGTGAAGCTCCTTCTGGCCATCCAGAACCTTTTCTACGGTCTCTACGATGGCATCGTAGGTGGTGGTGCCCAGAACAGCGTCGACCTCCGGGATCTCGTCTACGATCTCCTGCTTGTATCGCTGAGCCAGGCAGCCGGTGACAATCAGTGCCTTGCAGCTTCCTGTCTTTCGGTATTCGGCCATCTCCAGAATGGTGTTGATGCTTTCCTCCTTGGCATCATTGATAAAGCAGCAGGAGTTGATGACAATCACATCCGCCTCGGTTTCCTCGTCAGTAAAGGAAAAGCCTTTCTTGCCTAAAAGGCCGATCATGACCTCGGAGTCCACCAGATTTTTATCGCAGCCAAGGGATATAAATAATATTTTCATATTGCTTTCTCTTTCATTATAGGTTTTCTTTCAAAATCCGCAACCAATCTTCCAAAGATTTAACGGAAGCTTTACATTGCATTTTGTTTTTTCTCTCGTCCGGGCAGCTGAGCCAGAATAATTGCCGCAAACATCAGGACGCAGCCAAGCACCTCTTTTCCGCTCATGGTCTGTCCGAGAAGCAGAAGGCCGGCCAGCACGGATACCACGGATTCCAGACTCATAATCAGAGAAGCCACCGTCGGATTCAAGCCCTTTTGACCGATGATTTGCAGGGTATAGCCGACACCGCTGGATAAAAGACCTGCATAGAGAATCGACTGCCATGCCAGGAAAATGTCCGAGAGATTCGGATGCTCAAAAAGCAGCATGCCGATGCCGGCGACGGTGCCGCAGACCCAAAACTGGATACAGGACATTTTTACGCCGTCCACATGGGGTGAAAAATGGTCAACCAGCAGGATGTGTGAGGTAAATAAAAAGGCACAGCAAAGCACAAGAAGATCGCCAATCCGTATCCGCAGGGTCTCGGTAATGCAAAGACAATAAAGACCTGCCAAGGCCAGCAGTACCCCGAACCATACATGAAGCCCGCAGCGCTTTCCAAAGAAAAGACCAGCAATGGGAACCAGCACAATATAGAAGGCCGTGATAAAACCTGCTTTTCCCACTGTGGTAAACAAAAGTCCATATTGCTGGAAGGCACTGGAAAAGCAAAGAACCAGGCCGCACAGAATACCGCCCTTTATCAAAAATTTCTTATTTTCCGGTTTGCTTTCCTCCAGACGAACTTCCTCGCTCTTTTTTCGCTCCAGAAAAGCGATCACCGGCAAAAGGACCACTCCTGCAATATAGGAACGGGTGCATAGAAACGTAAAGGGGCCGACATAATCCATGCCCGCGCTTTGCGCTACAAAGGCCACGCCCCAGATCACAGCGGTCAGTAAAAGCAGCAGGGAATGTCGAATCTGTATTTTATTCATGGTATTTTCTCTTCTGCTGCTTATTATGCCAGCATCTCTCCTACGATTTTATTCACCAGAGCGCCGTCTGCCTTTCCTTTTACTTTTGGCATCAGCTCCTTCATGATTTTTCCTTTATCCTTGCCGGTGGGCTCTTTGATACCAAGCGCGCTGATTACTTCCTGAACGACGCTTCGGATCGCCTCCTCGCCCATCTCCTCCGGTGCAAACTCCGAGAGAACGGCAATCCGTGCTTTGCACTGCTCGATAATATCGATCCGATCAGCGGGTGCCACCTCCAGAGTTTCCTTTGTCTGCTTGATTTCTTTCTTGATGACCTGGGCTTCCTCTTCCGGTGTCAAATCAGCTCTTTTATCAATGGCTTTATTTTTCAAAGCCGCCAAAAGCATGGAGAGCGTCGCTTTTCTGTCTTTTTCCTTATTTTTCATGGCTTTTACCATCTCAGCGCGAATTTCATCAATTTTACTCATTTTCATTTCCTCCTCGTTCAATGTCTGTATAAATCATGCATTATACAAAAAGGGCGTAGATACACCTTTTATCATTTTAAGGGTATCCCGCCCATTTTTCAAGATCAACTATCATTTTTCTTATTTCTGTTCTGTACGGAGCTCCTTCCCGTCGGTCATACAGGTCACGGTGCCCTGACTGGTCAGATAGATCTCTGTATGCAGCTGCTCCAGCGTCTCCAGAATCTCTCCGGACACCTTTGTTTCGTCTTCACAGGTAATCACGGCCACTTCGGGAGCTACCTCCTCGAGAAAAATGACACTGTTCTTTTCTTCTTTTCCGTGATGAGGCAGCTTTAATACCGTATGATGCAAATCCAGCTCCGTGTTTTCCATCAGCTCCCTAAGGCGTTTCTCCTGACTGTCGCCTGCAAAGAGAAAGCTTATTTCTCCGAAACGAAGGCTGAGGACCAGGGACTGGTCATTGTCGCTGTCGTCATAAGCCTCTTCCGGCGGATAGAGGACAAAAGAGGCCTGGCCAAGCATTCCTTCCTCTGTTTTTGTGATTTTTCGCAGAGAAATCTGATTTCTCTGCAAAGCGTCCTGATATTCGAGATACTCCTTGCTGTCCGTGGAATAATCCGGCTCCAGCGTCTCTTTGACCTCCAGAGCATCCAGAATTCGATCGGCGCCTCCTACATGATCCTTGTCAAAATGCGTAATCACAAGCTTATCCAGGGTTTCGATGCCCTGCGATGCAAAATATTGCAGCAGAAAATCGGCATTTTCATCCAAACCGGTATCGATGAGCATCCGCTTTTCCCCTTGCTCGATGAGGATTGCATCACTTTTTCCGGCGGCAAAAAAGGTAACCTGAAGCTCACCGGCTGTTTTTTGCATTATTTGCCCGGGTTTGACCAGCCAAAAAATCAAAAAGCCAATCGTCAAAACCAGGATAACTGCCGTCAGCCTGTCTGTTCTTCTTTTTTTCTTCAAGATAACCTCCGGTTTTCTTTTTTCGGATTTTATGGTATGATTTCAAAAGCTGCTTTGCAGCGGAGCAATTCGTGGATATCACATGAGAGGAAGGAAATATATATGAAAAAAATTACCAGTTTTACAATTAACCATCTTCTGCTGAAACCCGGCGTCTATGTATC
>CAVFGF010000047.1:0-18400 GCA_963621925.1 Alistipes onderdonkii | reverse complement strand
TGTGCCGGAAAGCAGCGGACAGTCGGGCGGAAGTGTACAGATTTCGAATGAACAGAAGCTGCATCAGGAGGCCGGAAGCGACTCCAACAAATTCGCAATGGAAGTGCTGTTCCGCTGCCGGAAGCTGTGCGACCCCGCCCCCGGGCGACTTCCATACCACTTTTCCAAGTGGGAAGTTTTGACACTGTAACAAAAATAGAATCCTGCGTTTGCAGGATTCTACGCTCTCTTTATTCCTTCGCCTTAAACAGGATCTCGTCCGGATAGACGAGTCCCAGCCGTTCCTTCGCGACTTCCTCTACATACTTCTTCGTCTGCACGTATTTCGAAAGCTCCTCGATTTCCTGCGTGCGCGCCTCTTCCTCTTCGATCTGAGCCATCAGCTCTTCTTCCTGCTTCTGATAGGCCTCGTTCTTTCGCTGGAGCCGATGCTTTGCATAAAAACCCGTTACCAGCAGACACATTACCGTCAGTACAATCAGCCGATAGCCCATGCGTTTTCTTCGATTCATCCTGCGCCGGGTTTTGGTCATCATCGCTCCTGTCGCCTCCCTTTCTGATTTTGACTCTGTTTCCCACATTATATGATCTTTTCTTTATTTATGCAACAAAAAAAGACCTTTGGGTAATATCCAAAAGGTCTTTTTCCTGCATTTTTTAAAGGTATCGATAAAGCTCCTTGGCTTCCTCCTTGCGGACGGTCTCCTGAACATCCAGAACCTCCACCTTTACGGACTTACTGCCAAACTGAATCTCTATCACATCGCCCGCCTTGACATTCATCGAGGCCTTCGCCACCTTGTCATTGACCAATACACGGCCTGCATCGCAGGCTTCATTTGCTACGGTTCTCCGCTTGATCAGACGGGAAATCTTTAAATACTTATCCAGGCGCATCGATTAGTTCAGAGCATCCTTCAGTGCTTTGCCAGCCTTAAACTTCGGGGACTTGGAAGCTGCAATCTTCATGGTCTCGCCGGTCTGCGGATTTCTTCCTTCTCTCTCTGCTCTCTCAGATACCTCGAAGGTTCCGAAACCAACCAGCTGGATCTTCTCGCCCTTCTTCAGTTCCTCTGCTACTACATCTGTGAAAGCCTTCAGAGCCTTCTCTGCATCCTTCTTGGATAACTCCGTCTTCTCTGCGATAGCAGCTACTAATTCCGTTCTGTTCATCTGGTAATTCCTCCTAATCATATTCCAAATCAATTTTGTCGATGATATGTCTGTGTGTGCGTCTTTCCATATCTTCTTTCCTATTTATACCTGTTTCTTTCCTACTTGTCAAGGCTTTTGCTACGCAAAGAGCGGGGCAATGGCTGATGCCAGCGCGTCCTTCTGAGCCTGGGCCTCTGCCAGATCCTTTCCAAGGGTCGTAAAATAGGTCTTGATCTTCGGCTCGGTTCCGGAGGGACGAACGATCACCTCTGCACCGCCTTCCAGCTTGTATACCAGCACATTCGCTGCCGGAAGGCCGGTTTCCTCCGGTTTCTTATAATCTGTCACCTTGACCACCGCATACTCCCCGATCTTCGCCGGCGGATTTTTCCGCAGACCGTCCATGATGCCTGCCATCTTGTCCATACCCGTCAGTCCCGGGAATTCAAAGCTGTCGACCTTGTTCAGGTAACGGCCGTATTTCTCATAGATTTCCTCCAGGCGCTGCTTGATGGACGAACCGATACTCCGGTAATAAGCCGCCATCTCACAGATCAGCATCGAGCCGATGATCGCATCCTTGTCGCGGACATAGGAACCTGCCAGATAGCCGTAGCTCTCCTCAAAACCGAAGATGAAGCGCTCTACCTCGCCTGCTGCCTCCAGCTTAGCGATCTGATCTCCGATCCATTTGAAGCCGGTCAGGACGCTTCGAAGCTCCACACCGTAATTCTTCGCTACCGCGTCTGCCAGCGGTGTCGATACGATGGACTTGACCGCTACCGGATTCTTCGGCATCGTGCCCTTCTCGATGCGGCCTGCGCAGATATAATCCAAAAGCAGAACACCCATCTCATTGCCGGATACCAGCTCGTAGCTGCCGTCCGGGCACTTCATCGCGATACCTACACGGTCCGCATCCGGATCGGTAGCCAGCATCAGATCGGCGCCCGTCTTTTTCGCCAGCTCCAGACCTAAGCGCAGGGCCTCAAAGATCTCCGGATTCGGATAGGGGCAGGTCGGAAAGTTCCCGTCGGGATATTGCTGCTCCGGAACGATCGTCACGTCCGTGATACCGATATCCTTCAGTACCCGCGTCACCGGTACCAGACCGGAGCCGTTCAGCGGAGAGTATACCAGCTTTAGGCCTGCACTCGCGCAGATGCCCGGGCGGACGCTTCTCGCCTCGATGGCCTGATACAGAGCTTCCTTGCAATCCTCGCCGACATATTCGATCAGGCCTTTCTTCAGACCCTCCTCAAAATCCATCACCTTCGCTCCGGTCAGGATATCCGTCTTCTGAATCTCTGCATAGACGATATCTGCCGCCTCGTCGGTCATCTGGCAGCCGTCCGGTCCGTAGGCCTTGTAACCGTTATATTTCGCCGGGTTATGGGAAGCTGTCACCATGATGCCGGCATTTGCCTGATAATAGCGAGTCGCAAAGCTCAATGCCGGAACCGGCATCAATGCATCGTAGATCCGAACCTTGATACCGTTGGCTGCCAGGACACCGGCTGCTGTCTTGGCGAAGACATCACTGTTGATTCGGCTGTCGTAGCTGATGGCTACCAGCTGGCTGCCTCCCTGGGTCTTCACCCAGTTTGCCAGGCCCTGGGTCGCCTGACGAACCACGTAGATATTCATGCGATTCGAGCCTGCTCCCAACACGCCTCGAAGACCCGCCGTACCGAATTTCAGGGCTACTGCGAAGCGATCCTTGATCTCATCGTCCTTCCCCTCGATACTCTTAAGCTCCTCTGTCAGAGCAGCATCCTCCAGCTCCGTGTCCATCCAACGCTTATAATCGTCTAAATACATCCCTTTTACCTCGCATTTATTTTTTTTGATAAGCTATATCTAACCTCAATTTTAGAACATTTGTATAGGAAAGTCAACGTAACCGGGGATATTTACAGCACATTTTCTTGTAAATAATTTCCAATCAAGTATTCCTTCGTATTGTATTCCGGATGCTCGATCACTGCCTCCAGCATTTCTTTTAGGATAATGCCAAGCTTCGGCCCGGGCTCCAATCCGGCGTCGATGAGATCCCGGCCTGTCACGGCCAGATCCTTTAAGGACAGACAATTGCCCTCCTCCAGGATCTCCCGGTACAGGCGCGCTGCCTCCTCGAGCCGCTGAAGCTTCTCCTCCTGCATCAGAGGATTCTGCGCCAGAATATCCGCCCGTCTAAGCTTCAGATAATCCGGAAAGAGCTCTGCTCCGATCCGATGGACCGCCCGGCGAACACCTCGATGATTCAGCGGGAAATCCCGGTCGTCGTGGACCTCCACCAGCCGGACCACCTTTTTTCGCGTGTCATTGTCAAATTTCAGGCGGCGCAGGATTTTGTCGGCCATCTTCGCCCCCACTCCCGCATGGCCCTTGAAATGATCGATGCCCTTCTCATCCGTCGTACGGCAGACCGGCTTTCCGATATCATGAAGCAGGGCTGCCAGTCGCAGAGCCTTGTCCTTCTCGACACCGGTCAGTGTATACAGGATATGCTCCCCTACATTCCGGCAATGATGCGGGTTGTGCTGGGGGGTCTCCATGCAGGCATCAAACTCCGGCAGAATCACCGCTGTGATCCCGGTCTCCCAGACCTCTCGGAATACCTCCGGATGATCCGAGGTCAGAAGCTTTAAAAGCTCCACCTGGATACGCTCCGCGCTGACCTTCGTAAGCCTGGGGGCAAATTCCGCCAACGCTTTTTTCGTCTCCTCCTCGATAGAAAAATCCAGCTGCGCCGAGAAGCGAACCGCCCGCAGAATCCGCAATGCATCCTCGGTAAAGCGCTCCCTGGGATCGCCCACGCAGCGGATCACTCCTTTCTGCAGATCCCCGAGCCCGTCAAAGGCGTCCACGAGGCCTTCCTTCTCGCTGTAGGCCATGGCGTTGATGGTAAAGTCCCGCCGCTTCAGATCCTCTACCAGATTCGGCGTAAAGGAAACGCTCTCCGGATGGCGGCCGTCCCGGTATTCGCCGTCGATGCGGTAGGTGGTGACCTCAAAGCCCTCTTTTCCGTTCAGAACCGTCACGGTACCGTGCTGAAGCCCCGTATCCACCGTCCTGGAAAATAAGGCCTTTACTTCCTCCGGTTTCGCATTTGTCGTGATATCCCAATCCGCCGCCTCGCGTCCGAGGATCGCATCCCGCACACAACCGCCTACCACGTAGGCCTCATAGCCTGCGTCGGAGAGGGTAGTGATGATTTCGTTCGCTTTTTCTGGGATCTGAATGGTCATGTACGGTATCCTTTCTTTCCTATAAAGTAAAAAGCGGCCCGAGGGTTTTGGCCTCCAGCCGCTTTCGTAACGGTTCAGTACCTTCGCAGCCCTGAATCACTTTCTTTTATCATTTTTAATAAGCCTTGCCCCAGTAAACCAAGGTCTTCGCCGGCTTTCCGCAGCAGACACAGGTCTCTGCAATGCGCTCCTGCTGAAATGGCATACAACGGGAGGTCGCCGTCGTCTCTTCCTTGATCTTATCCTCGCAGGCCTGATCTCCGCACCACATGGCCCGGACAAAGCCCGGCTTCTCGTTGATGGTCTGCACAAACTCCTCATAGGTCGTCGCATCGTAGGTATGGGAATCGCGATGCTTTCTTGCGCGCTCCAGCATATCCTTCTGCATGGTATCCAGCACCTCGCGAACCTTCTCGGAAAGCTCCGGAATCGCTGCTACGATCTTCTCGCGAGTGTCGCGGCGAACGATGACGGCCTGATTTGCCTCGATATCCTTCGGTCCGATCTCGATACGAACCGGGATGCCCTTCATCTCCTGCTCGGAGAACTTCCAGCCCGGGCTCTTGTCCGAATCATCGACCTTTACCTTAAAGCCTGCCTCCAAAAGGGCTGCCTTCAGCTCATAAGCCTTATCCAGAACGCCCTCCTTGTGCTGGGCAATCGGAATTACCATCACCTGGGTCGGCGCGATCCGCGGCGGCAGAACCAGACCGCTGTTGTCACCGTGTACCATGATGATCGCTCCGATCATACGGGTGGTCATGCCCCAAGAGGTCTGATGTACATACTGAAGCGTATTATCCTTCGCGGTATACTGGATACCGAAGGCCTTGGCGAAGCCGTCGCCGAAGTTGTGACTGGTACCGGACTGCAGCGCCTTGCCGTCATGCATCAGGGACTCGATCGTATAGGTCGCGATGGCGCCTGCAAACTTCTCTTTATCCGTCTTGCGGCCCCGGATGACCGGAATCGCCAGAACCTCCTCGCAGAAATCAGCATAGACATTCAGCATCTGCTGGGTCCGCTCCTCGGCCTCCTCTGCCGTGGCATGAGCTGTATGTCCCTCCTGCCACAGGAATTCACGGGATCTCAGGAAAGGTCTGGTCGTCTTCTCCCAACGCATAACAGAGCACCACTGATTATAGACCTTCGGAAGGTCACGGTAGGACTGAACCTCTTTCGCATAGAAATCACAGAACAGCGTCTCAGAGGTCGGTCGGATACACATCCGCTCCTGCAGCGGCTCCAGTCCGCCATGCGTCACCCATGCTACCTCCGGTGCAAAGCCTTCGACATGGTCCTTCTCCTTTTGAAGCAGGCTCTCCGGAATCAGCATCGGCAGGTATACATTCTCTACACCTGTCGCCTTAAAACGCGCGTCCAGCTCCTTCTGAATATTTTCCCAAATCGCATAGCCCGCCGGCTTGATCACCATGCAGCCCTTTACGCTTGTATAATCGGTCAATTCCGCTTTCTTTACGACATCTGTATACCACTGTGCGAAGTCCACATCCATAGAGGTGATCTCTTCGACCAGCTTCTTCTCCTTTGCCATTCTCTTCTCCTTCTCTACCCTTGGGGCGTACTTTTTTGTATTGTAGTACGAAAACCGCGATTTTGTCAAGGATTTCGCGGCCTTCGCGCTGTGGATAACTGCTTTACATAAACCTTGAAAAAGCCGGATTTTCCGGTTTCCGCTCGAATTCCATCCATTTTCCGGAGGAAGGATGCCGGAATTTTATCCGATATGCACAGAGAGCCGGAAAGGAGTTATCCACATTATCCACATAGTTTTCAACCTTCCCGTATTTGCGGTCACCGAGAAGCGGCGTCCCCCTGCCTGCCATCTGCACCCGGATCTGGTGATGACGCCCTGTTTCCAGGCGAATTTCCACCATTTCCAGATTATCCACACGCTTTAAAATGCGGTACCGCAGCACGGCCTTTTTGGCTCCCGGCTGTCCCTCTTTTCCAATGGCAGAACGGTTGTTTTTTCCGTCCTTCCACAGGAAATCCACGCACTCTATCCAGTTTTCCACCGAGTTTTCCACATTATCCACAGGTTTTCCACATATCTTTTCCCCGTTGGGGATATCTTGTGGACAGTTATCCACAGTCCGGCGAATCGCGAGATAACTCTTCTCCATCTCTCTCTCGGCTGACTGTCGGCTGAGGGCGGCGGCCGCCTTTTGATTTAGTGCAAAAACCACCAGGCCCTCTACCGGCTGATCCAGACGATGGATTAGACCCAGATAGGGTGCGCCGCCTTTCGGATTCTTTCTATATAAATAGTTTTTCAGGAGGCTCTCGCAGTCCTTTGTCCCCACCCTGGCGCTCTGCACCGGAACACCTGCGGGCTTGTAAATGACCAGCACATCCCGATCCTCGTAAATGATTTCCAATTCCTTCATCCCGTTCTCCTCATTTCCTCTTGCACAAAGAAAAGGCTGCCGCACCAGGCGGCAGCCTTTTCTTTAAGAAACGCTCATGAAAGCTTTTTCTTAATATGCATCCTCCGGTATCCGGGCTACAAAGTTTTCCACAAGTCTCACGCTGTGCTCGATGGCCTTCGCCTCGAAGGTCGGATAGTCCATCGTCGCGCTGTCATCGGCCTTGTCCGAAATCGCACGGACGATGACGAAGGGCACCTTATTCAGATAGGCTGCCTGCGCGATCGCCGCTCCCTCCATCTCGGTACAATATCCTTCCGTCCAGGAGGCGATCTCCTCCTTCACGGATCGCTCTGCGACAAACTGATCGCCGCTTACGACGCGTCCCACAAAGACCCGAATATCCGGATTGGCTTCCTCGCAGGCTGCCTTTGCCAGGGCTACCAGCTCCGGATCCGCCGGGAAGCTCACGGTATCCATCCGGGGGATCTCTCCTCTTGCATAACCGAACTGCCTTGCATCCATATCATGCTGCAGGGCATCCGACGATACGACGATATCACCGATATTAATCTCCGCCTTCAGAGAGCCTGCAATTCCGGTATTGATCAGGTGATTGACATTGAAGACATCTACCAGAATCTGCGCGCACATTCCTGCATTGACCTTGCCGATGCCGCTTCGCACCACCACGACCTCACGGCCGTTCAGATAGCCCTGGTAGAATTCCATCGAAGCCTTCTTCACCACAACCTCTATTTCCATTTTCTCTTTTAAAAGAGCAACTTCCTCTTCCATCGCTCCAATAATTCCTGTTCTGCCCATAGACGCCTCACTTTCTTCACTTCTCCACTCTCCATTGTACCAATATTTTCAGACAATTGCAAGACATTCGATTGACAGCGGTCGGGAAAGCTAGGATAATGATATCAGAAACAACTCGACACGGAGGTATCATTTTGAAACGAATTCTTCTTACCGGCGGCGGAACCGCCGGACACGTCACCCCGAATATCGCCCTGCTGCCCAGGCTTCGCGAGCTGGGCTACGAAATTTCTTATATGGGCTCCTATAACGGTATTGAGAAAAAACTCATTACCGAATTCCAGGTTCCCTATTACGGCATCGCTTCCGGGAAGCTTCGCCGCTATTTTGATCCCAAAAACTTTTCGGATCCCTTCAAGGTGCTGAAGGGATACGGTGAGGCGATCCATGTCCTGCGGGAGCTGAAGCCGGATGTCGTGTTCTCGAAGGGCGGCTTTGTCTCTGTCCCGGTTGTCCTGGCTGCCAGACATTGCCATATTCCCTCCATCATCCATGAGTCCGATATGACCCCCGGCCTCGCCAATAAGCTGGCAATCCCCGCAGCCTCCAAGGTTTGCTGCAACTTCCCGGAGACCCTGCAGTACCTGCCAAAGGAGAAGGCGGTCCTGACCGGCTCCCCGATTCGCCAGGAGCTCCTTCAGGGAGACGCCTCCCGCGCCCTTCGCTTTACCGGTCTCTCCGGCGATAAGCCTGTCATCCTCGTCATGGGCGGAAGTCTTGGCGCCGTCGCAGTCAATGAAGCGGTCCGAAGGATTCTCCCGACGCTTCTTTCGGATTTTCATGTCATCCATCTCTGCGGCAGAGGCAAGCTGGACTCTTCCCTGTCCGGTCTCTCCGGCTACGTCCAATACGAATATATCAATGAAGAATTAAAGGATCTCTTTGCCCTCGCGGATCTCGTCATCTCCCGCGCCGGTGCGAATTCGATCTGTGAGCTTCTGGCACTGCATAAGCCGAATCTCCTAATCCCCCTGTCCGCTGCCGCCAGCCGCGGCGATCAGATCCTGAATGCCCGCTCCTTTGAGCGCCAGGGCTTCAGTCTCGTTCTCGAGGAGGAAGCGATTACCAATGAAGTACTTCTTCAGACCATTCAAAAGCTTTATACGGAGCGGAACTCCTTCGCCGAGACCATGAAGACCAGCCATCAGACAAACTCCATCGATACCATCATCGGACTCATCGAAGAGGTGGCTGCACAATAGAAAAAAAGAGGGAAACGCTGTCTCCCGGCGATTCCCTCTTTTTAAGATTCTTTATTGGAAAAATTTTCCTTTAACCATTTCCTGCATCTTCGAAGATAGGTGTCCACCGTACTGATCGGCATCCCCATCTTCTTCGCAATCTCCCGCTTCGGAACTCCGAAATATTCATACAAAATCAGGATCTCGTACCATTTTTCATTCTTCCTGCGAAGCTTCTCCAGAATATGACCGCAGGAGTCACTGTCATCGAGCAAGGCCGCATAACCTTCTATCGGATTTTCTGTGGCCTTTCCATGTCCGGAAGTATTTTTCTCCAGTAGCTCCCGATACTTTTTCCGGCGCCGCAACCAATCGCAGGTTTTATTGTAGGAGACTACCCGAAGCCAGCGATTCAAGCCCTCTTCGTCCAACATCTCCATATAATCATACATTTTCAGGAAGGTTTCCTGACAGATATCCTCTGCCTGATGGTAATCTCCTGTAATCGCATAAACTTGTCCGAGGATCCGGCTCTTATACTTCTCGTAGACCTCACGAAACCTTTCCTCGGTGCTCTCCATGCCTTCCTTAGCTGTCCTTTTCCCGTCTTCCGGCCTCTCTTTACTCGGCCAGACGCTTTACCAGGTCTTCTTTGTCCGCATCCGCCAGACTGCCCTGCTTCCAGCCGATACCTGCCTGATCGTCCTGATATCTGGGAATCAGATGCATATGAAAATGGAACACCGTCTGTCCGGCTGCCTCTCCGTTATTCTGGATCAGGTTCAGACCGTCGCAGTCCAGCTCTTTTTTCATCTTTTCGCCTATTTTTTTCGCAGCCACGATTGCCTTTTTCGCATGCTCCTCGTCGAGCTCGAAAAGATTTGCGAAATGCTCCTTCGGCACCAGAAGGGCATGTCCCCTGGTCGCCGGATTCAGATCCAGAAATGCCCGGAAATCCTCATCCTCATAAATCGTAGCAGACGGAATCTCGCCGTTTGCAATCTTACAGAAAATACAGTCGTCACGCTTCATCACTGTGCCTCCGCCTGAAATCAATGTTATTATCAAAACTTTGTTACGCTTCCTACCTCGGAGATAAAGATCGTCGCCCCTCCGATCCGCAGGGTCTTCTCCGCCTGCACCATCATATGGCCGTTGTATTCCCAGACCTGACAGACCTCCTGGCGCTCCGTACAGCTCTCCCGGATATAGCCCAGGATCTCGTCCTGCTGCTCTTCCTCTACGCAAATAAACAGGGTCACATTCTTCTTATTAGAATAGAGGCCGGATGTCTCGAACTTCGTCGCGCGAATCTTGTTCCGAATCAACAGAGTTGCAAGTTTGCTGTAATCCTGCTCCTGTACAATTACCATCATCAGCTTCATCGGTTCTTCCTCCTAAGCGTCTATAACGTTAACCATCTATTTCTTTATCCTAACAAGCCTTCCTAGATTTGTCAACCTTCGCATGCCAAAGTCTATCATCCTCATGGAAGAGCGTGCCGAAAAATTGACAGTTTGTGCAGGAAAATAACCGTTTATGCAGAACTTATTGCGGGGAAAGCGGAAATCATATACGCTTATTTCCATAGATGAGCTTCTCCCCATTCTGATACACCTGCCGGCGATGTGATGACGAATGCGGAGATAAAGTATAAGGAGGGAAACATGAAACTACACACCAAAAAAAGTAAATCAAGTTTGGCTGTCAAGATTTTGATGCCAGTCACTGCATTTTTGCTGATATTCTCCATCGTTTTGAACTATGTGGCAAACTATTTTGACTACATTCTGGATCAGTACATCGGTGCAGCCGAGGTCACTGTTACGAAGGCCGAGGGTACCGAAGACTGGGATACTGACTACTACGGAAAATCCAACACCACCGCTGAGGAGGCTGCGCAGCACTCTCGAGATGTCTGCTTACAGGTTGCCGAAGAAGGTTTTGTCCTGCTTAAGAATAAAGACAATACCCTGCCTTTGACGAACACCTCCAAGGTCAGCGTGTTCGGATGGGCATTTTCCAACCCCGTATACGGCGGTACCGGTTCCGGCAGTTCGGATGCCTCTACATCCATAAGTCCCAAGCAAGGGCTTGAAGATGCCGGTTTCGAAGTGAACCCCACGCTGCAAAGCAGTTATGACAAATGGAGCCAGGACACCGGCAACACCGTGCGCCCGGGTGCCAGTGCGGATGGTGTGACCGCTTCTTCCAGCTATTGGATGCTTCCGGAAATGCCTGTCACAGATGACATGGTTGCTCAGGCTGCCGATTATTCTGATACTGCCATCGTTTGGATTGCCCGTCATGGCGGCGAGGGTCAGGACGAGGCCCTGAACATGAGCACTGCACTGAATAGTGTCACCGATCCCCAGATGGGATACAGCGAGACCAAGCACTATCTGGAACTGACCGATGCCGAGGAAGCTACTATCAGCGCCCTGGAGCAAAATGAAGGTATCAAAAACATTGTAGTCGTTATCAACTCCTCCAACCAGATGGAACTGGCTGAATTGGAGAATGATCCGAAGATCAGCGCCGTCCTGTACGCAGCTGCGGGCGGCAGCACAGGTTTTGAAGCAGTAGGAGAGATCCTTCGCGGAACGGTGAATCCTTCCGGTAAACTGACGGACACGATGTACGCCAACTTCAAATTGGATCCCACCTACCAGAACGTCAGTGATCCCGACCTGTATGAGACCACCGGTCCTTCCACCAACTGGTATGGTGCGGAAAACCGCATTGAAGACAGTGAGGAGGGCGGCAGCTACTCTTATACCACTTTTTTGCAATATGAAGAAGGCATTTACTTCGGCTATCGCTACTATGAGACCGCTTATGATCTGGCTGCAGAGAACGCCGGACAGGATGCTGCTGACGCATGGTACTACGGCTGGAAGACAGACGAACCTATCACCGTTTCATCTGTCACCGACAGCGATGACACCGGTGTGGTTTATCCCTTTGGCTACGGCCTGAGTTACACCGACTTTTCCTGGGAGATCGTGGATCAGAAGCTCGATGTTGACACCACGGACAGCCTTTCCGTCACCGTAAAGGTCACGAATACAGGCAGCGTCGCCGGTAAGGATGTGGTGGAACTGTACTACACGGCTCCCTATACACAGGGTGGTGTGGAAAAGCCCACCGTTGTAATGGGTGCCTATGAAAAAACAGACCTCATCCAGCCCGGTGAGTCTGCAAATGTTACCCTTACCTTGTCGGTGGAAGACATGGCTTCTTATGACCAGAACCATGCTAACGCTGACGGCACAACCGGTTGTTATGTACTGGATGCCGGCGAATACAAGCTTTCTTTACGTACCGATGCCCATACTGTCAAGTCTGACGACTGTGTACTGACCTATACTGTCGATGACACGGTGGCCTATGACAGCGATGGCAACAAGCGTCAGAGTGACTTAACGGTGGCTACGAACGCTTTCACCGAAGACCTCTCTGAGCGCAGCACCAACATGGTTGATTTCTCCCGCTCCGACTGGGGCACCAAAGCCGGTGAGGGCACATTCCCCACGATGGCAACGGACGAAGACCGCGTGATGTCGGATGAGCTTAAGGAAGCTTTAAAAGGCAAGACTGTTGGCGGCATTTCTATGGTTACCGGTTCTGCTACGATGACCGGTACCTTCAGCCCCTCCGCAGAGGGATACATAAACGATGACGATGTGATGCCTACCACCGGTGCGGACAACGGTATTCAGTTGATCAGTTTGCGTGGCTTAAGCTACGATGATGACCTGTGGGACGATTTTCTGGACCAGCTCACGGTTGAAGAAATGGAATCCTTGATTTGCGGAGGAAGCTTTGCTACTGCCGGCATTGACCGTTTGGGTATCCCGGCAGCCGCCGATAACGACGGCCCCGCTGCCATTAAGTGGCAGGGAGCAGCCGGTGATGTGAACGGTGACGGTGGTTCCGGCAGTTCTCAGGCTATGCCGTCTGAGGTCGTCATGGCCTGCACCTTTAACGACGATCTGATCTATGAGGTCGGCGCAGCCATTGGTGAGGAGGGCTTACAGAACGGCGTTTCCGGTTGGTATGCTCCGGGTCTGGATATGCACCGCACACCCTTCGGCGGCCGTAACTTTGAGTACTTCTCTGAGGATCCGATTCTTGCCGGCAGACTTTGTGCACAGGAAATTTCCGGTGCAGCCTCTAAGGGTGTATACGCTTATGTGAAGCACTTTGTTGTCAATGATACCGAAACCTATCGCAATATCGATTCCATCGGCAACTGGGAGGGCATCAACCAAAGCTGGCGTTTCATGGGCGCTACGGATGACATAACCTGCTCTATTTGGGTTACCGAGCAGGCTCTGCGTGAAATCTACATGAAGCCCTATGAGATCGTGGTCAAGACTGCCACTGCCGAAGAAAGCTACATTGCAGATGAAAACGGCACAATGGAAACCAAGACAGTTCCTGCCTGCACAGCTATGATGTCTGCCTTTACTTACATTGGTCAGACCTGGTGCGGTGCGAACAGCAATCTTTTGAATACTGTCCTGCGTGATGAATGGGGCTTCCAGGGTACCGTCATTACCGATGCGGGAGCTTATCCTTACATGAGCCAAGACAACTTCCTCTTTAACGGCGGTGATTTACTGCTTGCCATCGGTCAGAATAACCTGTTGGATGAGACCAAGAACAGCGCTTCCGGCGTAATTGCCATGCGCCGTGCAGCGAAGGATATCCTGTATACAAAGGCAAATTCCAATGCAATGAACGGTGTTGCTCCCAACTCCATTATCCATACCGGCATTGCCCCGTGGCAGTATCTGTGCTATGGCATCATCGCGGTTTGCGCAATCCTGTTTGTGATCGTCTGGGGCAAGTTCTTCTACGGTCTGTACAAAAGCAAAAAGCAGAAGGTTACCACTGAAGCAATGTAACTAAATGGAGTTTCACATGAGTTTAAAATATGAAAATATCATAAAACAAATGACATTGGCCGAAAAGGCCCGGATGATGTCCGGAAAAAATACATGGCAAACCGTTGATTTCGAAAAATACGGTATACCTTCGATGTATATGTCTGACGGCCCTCATGGTTTGAGACGGCAGGCCGGCGAGGGCGATCACTTGGGATTAAATGCCAGCCTGCCCTCCACCTGCTTCCCGACAGCTGCAGGCGTCGCAAACAGCTGGGATGAGGAGCTGGGAGAGAAAATCGGTGAGGCACTGGCAGAGGAAGCTGTAGCCCTGGGGGTAAATGTAATCCTCGGGCCGGGACTGAATATTAAGAGAAGTCCTCTGTGCGGAAGAAACTTTGAATATTTTTCGGAGGATCCTTATCATGCGGGAAAAATGGCCGCTGCTTATATTCGCGGTATCCAGAGCAAAGGAATCGCTGCCTGCCCGAAGCATTTTGCAGCAAATAGTCAGGAACTTCGCCGCATGGCGAATGATTCCATCGTAGATGAACGAGCCTTCCGCGAAATCTATACCACAGGATTTGAGATCGCAGTCAAAGAAGGAAAGGCCAAGGCCATCATGTCTTCTTATAATGAAGTCAATGGAGTTTATGCAAATGAAAATAAACACTTGCTCCGGGAAATCCTCGTGGAGGAATGGGGCTTTGACGGCTTTGTAGTTTCTGACTGGGGCGGCAGCAATGACCATGCACTTGGCGTAAAGAACGGAAGCCATCTCGAAATGCCGGGGACAGGCCAGGCCGGAATGAACGATATTATCCGTGCAGTAAAGAGCGGAGATCTGGATGAAGACATTCTGGATCAGAGATTGGATGAGCTTCTGAATATAATTTTTGCAACACAGCCGGCCAAAGAGGACGCCAAAGAAAAAACGTTCGATGTGGAGGCGCATCATAAGCTGGCGCGGAAGGCAGCCGAGGAGAGTATCGTTCTTTTGAAAAATGAGGATCATATCCTGCCCCTCAGCCCCGGTACCAAAGTAGCCGTCATCGGAGACTTTGCCAAAACACCGCGCTATCAAGGCGCCGGTTCTTCCATGGTAAATCCGGCAAAACAGCCGGAAGCAATCCTGGATGTAATTGGGAAAAGCGGACTAGAGGTTACTGCATACGAGCAGGGTTATATCCGCAATAAAAAACCGAATGAGAAACTGATGAAAGCAGCTATAGAAGCTGCACGTCATGCAGATGTAGTGCTTTTCTTCGGCGGGCTCGATGAAATCAGCGAATCCGAAGGGCTCGACCGGACACACATGCATATGCCGCTTGCACAGGATACCCTTTTAAACGAACTGACAACCGTAAATTCGAATGTAATTGTTGTCATTTCTGCCGGCTCACCTATTGAGATGCCCTGGTTTCCGTATGTCAAAGGAATCGTTCACGGATATCTGGGCGGACAGGCTGGTGCATCCGCTATGATGAATGTGCTTACCGGCAGGGTAAATCCCTCCGGAAAACTGAATGAGACCTATCCCCTGCATTACAAAGATACGCCTGCCTATAACTATTACCCGGGCAAAGAGCGGAATAGTGAATATCGCGAATCTCTTTATGTCGGATATCGCTACTATACAACTGTGGGGAAAAAGACACGGTTTCCATTCGGATATGGTCTGAGTTATACGACCTTTGAATATAAAGATCTGAAAGTCGATTCAGAAGGTATCACATTTACCATTCAGAATACCGGAGCTGTCGCAGGTACCGAGATCGCGCAGCTTTATATCGGGAAAAAATCCGACACTGTTTTTCGGCCGGTTCGTGAACTAAAAGGTTTTGCAAGAGTCGAACTGCTGCCGGGGCAGCGGAAAGAAGTAAGGATTCCCTTTGATGACAAAACGTTCCGTTTCTACGATATTCGGTCAAACCGTTGGGAAATAGAATCCGGCACTTATCAGATTATGGTGGGAAAAGATGCTGAGCACATGCTTTTGGAAGATACCCTGAAGATAAAAGGAACGGTATCCGGCGGCGGCTATAACAAGGAAGAACTGCCGGAATACTTTAGCGGCCAGATTCGGGAAATCTCAGACGAATCCTTCCGCCTCCTTTATGGCAGAGACATTCCGGATGGAAGCTGGAGCGGAGAAATCCGCATCAATGATGCCGTATGCCAGCTGTATTACGGAAAAGGCATTCTCGGAAAACTTCTCTGCAAAGTGCTTAAAACGCTTCTGAAAATCAGTGAACGGCAGGGAAAACCAAACCTGAGTCTATTATTTAACTATAATATGCCAATCCGCGGATATGCCAAAATGACCGGTGGTCGTGTGACCATGAAAATGGCCGAGGCGCTGACGGAAATGGCAAACGGACACCGAATCACGGGAACCGCACACCTGATTCACGCAGCCATAAAAAAAGAATAAAAAAATAGAAATGACAAGAGACTTGTACTAAAATGATTGTAAGTACAAGTCTCATTTAGTGTGGAAAGGAGAAAGGTCCGGATGATCGAAATTGCAATCGTAGAGGACGAAGAACTGTATGTACGGCAGCTGCAGAAATTCTTACGTCAATATGAAAAAGAGACCGGAGAGCTGTTTCATATTACAGTTTATACAGACGGTGACCAGATTGTCCATCGATATCAGTCTCAATACGATCTGATTCTGATGGATGTGAAAATGAAATTTATGGACGGTATGTCGGCAGCAGAAGAGATTCGTAAAATGGATACGGAGGTTGTCATCATTTTTATTACCAACATGACTCAGTATGCCATTCGCGGCTACGCAGTCGATGCTCTGGATTATATATTGAAGCCGGTATCATACTTTGCCTTTTCACAGCGGCTGAATCGTGCCCTCAGCCGAATGAAAAAAAGAGAACAGAAATGTATTATGGTCAATATCAAAGGCGGTGCTGTCCGTATCAACGTTGCGAATATTTTTTATATCGAAAGCCAAGGGCATACGTTGATTTTTCATACGATTCTTGGAAATTATGAAACCAACGGAACCATGAAGGATATGGAAGCCAAACTGGAAGGAATGAATTTCTGTCGCGGAAACAAAGGTTATTTGATCAATCTGCAGCATGTGGATGGAATTCAGGACGGATGTGCGACAGTAAAAGGAGAACAGCTGGTCTTAAGCCGTGCACGCAAGAAAGAATTTATGGAAGCATTGACAAAATACTGGGGCGAGGTTATAAAGTGATGGATAATTTTTTGCAGGATATACCGAGGTTTTATACAGCGCTTGCGGAGTGGCTTGCATGTATGATTTTTATTCTGCCGCTGAAAAAGAGAACTGATAAAATACGGACAGCCCTCATCATGGCCATGGCTTTTTTCATTCAGTCCGTGTTTCTTGTCGTGACAGGAAATATTCCGATTTTTTGGTGGATTCCCTGCATGATGATGGCCGTCGTGCTGATGATAGGCTTTATATGGGCCTGCTGCGATATAAATCGGATGGATGCCATTTATTTAGGCATGATCGCATTTGTTATGGCAGAATTTCTGGCATCCTTAGAATGGCAGATTGTTTGCTTTTTTTGTAAGAACGGCAACAATGCCAGATGGATTCGAATCCTTTTTCTGATTGGTATCTATGCGGGAATCGCACTGATTCTGTACAAAATTCTGTATACACACCTTCCCAAAAACGGAAAAGCAAATATACGTCCGAAGGAACTGGTTTCTACACTGAGCATTGCCATTGCCGTCTTTGCAATCAGCAACTTAAGTTTTCTCACTATCCATACACCGTTCTCCGGAACCTATTCCTTTGAAATCGGAAATATTCGTACCCTGGTTGATTTTGGAGGAATCGCAATTCTTTATGCTCATCTGGTTCAATGCAGTGAATTCCGCGTACGGAAAGAGCTGGAGGCGATACAAAATGTTCTGCAGAATCAATATATGCAATATATGCAATCGAAAGAAAGTATTGAGCTCATCAATTATAAATACCACGATCTGAAACATCAGATTGCAGTTCTTAGAAGTGAAGAAGACCCAAAGAAACGGGAAGAATTTCTGAACCATATGGAAAATGAGATTATACAGTATGAAGCACAAAACAAAACAGGGAACAAAGTATTGGATACTGTGCTTACGACGAAAAGTCTCTACTGTGCGAAACATGGGATTACATTTACCTGCGTAGCAGACGGCACCCTGCTCGAATTTATGGATGTAATGGATATCTGCAGTATTTTCGGAAATGCATTGGATAATGCCATTGAATGCGAACTGAAGATTGCCGATAAAGAAAAGAGACTCATTCATGTGACCGTGTCAAAGCAAAGGCAATTTCTAATTCTGCGGTTTGAAAACTATTATGAAGAGGAATTAAAATATAAAGAAGGTTCTCTGAGCACGACCAAAAAAGAGAAAGAATATCACGGATATGGTCTGAAGAGTATTCGATATACGGTAAATAAGTATGAAGGAGCTGTAACCATTGACGCAAAAGATGGCTGGTTTGAACTGAAGATATTGATTCCTCTCAAAGAAGATAAAACGTAACTATTCAGAACCAGCCCAAAGCACTTGCTGCTGAGGTTCTACACTTCGTTTCGGTCCGAGCTGAACAGACATCCACCGGATGTCTAGCTCCGTATGAAAATGATTCAGCAATGCAAAATCCCATCGGCGAAGCCGATTTTCATGGATTTTGCATCGTAACTGTG
>CAVFGF010000046.1:0-18503 GCA_963621925.1 Alistipes onderdonkii | reverse complement strand
AGGAAACGGTAAGACAGCAGGTAAGGGACATAAGGGACAGAAGGCTCGTTCCGGAGCACCGAGACCGGGCTTTGAAGGCGGTCAGATGCCGTTATACAGAAGACTTCCGAAGAGAGGCTTCACAAACAGAAATTCCAAGGTCATCGTTGGAATCAATGTCAGCGCTCTGGAAGTATTCGAGAACGACGCAGTCGTAACAGTAGAGACTCTGCTGGAGCAGGGTATCGTTAAGAATCCGAGAGACGGTGTAAAGATTCTCGGAAACGGTGAGCTTACAAAGAAGCTTACTGTACAGGTAAACGCTTTCTCTGAGGGAGCAAAAGCAAAGATTGAGGCTCTTGGTGGAAAAGCAGAGGTGATCTAATGTTCAAAACATTACAGAACGCATTTAAGATCAAGGATATCCGGCAGAAGCTGATCTATACCTTTCTGATGCTGATCGTTGTCAGACTGGGTTCTCAGCTGCCGGTTCCGGGCGTGAATCGCACCTTTTTTGCGAACTGGCTTGCAGCTCAGACCGGTGATGCATTCAACCTTTTGGATGCCTTCACCGGAGGCTCCCTTGCCAGCATGTCCATTTTTGCGTTAGGTATCAACCCGTACATTACATCTTCCATTATCATCCAGCTCCTTACCATTGCGATTCCGAAGCTTGAGGAAATGCAGAAGGATGGTGAGGACGGACGGAAGAAGCTCCAGAATATCACCCGCTATGTTACCGTAGCGCTGGCCCTTATCGAGGGTATCGCCATGACCGTAGGCTTTGGCAATCAGGGTCTTCTGGAGAACGCGACCTGGTACAATATGGCAGTCGTTGTGATGGCTCTGACAGCAGGCTCCGCATTTTTGATGTGGGTCGGCGAGCGGATTAACCAGAATGGTGTCGGAAACGGTATCTCGATCGTTCTTTTGATCAACATTGTTTCCCGTATGCCGGATGACTTTGTTACCCTCTACAGCAGCTTTATGAGCGGCAAGAGTGTGGCGAAGGCAGCTTTGGCAGCTATCATCATTCTCTTTGTCATTGTTGTTACGGTTGTCTTTGTTATCATCCTTCAGGACGGTGAGCGAAGAATCCCCGTTCAGTACAGTAAGAAGCTTCAGGGAAGAAAGGTGATGGGCGGACAGAGTACGAACATCCCGATGAAGGTCAATACCGCAGGAGTTATCCCGGTGATCTTTGCTTCCTCTCTGATGTCATTCCCGAGTATCATCCTTGCCCTAATGGGCAAGAGCGCAGGCTCCGGAATCGGCGGAAAGATTATTACCGCTTTAAGTTCCAGCAGCTGGTGCAATCCCGAGGAACCCATCTATTCACTGGGCCTTTTGCTTTACATTGTATTGGTTGTCTTTTTTGCTTACTTCTATACATCCATTACCTTCAACCCGTTGGAGATTGCGGATAATATGAAGAAGCAGGGAGGCTTCATCCCGGGTATTCGTCCGGGTCGGCCCACGTCAGATTATCTGACAAAAATCTTAAATTATATCATTTTTGTCGGCGCAATCGGCCTGATTATTGTATGCGTTGTACCGATCTTCTTCAACGGAGTATTCGGAGCGAGCGTTTCCTTTGGAGGAACATCCATCATCATCGTGGTAGGTGTTGTTCTGGAGACCATCAAGCAGATTGAGTCCCAGATGGCAGTTCGCTACTACAAGGGCTTTTTGAACGACTAATAACAAACCTCCGGCCTGTATGGGACACACTTCCGTACAGGCTTTCGGAGGTTATATGGCGAAAATTGAATTCGGCAGGAGGAGTAAGATTATGAAGATCATTATGCTGGGAGCACCGGGCGCCGGAAAAGGCACACAGGCGAAGAAAATAGCTGACAAATATCAGATTCCCCACATTTCTACGGGAGATATTTTCAGAGCAAATATAAAAGAGGGCACAGAGCTAGGCAAGAAGGCAAAGTCTTATATGGATCAGGGACAGCTGGTGCCGGATGAGCTGACCCTGGAGCTCATCATGGATCGTTTTCAGAATCCGGATTGCAAGGACGGCTACGTGCTGGATGGCTTTCCCCGGACCATTCCCCAGGCAGAGGCTCTGACTGAGGCACTGGCAAAGAACGGCGAAACCATCAACTATGCCATCAATGTAGAGGTGCCGGATGAGAACATCATCAACCGTATGGGCGGCCGGAGAGCATGCCTTGGCTGCGGCTCTACGTATCATATCGTCTATGCTCCGACGAAGACAGAAGGGATCTGCGATCGCTGCGGTGAGAAGCTGGTGTTACGGGATGATGACAAGCCGGAGACGGTAAAGAATCGTCTGAATGTCTATCACAACCAGACACAGCCGCTGATCGATTATTATACGAAGCAGGGCAAGCTGGCTGAGGTCGACGGAACTATGAGTATGGAAGACGTCTTTGGCGCCATTGTAAAGATTTTAGGAGAGTAAGTATGTCGGTTACAATTAAATCTGCCAGAGAAATCGAATTGATGCGCACAGCAGGCAAGCTGCTGGAGGAGGTTCACAACGAGCTGGCGGCCTTCGTAAAGCCGGGCATCTCGACCCTGGATATCGATACCCTGGGTGAGAAGCTGATTCGGGAGAGAGGCTGCATTCCGAATTTTCTGAACTACAACGGATATCCGGCTTCGATCTGTGTCTCTGTGAACGATGAGGTCGTACATGGGATTCCCCATGCTGAGCATATTTTACAGGAAGGCGATATCGTCAGCCTGGATGCCGGTCTGATCTACAAGGGCTATCACTCCGATGCTGCGAGAACCCATGCGGTAGGAAAGGTAAGTCCCGAGGCCCAGAAGCTGATGGATGTAACGAAGCAGAGCTTCTTCGAGGGCATCAAGATGGCGAAGGCCGGCAATCATCTGCATCAGATCTCCGCTGCCATCAACGATTATGTCGATCAGTTCGGCTATGGGGTGGTTCGCGATCTGGTAGGTCACGGCATCGGAACCCATCTGCACGAGGATCCGCAGATCCCGAATTATCGTCAGCGCCGCCGTGGTGTCAAGCTGGTACCGGGTATGACCCTGGCCATCGAGCCCATGATCAATGCCGGCACCTGGGAGGTCGCCTGGCTGGACGATGACTGGACGGTTGTGACCGATGACGGTTCTCTTTCTGCTCATTACGAAAACACCATTCTGATCACCGAGGGTGAGCCGGAAATTCTGACTCTGACCCTGTAAGACGGCAGGTTGACTTATGGAGAGAATGGAGACAGGAATGTTCGCCAGATCAAAGGCCGGACATGATAAAGGGAAATTATATATCATATGGAAAACAGAAGGCGAGTATGTATACCTGACGGACGGAAAGCTTCGTCCCATTGCAAAGCCAAAAAAGAAAAAGCTTAAGCATATTCAGCCGATATACAGGACTCCCGAAGGCCGGGACCTGACGAAAATGACCGATGTTGACGTAAAACGGGCCATAGCGCTTCACGAAAAGGAGGAAGAACATGTCAAAAGCGGATGTAATTGAAATCGAAGGAACAGTAGTAGAGAAGCTGCCGAACGCGATGTTTCAGGTAGAGCTGGAGAACGGACACCAGGTTCTCGCTCATATCAGCGGAAAGCTCCGTATGAACTTCATCCGGATCCTGCCGGGTGACAAGGTAACCATCGAGATGTCTCCGTATGATTTGTC
The DNA here is from genome assembly GCA_963621925.1 of Alistipes onderdonkii. Classification (GTDB taxonomy): domain Bacteria; phylum Bacillota; class Clostridia; order Lachnospirales; family Lachnospiraceae; genus Laedolimicola. The sequence continues at coordinate 14,869 of CAVFGF010000046.1, read as the reverse complement.
CAAGGGACGGATTATCTGGAGAGACAAGTAAGAGTTATCTTAGGGAAATGCTGATTTAATCAGCATTTCCTTAGTATAAATTCATAAAAATCAGCCCTTTGTCCGAAGACGGAGTTTCCGGAACGGACAGGGGGCTTTGTGAATAAAAGGAGTAATTACAAATGGCAAGTTTGTGGGGCGGAAGATTTGAAAAAGATATGGATGATATTGTAAAAAAATACAATGCATCTATTTTTTTTGATCAGCGAATGTATAACGAAGACATTGACGGCAGCATTGCCCATGTGACCATGCTGGGTAAGCAGGGCATCGTATCCAATGAGGAAAAGGATCAGATCATCGCGGGTCTGGAGGCCATTCGCAAGGATATCGCAGATGGCAAAATCGTATTTACCGTAGAGGACGAGGATATCCATATGGGTATCGAGAGCCGGCTGATCGAGCGGATCGGCGATGTGGGCAAGAAGCTGCATACTTCCAGAAGCCGGAACGACCAGTGCCAGGTGGATACCCGTCTGTACCTGAGAAAAGAGGTTTATGAGATTCTGAACAGCCTGTGCTATCTGGAGAGCGTGATTCTGGAGAAGGCTGAGAAGTACGCAGACCAGATTACCGTGGGCTTTACTCATCTGCAGCATGCGCAGCCGATTACCATCGGCTTCATTTTCATGGCTTATTTCCAGATGTTCAAGAGAGATATCGAGCGTCTGCAGGGTACCCTGGAGCGTCTGAACTATAATCCGCTGGGAGCCTGCGCCCTGGCAGGAACCACCATGCCCATCGACCGTCATCTGACCAGCGAGCTGCTGCACTTTACAGCGCCGACCGAGAATGCCATGGATGCAGTCAGCGACCGGGACTACAGCCTGGAGTTCTTAAGCGATGCTTCCATCTCCATGATGCATCTGTCCCGTTGGGCGGAGGAGTTTGCATGGTGGAATTCTTCGGAGTTCTCCTACATCGCCATCGACGACAGCTTCTGCACCGGAAGCAGCATCATGCCCCAGAAGAAGAATCCGGATATGGCCGAGCTGATCCGCGGTAAAGTAGGCCGCGTATACGGCGACCTGATGCAGCTTCTGACCGTCATGAAGGGAACTGCCCTGGCATACAATAAGGACTTCCAGGAGGATAAGGAGAGCCTCTTCGACGCCATCGACACCTGGAAGGCAACTATCGATATCTTTGCGAAAATGCTGGACAAGACCGAGTTCCGCATGGATCAGATCGAGAAGCAGCTTTCGAAGGGCTTCCTGAACGCTACGGATATCGCGGAGCATTTCGCAAAGCAGGGTATCCCATTCCGTGAGGCGCATTCCATCGTGGGCCATATGGTAAAGGCTTGCGAGAATAAGGGCTGCGATTTCGAGGATCTGACCGATGAGGATCTGCAGGCCATCGACAAGCGAGTAACGAAAGAATTGCTTGGCGATATCAGCATCAAGACCTGCGTCGATGCCCGGGTATCCTTCGGCGGTACCGCTCCATCCGAGGTACGCCGTCAGATCGAGGTGGGCCGTCAGTGGCTGGACAGCCTGAAATAAACGAAAAAAGTGCTTGCATTTTGAATCCCCGTGTGCTATCATACTAAACGTATGATCTCACGGGGATTTTGCGCCTGTTTTTAAGAAAACAGGTCTTGGAGGATCTGTGAGATTAGGAACAAGAAACGCCTTGTTTTTCGGCATTTTTACCTCAAAACCCAGTGGTAGGAGGCTGAGAGACGAAAGATGTGAAAGGAGGATTTTTACGATGAAAGTAAGATCATCTGTAAAACCCATTTGCGAGAAGTGCAAAATCATCAAAAGAAAAGGTAGTATCAGAGTAATTTGCGAGAATCCGAAGCACAAGCAGCGCCAGGGTTAATTCCGCAGATTGTGATAATCTTGTAGAAACAATTAAGTATGAGCGGCTGACATTGAACACTTGGCGTGGTATTTTCGAGCCTAGTGTGAAAGTCCACCTGGACACTTAGCGAATGCAAGCGCGCAGCGCGCAGTATGAGGTTAGTGACCATGGTGGGTCGTGAATGTTTTCATATATATTTGTGAGCAGGAGATTATTCACAATGATATTGCTTAAAACGGAGAAATGCGTACAGCAGAGTATCTGAAAGGTCGGATCCTTATCCGGCTGGATGCGAATATTCGTATCCCATTTAGGAAAGTGTCATCGGGCACCTATTAAAAAACGCCCGGAACCCAATTTTTTATTAATGGAGGAATAATCAAATGGCTCGTATTTCTGGTGTAGACTTACCAAGAGAAAAGCGTGTGGAAATTGGCCTGACTTACGTATACGGCATCGGCCGCGTAAGCGCAACCAAGATTCTGGAAGCAGCAAAGGTAAATCCGGATACCCGTGTCAGAGATCTGACTGACGAAGAAGTCAAGAGAATCAGCGAAGTCATCGACGCTGACTACATGGTAGAGGGTGATCTGAGACGTGAGATCGCGATGAACATCAAGCGTCTGCAGGAGATCGGATGCTACAGAGGTATCCGTCATCGTAAGGGACTGCCGGTTCGTGGTCAGAAGACCAAGACCAATGCAAGAACACGCAAGGGACCGAAGAGAACAGTAGCTAATAAGAAAAAGTAGAGCACTTAGCGAATGCAAGCTGTAAAGCGCCGCATGAGGTTAGTGCGAACTTTGTTCGGAGGAACTTAATGAATGCAAGCGCAGAGCGCGCCGCATGAATTTAGTGAACCGAACTTCCTTAAAGAAAGAAGAAAGTAGGTTAGTTTAAAATGGCGAAAGTTACAAAAAAAGTGACAAAAAAGCGCGTAAAGAAAAACGTTGAACGCGGACAGGCACATATTCAGTCATCTTTTAACAATACAATCGTTACCCTGACAGATACCGAAGGAAATGCTCTGTCATGGGCAAGTGCCGGTGGTCTGGGATTTAGAGGTTCAAGGAAATCTACTCCGTATGCTGCACAGATGGCAGCTGAGACTGCAACTAAGGCAGCTCTGGTACATGGACTCAAGACTGTAGACGTTATGGTTAAGGGACCGGGTTCAGGCCGTGAGGCAGCAATCCGTGCACTTCAGGCATGTGGTCTCGAGGTAGTAAGTATTCGTGACGTAACACCCGTTCCGCACAACGGATGCCGTCCGCCCAAGCGTAGAAGAGTCTAATTTAGGAGGTACGTAAGTTATGGCAGTCAATCGTGTTCCGGTTTTGAAAAGATGTCGTTCCCTTGGTCTGGAGCCGACAGTATTAGGAATTGATAAAAAGTCCACAAGAGAGTTAAAGAGATCCAACAGAAAGATGTCCGAGTACGGACTTCAGCTTCGTGAGAAGCAGAAAGCAAAATTCATCTACGGCGTTCTCGAGAAGCCGTTCCGCAACTATTATAAGAAGGCGGACAGAATGAAGGGACAGACCGGTGAGAACCTGATGGTTATCCTGGAGAGCAGACTGGACAACGTAGTATTCCGTCTTGGCTTTGCAAGAACCAGAAGAGAGGCTCGTCAGATCGTAGACCATAAGCACATTCTGGTAAACGGCAAGCAGGTAAACATCCCGTCCTACCTGGTAAAGGCTGGGGATGTCATCGAGATCAAAGAGCAGTGCAAGAGCTCCCAGAGATATAAGGATATCGCTGAGGCTACCGGCGGAAGACTCGTTCCGGAGTGGCTGGAGTCTGATCTTGAGGCTCTGAAGGGTACCGTAAAGGAGCTTCCGAGCAGAGAAGTCATCGACGTACCGGTTGATGAGATGCTTATCGTCGAGCTGTATTCTAAGTAATTCTGAATATGTATCGACAGCATAACACCCAAACAAAATGTGAAGGAGGAGCCTTTTAGTGTTCGAGTTTAATAAACCGAAAATTGAGATCGCAGAGATTTCAAATGATAAGAAGTATGGAAAATTTGTGGTTGAGCCGCTTGAGAGAGGCTATGGTACGACACTGGGCAATTCACTGAGAAGAATTATGCTTTCTTCGTTACCGGGTGCAGCAGTCAGCCAGGTGAAGATCGAGGGCGTTCTGCATGAGTTCAGTTCCATCCCCGGAGTAAAGGAAGATGTGACTGAGATCATCATGAACATCAAGAATCTGGCCATTCGGAATACAAGCGACAGCAATGAAGCGAAGATCGCCTACATCGAGTTCGAGGGAGAGGGCGTAGTCACAGCAGCTGATATCCAGGCAGATCCGGATATCGAGATTCTGAATCCGGAGTTAGTTATCGCTCATCTGAACGGCGGCGCAGACAGCAAGCTGTACATGGAGCTGACGATTACGAAGGGCAGAGGCTATGTGAGTGCAGAGAAGAATAAGAATCCGGATCTTCCGATTGGAGTGATTGCGATCGATTCTATCTATACCCCCGTTGAGCGTGTCAATATGACAGTGCAGGATACCCGTGTCGGTCAGGTCACAGACTATGACAAGCTGACATTGGACGTATATACCAACGGAACCCTGGTTCCGGATGAGGCTGTCAGCCTTGCTGCAAAGGTATTAAGCGAGCATCTGAGCCTGTTTATCGACCTGTCTGAGAATGCCAAGACCGCAGAGGTTATGGTAGAGAAAGAGGACAATGAGAAGGAAAAAGTGCTGGAAATGAGCATTGACGAGCTGGAACTCTCCGTTCGTTCCTTCAACTGCCTGAAGAGAGCAGGCATCAATACAGTAGAAGAGCTTTGCAACAGAACTCCGGAGGATATGATGAAGGTAAGAAACCTTGGTCGTAAGTCCCTCGAGGAGGTACTTGCAAAACTGAAAGAGCTGGGATTACAGCTCAACCCGAGTGAGGAATAATCAATCCGGGCAAACACTATGGAAGAAAGTCCTCCCCAGTAAGACCGAAGTAGCATGGGGATGCGGCTCCACAGATGGAGGAAAATTAAAATGGCAAAGTATAGAAAACTGAGCAGAACATCCAGCCAGAGAAAGGCGCTCCTGAGAAATCAGGTTACCGCTCTTCTGGAGAATGGCAAGATCGTTACAACCGAGGCAAAGGCGAAGGAGGTTCGCAAGATTGCTGAGGGACTGATCGCACTGGCAGTAAAGGAGAAGGACAACTTCGATACCGTTACTGTTACTGCAAAGGTTCCGCGCAAGGATGCTGACGGAAAGCGCGTAAAAGAGGTTGTAGACGGCAAGAAGGTTACCGTATACGACGAAGTAGAGAAGACCATCAAAAAGGATCAGCCGTCCAGACTGCATGCAAGACGTCAGATGCTGAAGGTTCTCTACACTGTAACTGAGGTTCCGACTGCAGCTGCAGGAAAGAAGAAGAATACCAAGAAGGTAGATCTGACAGCGAAGCTGTTCGACGAGATCGCACCGAAGTACGCAAGCCGCAATGGTGGTTATACCAGAATCGTAAAGATCGGTCAGCGTAAGGGCGACGCAGCGATGGAAGTACTTCTGGAGCTGGTATAAGCTTATCACTTACGAATTTAAAAACGCTCCCGGGCACGGAGTTATCCGTGCTCGGGAGCGTTTTTCTTGCACTTTTCACAGCAAAATAGTACAATATAGAAGACTGAAATCTGATGGAGGACTTCGACGAATGCTTTTTAATTCGCTGCAATTTGCAATTTTTTTTCCGGTGGCGGCGCTGATCTATTTCCTGATTCCGAAGAAACTGCGCTGCCTCTGGCTTCTTCTTGCAAGCTATGTTTTTTATATGAGCGCCAGCCCGAAATATGTGGTATTTCTGCTGTTCTCCACGCTGGTTACCTTTGCAGGCGGCCTTCTGGTGGAGCGAGCGGAACCCCCAAAAAAGAAGCTCTATATGTGGCTGACCTTTCTTTGCAGTCTCGGAGTGTTGGGACTTCTGAAGTATTTTGATTTTTTGCTTGGCAATGTAAATGCGGTGCTTCGGATGGCGGGGATCGGCCCCGTCAGTAAACCCTTCCATATCGGCCTGCCGGTGGGAATTTCCTTCTATACGTTCCAGTCCCTGGGCTACATGGTGGACGTCTACCGGGGCGACACAAAGGCAGAGCGTAATATTCTGAACTACGCTCTGTTCGTGTCCTTCTTCCCGGTGATTCTGTCGGGACCCATCGAGCGCTCCGGAAATCTGCTTCGGCAGATTCGCGAGCTTCCGGGAAAAGCCCTCTGGAATTACGAGCGGGTGTCGGGCGGACTGACGCTGCTCTTATTCGGTATGTTCCAGAAGATGGTTATCGCTGATCGGATTGCTATTCTGGTGGGTCAGGTCTTTGACAATTATCATATGTACGGAACCTTCGCCCTGACCGTGGGAGCCATCGCCTATACGATTCAGATTTATTGCGATTTCGCCAGCTATTCGACGATGGCCTACGGCGTGGCGAAGGTGCTGGATTTTGGCATCATTGAGAACTTCCAGACGCCTTATTTCTCGCGTTCCATGCGGGAATTTTGGCGCAGATGGCACATTTCCCTAAGCAGTTGGTTTCGCGATTATCTCTATATTCCCCTGGGCGGCAGCCGATGCAGCAAAGGACGCAGATATTTCAATCTGATGGTGACCTTTCTCGCCAGCGGCCTATGGCACGGCGCCAGCTGGAGCTTCGTGGCTTGGGGAGGCCTCCATGGCCTCTATCAGGTTATCGGCTACGAGCTGCGCGGTGTGAAGGATCGGCTCAATGAAAAGCTGCATACCAAGACCGATTGCCTCAGCTATAAGCTGGGACAGGTGCTTGTGACCTTCTCGCTGACCGCCTTTGCCTGGATCTTTTTCCGGGCAAACAGCCTCGGTGACGCCTTCGGCTATATTCGCAGAATGGTGACAAAGCCGGATCTCTGGAACCTGTTTAACGGAGAGCTCTATAACCTGGGCCTTGACCGGGTGGAAATGAATGTGGTGTTCGTAAGCCTTCTGGTTTTGCTGTTGGTGGATTTAGTGCGCTATTTCAAAAAACAGCAGCTGGATACATTTCTGGCGGGGCAGAATCTCTGGTTTCGGTGGGGCGTGCTGTTGACACTCATCGCTGCGGTGGCGATATTCGGTATCTATGGGCCGGGATATGATGCCCAGCAGTTTATCTATTTCCAGTTTTAGGAGAATTACATGAAAAAGAAACGAATTGGTACGCTTGTATTTCTGGCGCTGGCGGTGGGGCTTTTGTGGAAGCTGAACGATGCGTTCCGTCTCAAGCAGGAGGACGGCATCGTGCCCATGGAGCTCTTCTATGAGCAGGAGCCAGGAACCATCGATGTCATGTTCTACGGAAGCAGCCATACCTACTCCGATATCAATCCGGCGGTGCTCTGGGATCAGGAGGGTATCTCCTCCTATGATCTGGCAGGAAGCCTGCAGCCCCTTTGGAATACCTATTATTATATGAAGGAAAGCCTGAAATACCAACGACCGAAGGTAATGGTGGTGGAGCTGGTGCGAGCCATCGAGAGCCGGGACTATATCGAGGAAGCGAGAACCGTGACGAACACCTTCGGTATGAAATTTTCCAAAGAGAAGATTGAAGCCATCCGGGTGAGTACGCCGGACAATCTGATCCCGTATTTGCTGGGCTATCCGGTCTACCATTCCCGGTATGCGGAGCTTTCGAGAGCTGATTTTGCGGCCTATCAGGGAGACCCCCACGGGAAGGCCTCGAAGGGCTATTATCCCCTGTATGTGACCAAAGCCTATGATTCTATGCCGGATATGAGCGAGGTGACCGAGAGCAGCGACCTGTCGCCCAAGTCAGAGGAATATCTGCGAAAGATCATTGCTTTGGCAAAGGAGGAGGATATTCCGCTGGTCTTCATGATTTCGCCCTATCAGGGAATCGTCGAGAGTGAGCAGATGATTTTCAACCGCTGCGGGGAAATTGCGGCGGAGGAGGGAATTCCCTTTCTGGATTTCAATCAGATGTATGACGAGCTGGACTTAGATCCGCAGACGGATATGGCGGAGGCGTCTCATCTGAATTATCGGGGAACCAAAAAGCTTAGCAGTTATCTGGCAAGCTGGCTTTCGGAGCATTATTCTCTGCCGGATCACCGAGGCGACGAGCAGTATGCCGGCTGGGAGGAAAATGCGGCAGACTGGAAGCAGAAGGATGCGAACCAGGAGCTTTTGGAGGAGGAGAGCCTTCCAAGCACCCTTGAAAAGATACTGGAAAATAATGGGAATTACACCTATGTCCTTGCCTTGACCGGAGCTTATGCAGACGGAGAACTGCCGGAGTCTGAGCTATTGCGCGAACTTGGCGTGCCGGAGGAGATCCTGAGCGAGGGCGGTATCTATATCGGGGGCGCAGACGGAAGCCATGTCCTGAAAAACGGAACGGAGGAAGCTTACGTCCTGGAATGGGCTGCCTCGGATCTGGAGGTCAAGGTAAGCGGAGCCAATCAGTCTATCGTATACAGCAATGAGAGCGAGCTAAAGACCCTGAACGGCATCAATATCCTGGTCTACGACCACTTTACCGAGAGCCTGGTGACAGCTGTGGGCTTTGATGCAGAAAATGAATACGGCTGTATCCATTAAAGAGATAAAACCTGAGGTTATTTTTTTGAAGGAAAAGAAAGATCCAAAAAAAGAAGAAAATATCGCAGAACGGATGCTTGTCTGGTATGATGCCTATGCCCGAGTGCTTCCCTGGCGGGAGGAGCCGACACCTTATCGTGTCTGGGTATCCGAAATCATGCTGCAGCAGACCAGGGTAGAGGCGGTCAAGCCCTATTTTGAACGCTTTCTGACGGCTTTGCCGTCGATTCGTGCCTTGGCGGAGGCTTCGGAGGACGAAATTCTGAAGCTCTGGGAGGGGTTAGGATACTATAACCGCGTCCGCAATATGCAAAAGGCAGCGAAAAAGCTGTTGACGGAATACGATGGTGAGATGCCGGCAGACTACGAGGCCATCCGGGCTCTGCCCGGCATCGGAAGCTATACGGCGGGCGCCATCGCCTCCATTGCCTTCGGCCTGCCCTATCCGGCTGTCGACGGCAATGTCCTGCGAGTCCTGTCCCGCTTGGAAATGAGCGAAGAAGATATCGGAAAGCAGTCCGTAAAGCGAGGCTTTGAGGAAAAGATAAGGCAGCAGATTCCGATGGAACGGGCAGGCGATTTTAACCAGTCCTTGATCGAGCTTGGAGCCATCGTCTGTCTGCCAAACAGCGCACCGCGGTGCGAGGCCTGTCCTCTTAGCAGCCTTTGTAAGGCACACCTTTCCGGTACGGAGATAGAGTATCCGAAAAAGGCTCCGAAAAAAAGCCGCCGAATCGAAGAAAAGACGGTTCTGGTGCTTTTGTCGGATAAGCAGGCGGCTCTGCGCCGGCGGCCTTCGAAAGGACTTTTGGCAGGCCTTTACGAGCTGCCGAATCTTGAGGGGCATCAAAGCTCCGATGCAGTCCTTGCCTATGTAAAAGCCCAGGGACTTTCGCCGATTCGCATTCGCCCATTACCCGCTGCAAAGCATATCTTCAGTCATGTCGAATGGCATATGGAGGGCTATGTGGTGCAGGTAGAGGAACCGGAGGAAGGCGAAGAGCAAAAAGCTGCGGAGCCCGAAAAGCTTTTTTTTGTAGAGAAACAGGAGCTTCGGGATACCTATTCCGTCCCGTCGGCCTTCGGTGCCTACAAAGAGTACTTTGAACACTTAGAGAGATAGAGGAGATCCGATATGAAACTTTTATCCATTGCAATTCCCTGTTACAATTCAGAAGCCTATATGCGCAACTGTATCCACTCCCTTCTGGCAGGCGGTGAGGAAGTCGAAATCATCATCGTGGATGACGGCTCAAAGGACGGTACCGGAAAGATCGCAGATGAATATGCCGAGAAATATCCGACCATCGTCAAGGCCGTGCATCAGGAAAACGGCGGCCATGGAGAGGCGGTCAACGCAGGCATCCGCAATGCCACGGGACTTTACTTCAAGGTCGTCGACAGCGACGACTGGGTATCCATCTCCGCCTACAAGGAGATCCTGAAGACCCTGGAGAAGCTGGCAGGCGCCAATCCCATGGTGGATATGCTTATCAGCAATTTTGTCTACGAAAAAGAGGGGGCAAAGCACAAGAAGGTCATGAGCTACCGCTCCGCCTTCCCGCAGGATCAGGTCTTTACCTGGAGTGATGTAAAATTCCTACACAAGGGCCAGTATATCCTGATGCATTCGGTCATTTACCGTACGAAGCTTTTGCGGGAATGTGAACTGGAGCTGCCGAAGCATACCTTTTATGTGGATAACATCTTCGTCTATCATCCGCTGCCCCATGTCAAGTATCTGTATTATCTGAATGTAAACTTTTATCGCTACTATATCGGCCGCACCGACCAGTCGGTCAATGAAAGCGTCATGATTGGCCGCATCGATCAGCAGCTGAAGGTCAATCGCCTTATGATCGACGATTACAAGCTCTCGGATGTGCGCCAGATTCCGAACCGGAAGCTGCGCCATTATATGAAGAATTATCTGGAGATCATCATGGTAGTATCCTCCATCATCGCCATTCGATCCGGCACGGAGGAAAATCTGGAGAAGAAGTATGAACTCTGGAAATACCTGAAAAAGAAGGATCCGAAGACCTACTATGAGCTGAAATGGGGAGTCCTTGGTCGCACCATGAATCTGCCCGGCCGAACCGGCCGGAAGATCTCCGAGGTGGCCTACAAGATCGCCAACAAGTTTGTCGGATTTAACTAAGGAAACGCTTTAATCAGCGTTTCCCTAACTTAGTTAGAGTAATAAAAAAGGAATCCTGCATCTGCAGGATTCCTTTTTCCTTTAGGCAACCGTTTCTCTTTTTCGCTTGGAAACATGTTCTCTCGAGAAGGTAAACTCCATCCGGTATACGACCTGATCCGTCAGGATGCCGAGGACGATGCCGCACATCACATCCAGGGCGGAATGCTGCTTTAAGAACATCGTCGCCAGGATGATGGAAACCATCAGGATGAAGGAGCCGACGCGTATCAGCCGATTTCCGGAAAGCTTCGGATTGTTCATAACAGCACGGTGAGCAGCGATGGAATTGTATACATGGATACTCGGAAAAATATTCGTCGGCGTATCCGCCTGATACAAAAGCTGCACAGCCAGAGTAAAAAGATTGTGCCGCGGGAAGCTTGTGGGCCGTAAAAGATGCCCGTTTGGGTAAACCGTCGAAATAATCAAAAACAGCGTCATTCCGGAAAACAGAAAGCAGCAATAGCGATAAAACTCCTTTTTCGTTCCCTTCAGAAAGAGATAAAAAAATACGGCACCGACGTATACAAACCACAAAAGATAGGGCACGATGAAATATTCCACAAAGGGAATTTTATCATCCAGCCATACATGAATGACATGATAGGGCTGATTAGCAAGGCTTTCCAGCCATAGAAACCAGGGCAGGTAGATAAAAGCATAAAGCAAAACCCAGCCGTGTCTGTATTTTTGGAAGAAAGCTTTCAAGCGGATAACCTCCTTAACATTCAAGCAAAGCCTGCCGTCGGCAGGGGATTTCTATTACTGAATGGGAGTATAGCACAAAGAAATTTGGGGTTCAATCGAGTTCATAATATTTTAAGAAAAAAAACAAAGCTTTCATCCTTTCTTCACAGAATTGACGGAACGGCAGAGATCGTGTACAATAAACAGTAACTATGTATAATTCGACAAAGGAGCTTCAAATGAAGAAAGCAGTGATTATCGGTGCCGGCCCGGCGGGAGTAACGGCGGCATATGAATTATTAAAGAAATCAAAGGAGTACGAGGTATTGATTCTCGAGGAGAGTCAGGAGATCGGCGGCATCTCCCGTACCGTTCGCTACAATGGCAACCGCATGGATATCGGCGGCCACCGTTTCTTCTCCAAGGATGACCGTGTAACGGCCTGGTGGGAGGAGATTATGCCCCTGCAGGGCGCACCGTCCTATGATGACAAGGTACTGGGACGCGAGGTACCCCTGGCTCCGGGCGGTCCGGATCCGGAGAAAGAGGATCGGGTCATGCTGACGAGAAACCGGGTATCCCGGATCTATTATGGAAAGAAATTTTATGACTATCCGGTAAAGCTCAATGCCACCACCATCAAAAACATGGGCTTCGCCACAACGATGACGGCAGGCTTCAGCTACTTGAAGGCGGCAGTAGCCAAGAAGCCGGAGGATTCTCTGGAGAACTTCTATATCAATTGCTTCGGCAAGAAGCTCTACTCCATGTTCTTCGAAGGCTATACCGAGAAGCTCTGGGGCCGGCATCCCAGCGAGATCGATGCCTCCTGGGGCGCGCAGCGTACCAAGGGTCTCTCGATCATGGGTATCCTAAAGGATAATCTCCAGAAGCTGGCGCCGAAGAAGCAGGACAAGCATCAGGTTCAGACCTCCCTCATCGAGGAATTCAACTATCCGAAGTTCGGTCCGGGTCAGCTCTGGGAGACAGCGGCGGCCGAGGTCGAGAAGATGGGCGGTGAGATCCGCAAAGGCTGCAAGGTGACGAAGCTTCATACTGCGGACGGACGGGTAACGAGCCTCTCCTATGTAGAAAACGGTGAGGAGCATACCATCGAAGGCGATGTCTTCATTTCCTCGATGCCGGTCAAGGATCTGGTAGGCGGCATGAACGATGTGCCTGAGGAGATGAGCAAAATTGCAGCAGGCCTGCCCTACCGTGATTTCGTGACCGTAGGCCTCCTGGTAGATAAGCTGAATATCAAAAACGAGACCAAGCTTCTGACCCTGAACAATATCGTTCCGGACTGCTGGATCTATGTTCAGGATGTCGGCGTAAAGCTGGGCCGTATCCAGGTCTTCAACAACTGGTCTCCGTACCTGGTATCCGACCCGGATCATAAGGTATGGATCGGTCTCGAGTATTTCTGCAGCGAGGGCGACCAGTACTGGAATATGAGCGAGGAGGAATGGGTGGCCTTCGGTATCAAGGAACTTACACAGATGGGAATTATCTCCGGCGAGAAGGATGTCCTGGATTCCCACAGAGAGCGGGTCAAGAAGGCATATCCGGCCTACTTCGATACCTATGACCATATGGACGACCTGATCGGATACCTCGATACCTTCGAGAATCTGTACTGCGTCGGCCGTAACGGACAGCACCGCTACAACAACATGGACCACTCCATGGCTACCTCCTTTGAGACCGTGGACAATATCTTAAGCGGCAAAAAAGATAAGAAGAATATCTGGAGCGTGAATACCGAGAAGGAGTATCACGAGGAAAAGAAAGAAGCATAAGATAATAGAAAAACCCGGCAGGCGAAAAGCCTGCCGGGTTTTGTATACAAAAATTTATCTTTATGCTGCGAATTTCTGCCAATAGCCCATCACGAAGATGAAAAGGACGATCAGGGGCAGGATATAGCTGACATATACTCTGGCCCATTTCGGGAACTTGATGCCCTTGCCGGCATCCGCCTCCGCGATGAAATTCTCCCAGCCCCAGCCGTAGCGGCTGGTACAAAAGAGAAGATAAACCAGGCTTCCAAGGGGCAGCAGGTTGTTGGAGACCAGGAAGTCCTCCAGATCCTGGATCGTGCTGCCGGCGCCGAGAGGTGTAATGCCGCTCCAGAGATTGAAACCCAGCACACAGGGCAGGGACAGAATCAGGATCAAGACCAGATTGACCAGGACGGATTTCTTCCGGCTCCAGCCCCAGAGGTCGATGCCGAAGCTGATGATATTTTCAAAGACGGCAATGATGGTGGAGAGGGCCGCAAAGCTCATAAAGACGAAGAAAAGGCTGCCCCAGATCCGGCCGCCGGCCATCTGATTGAAGATATTCGGCAGGGTGACGAAGACGAGACCCGGTCCCTCGCCGGGGTCTACACCGAAGGCAAAGCAGGCCGGGAAGATGACGAGACCGGCCATCAGGGCAACGACCGTATCCAAGATACAGATATTTACAGATTCTCCCATCAGTGTACGGTCACGGTCGATATAGCTGCCGAAGATAGCCATGGCACCGATGCCGAGGCTCAGGGTAAAGAAGGACTGCCCCATGGCAGCAAAGATGACTTCCCCGACGCCGTTTTCGACGATTTTACCAAAATCCGGAACCAGATAGAAGGTCAGGCCGGCACCGGCTCCCGGTAGGGTGACGCTGCGGATACAGAGAACTACCAGGATCAGGAGCAAACAGGACATCATGACCTTCGTGATGCGCTCGACACCATTCTGGAGACCCAGACTGCAGATGCCGAAGGCCAGAAGGACGGTCAGGATCATCCAGAAGGTCATGGATCCGGGGGATGCCAGCATCGCATTGAAGACGCCGCCAACCTCATCGGGGGTAAGGCCTTCGAAGGCTCCGGAGGCCATCTGGAAGATATAGGAAATCATCCAGCCGCCGACGGTGGTATAGAACATCATCAAAAGATAGTTGCCGGCCATCGCGATATAGCCCTCGATATGCCATTTGGTGCCCTTGGGCTCCAAGACATGGAAGCTTCGGGCGGCGGACTTGCGGCTGGCGCGGCCTACGGCGAATTCCATTGCCATGATGGGCATACCCAGGATGACCAGAAAGACCAGATAGATCAGGACGAAGGCTGCTCCGCCGTATTTGCCGGTGATATAAGGAAAGCGCCATACGTTGCCGAGGCCAATGGCGCAGCCGGCTGAGATCAGAATGAAGCCCAGCCGGGATGAGAATTTTTCACGTTTCTCCATGATACAATCTCCCTCTTATAGTGTAATGAAATACAAACTTCCCGCCTGCGCAGTGGATACGAAGCGTCCCGGGGCGGGGCTCCCGCAGTTGCCTGCACACGGAACGGCACTTCCATTGCGAATTTGTTGATGTCGCTTACAGCCTCCAAAGGCAGTTTTTGTTCATTCGACATCTGTACACTTCCGTTCAGGTGTCCGCTGCTTTCGGCACACTCGATTATGACGTGCCGTGTGGGAGTTACATGCCGGCGAAAACGTTAGGGTGCCCGGTGCGGAAACCGTCCAAGCCTGCATGAC
>CAVFGF010000045.1:0-18728 GCA_963621925.1 Alistipes onderdonkii | reverse complement strand
CGGAGCTAGACATCCGGTGGATGTCTGTTCAGCTCGGACCGAAACGAAGTGTAGAACCTCAGCAGCAAGTGCTTCGGGCTGGTTCTGAATAGTTACTATTCTACAATGAGCTCCCCGCTCTTCAGCGTATGATAAAGCTCCGCGTGGGTCAGATAGAGATAAGGATGTACGTAGAAAAGATCCAGAATACCAAAGGTCAGGCCTCCGAGAATCAGCCAGCCAAGAAAGGAAAGATCCAGTACAAAGGCCTTCCATTTGTTTCCCAGCATCATTGCTTTGCTTCTTTCAAAGGCTTCCTTGCGATCCATCGTCGGATCTTCTGCGAGGAGATACGGAATCATCAGATATTCATAATATTTGACGATGCCCGGAATTACCAGAAGAAGCGTCCACAGGATCTGAAACAAGGTACGGCAGAACATGACAAAGCCTACATGCCCGTATCCGTTTTTGAAGGCATAAAAAAGCTCCTTGAGGCTAGGATTCTCCGTCTTGCAAAGCAGACAGAATCTTTCACAGCCTACCTCCAGCGGATTCCAGACAAAAATCGTAAGTACCAGGTCTACGACAAAGGATACGGCAACAATTCCTACAACAATTACCACAAGCGCTGCCAGCATATCCTGGCCAAGGCCGGCAATCTGATCCTTAAATTCGACATTATTGAGCTTGGTACCGACGGAGTAGCCGCCGCCCCCGGTCAGCAGGGTCAGAATAAAGCCCACCAGCACCATCTTCCAATAGTTCGCCTTCAATACCGCTTTGGCATTTGTTTTTAGTTCTTTTCTTGTCCACATGACAACCACCTCATTGTTCTGATATTTTTATTATCCGAAAATATCTTTTTCCTTAGATTACCATTTTTATGAGGAGGCTGTCAATTGTGCAGCGGATTATTAAGAAATCTTTAAAGTCTCATAAAGCCGTCGGATGCTCTCTTCGTCAGCCAATCCTTCTGTGAAGGCCGTGGCACTGCCTGCTGCTGTACCAAGTTTTAAGGCCTCCAGATAGTCTTTGTTTTTGTCATAGCCTGCCAGAAAACCGGCCACCATCGAATCGCCTGCACCCACAGAATTAACTACCACTCCTCCGGGCGACGCAATCCGGTACTGTTCTCCGGAGGCAGTCAGAAGGATAGCTCCGTCTCCCGCCATGGAAACCAGCACATTTTCCGCCCCTAGTTTCTGAAGCTCTCCCGCATAATGCGCAATCTCTTCGCCTGTCATGCATTGTGTATGGAACATTTCGCCCAGTTCCAGGTGATTTGGCTTGATCAAAAAAGGATGATATTTTACTACATTCAAGAGTAATTCGTCGCTGGCATCGACCACCGTTCGCACGCCTTTTCCCTGAAGCCGTTCGAGAATTCTCTCATAGGTATCTGCAGGCAATGTGTCCGGAATACTTCCGGCCAGAACAAGGGTATCGCCCTGTTCCAGGCGATCCAGCTTTGCGTAGAGCTCCTTTAGTGCTTTTGGGGTTATCACCGGCCCCTGTCCGTTGAGCTCCGTTTCTGTTCCGTGCTTGATCTTCACATTGATACGGGTATTTCCCTCCGGCAGATGAATAAAATCCGTATGGATGCCCAAAGCCTGCAGACCGGCCTCCAGAGCCTCCCCGGTAAAACCGGCCACAAATCCCATTGCCGTGCTTTTTACACCCAGCTCTTTTAAAATTCCGGAAACATTGATGCCCTTTCCCCCAAAGACAATCGTCTCATGCTTTGCCCGGTTGATTTCGCCCGGAATCAGATTTTCCAGAAATACTACATAATCCCAAGCCGGGTTAAATGTCACTGTATAAATCATATCCTCTCTCCCTAAAAATCCTCTTCTTTTTTCGGCATCGAAGTTCCGTCTTCGAAATGAATATAATCGTAAATATATGCAATCTCACTCATTACCAGCCGGATATTGTACTGTCTGGCTATATTTTCAAAGCTCTTTTCCACCATGCGCACGAAATCTCCGTGCTCCTCCTTAAAATGCTCCAGATTCAGATGCGTGGTAATTGCTTCCTTCTTTACCAGACGCTCTATCAAACAACTGATATGAATATTTAGTCCCACAATTGTTTTTTCCAAAAATTTCCGTTTCATCAGAACCTGCAGCTCTTCCAACATGGCATCGACCTGACTCAGAACCTTTCCGGCATTCAGAATCGTCAGCGCTTCCACTACATTCTGCAGGGAAAATACATTTAGCAGATTCTTTCTAAACTGCTCAAACTCTTCCGACGAAAGGTAGCCGTTAAAGCATTCCCGCAGACGTGGAAAGCTGTTGAAGGTGATGATCTCCTCCAGTGAAATGACCGGAAACTTTTCAGTTTGTACCGGCACTGTTGTGGTTGCCACAAAAAGTACATTGTATTTATCCAATTCACCCGTGCGTCCAAGTTCCGTAAACGTATCGTAATCATAACATTTGACAGTCAGTTCCAGATTCTTCGGCAGACTGTCCATGAACAACTCGCCTACTCGAGCTGCTACATCGCTGCCACTTTCACTGACAAACATGATGACGTCCTCTTTGTGGGCCCGTTCCATCAATTTATAACTGGTTTTTACATTCTCTCGGGCCTCTTTAAGAATATCTGCCATTGGTTCTCCTCTGCTGACCGCAAAACCGATTTCCAGTGCCAGATTCGTCGATACATTATTGATGATCCCGAAATTGATATTGGAAACGTCACCAATGACCTCTTCGATATTCTCCAGAGACCCCAGATCCACCAGCATCAGTACATCCCGATTTTCATTGTAATACAAAATATTCCGAAGTTGCTTGCCCACCTCGGTTACCGACATATCATATGGCATATCAATGGCATGAAACACATGTTTTTTCATCAATTTATTGCAAACATCTGCAATACTGCTGGCCGTGGCGTAACCATGACAGATGATAAAGGCCTGAATGGGCAATGCATTGTGCGCATCCCGGATATGGTTCAACAAAATTGTCAATGCAGCCTGCTTTTCTTCCCCCAGCTGCCTCTGAAATTCCATCTGAATACCGAGCAATAATTCTTTTGGAAGCATCAGCAGGTCAATCCGGATTTCCTTCTGACTGCGTCGGACGGAAAAGGCTTTTGCACAGAGCTGCTTTATGCAATGCTCCAGTTCTCCTATATTTTCTGTAAACAGATGCTGGCTTAAGGTTCGATAAGCCCGCTCGCTAATCCGAATCTGTTTTCCGAGCCTCTGCTCTTCTTTCTTCAGAAAATGAGAAAGCAGCATCTCCTTTTCCACCTGAGAACGCTCTGAAAGTTCCGGCAGGGTTACACGGATGAAGGTCAGCTTCTTGCGATATTCTTCATAACAGTCCCCATTTTTCAGGGTAAGCACATAACGTCCAAGACTTTGCTTCTCTGCGGTCTGACGTTCCTCTATGAAATGCAGAATATAGAGCTGAAGCTCTTCCGGAAGCTCATCGTAATCTTCGAAAATAACAAAATCGCCCTTTCCGATCTTACGAAGCTTCTTTTCCAATTCTTCCCTGATACGTTCCGTCAGAAGCTTCTGTGCATTCAGCGTCTTTGCATCTATCACAAGATACTTTGATTCTTCCGGTACAATCTCCGTATCCTTCGCATAACAATAAGAAAGCCAGGCAAGAAAACTCTTCCCTGTTCCTCTGGCTCCCTCAATATAAAGCGGCAATCCGGCCGGGGGATAATCCACGGCCACTCTGCATTTTTCTACAGCTGATTTCAGAGAAAGCCTGCAGCCGACTGCCTGTTCAAAATTCTGTTTCTTGTTCAGATGCTTTTTGATAAATTCTGTTAGTTCATCCAAATCACAAAATTCGTCATTGATCTCGGTGAGAGTGCAGCACTCCAGGAGAAGCTTCCTATCCAGAAAATATACCGGACGGGTGCTCACTTTCAGAAGAATACCTTCCTTGAAGCCTTCGTTTAGATACTGACTGGCCAGATTTCTGCTTACATTCAGTCTCTCGCAGACTGCTGCCGCTGTAAGCGCATCGTAATGTCCCGGCTGAAGTTTTTCCGTCTCCTGTGCGATATAATCCAATATCTCCTGCCTGGTATTCATGTATCCCATAGCTGTTTCTCCCGTTATGATCACCTGTTTTTATCTGAGCTGCTCTTTGTAGGGAACTACCAGCTGCTCCCATACATCCTGGAAAAATTTCTTTGAATCCAGTGCCTGTAAGGTTACCACCAGCTCCCGATCCGGTACTACTACGATATATTGACCGTATTTTCCGTCTGCCCGGTAAGATTCATAGTCCGGATTGATCCAGAATTGATAGCCATATCCACATTTGGGAACATCCTTTTTGATCTGGTTTTTGGTAGCCTCCCCTATATACCATTCCGGCACCAGCTGTGTTCCCTGCCATTTGCCTTTTTGCAGGAGAAGTCTTCCTATAGCGGACATCTCATCGATCGTCAGCATCAATCCGTTGGCTGCGGCTGAATGTCCCATCGGACAGGTCAGCCAGTCTGCATTTCCGATTCCAAGTGGCTCAAAAAAACGAGGCTTCATATATTCCAGAAGAGTCTGCCCGGTAAGCTTTTCTATTATGCAGCTGAGCATATAGGTATTAAAATTACAATATTCAAAATGCGTACCCGGCTCAAATCCAAAATCATTGTGAAAGAAATAATCAACCCAATCGTGCTCCTGATAACGCTTCGGATCATCTGAAAAAAAGAGCTTGCCGGAAAGACCACAGTTCATGGTCAAAAGATCATGAACTGTGATTTTTTTAATATTCGGATGAATATCCTGATACCGATACTCCGGGAAAAAATCGAGAAGCTTATCCTCTGCTGTCAGTAATCTTTCCTGCATCGCAATTCCCATACCAAGCGACGTCACGCTCTTGGCTACGGAATAGACATTCAGCCTTGTCTTTTGTTCCAGGCGGCTGTATTCATCCAAAAGCTCGTCCCCATGCCACACCTGAATATAATGAAGCACCACGTCCTTTTCTTTCATTTTCTGTAAAAAATCTGCCAGCAAAGACATTTTTCATATCCTCCAGTTTTAAAAAATACCCACTAAAGTTCCAAGAATGCTTAAAACAATGATGCCAAGCAAAATGGCATTGACCTTTACGCCCTTTCTGATCAGTTTGTAGATTCCGAAGGTTGTAAGAAGGGGAAGCATCTTCGGCATAATGCCATTCAATACGTCATTCAGAGCGATAGCCGAATCTCCGCTTCCGATATTAATTCCAAGATTTACGGATACCATGGAAGCTACCATGCCGCCAATGACCATCAATCCCAGGATAGCCGCACCGCGAAAAATTTTATCCGTAATACCCATTTTTTCAAATTGATTCAGGGCTTTCATACCGGAATTGTATCCGAGATGCGCCCCGAAATAACGTACCAGCACGTTCGGAATATTGAAAAGCAGCAGAAACAGAATCGGTGCAAACAGGTTGCCTGCCAGTGCCAGGGAGCACGCGATACCGCCCGCTAATGGTCTTAAAGTCCCCCAGAAAACGGAATCTCCGATACCTGCTAAGGGACCCATCAGGCTTGCCTTTACGGAGTTAATGGAATTAGCGTCGAAATCTTCAGAGTTAGCATTTTCTTCCTCCATGGCCGCTGCAATACCGAAGATAAAGGGATTGACCATCGGGGTTGAGTTAAAGAACTCCGCATGTCTTTTTAATGCCTCTGCCAGCTCCTCTTTGTCTGGATACAGCTTTCTCAAAATCGGAGAAAGGGAATACTGGCAGCCCTGGCTCATCTGTCTCTCATAGTTGAAGGATGCATTAACCGTAAAGGAGCGCCAGAACATTTTATTGATATCTTTTTTTGTCAGTTTCTTTGCATTCTCATTAGAAGTCATCGTCGTCTCCTCCTTCTGCCTCTGTCTGTACAGCCTTCGGGGTGTCCTGTGTCAGCATCAATGCTACAATAATGATTCCAAGCATGGCAATTCCCAGAACCGGCATACTAAGATATGCGGAAAGGATAAAACCAAGCATAAAGAACGGTGCAACCTTCGGGGTCAGAAGCATACTTGCCAGAAGCGCAAAGCCCAGAGCCGGAAGGATACCTGCTGCTACGCTGATGCCGTCTTTGACAAATTGCGGAATCACGGTCAGAAATTTTTCTACTGCCGGTGCACCGAAGCTGTAACAAACAGCCATTACAATAGCCATTACCAGGGCATAGGAAAGGAAACTCAGAAGATGCATTCTGTCTACGCCATTTGCGTCTCCCTTTGCTGCATATTCATCAGATTTGTGAAGAAACCATGCTCTGACGACCAGATAATAGGTATTTTTCAAAAGAAGTGCTACGGTTGCAATCGGAATGGCCAGAGCCAGAGCCGCCTCAGTTCCGCCGTTGGAGCTGATGGCCAGCGCAGTTCCCAAGATTCCTCCGGCTGTAATCTCCGGCGGCAGGGCCGCACCAATTGTGACATTTCCCATAAAAGCAAGCTCCAGCGTGGCTCCTACAGCCAGGCCTGTCTGCACATCTCCCAATACCAGACCTACCAAAGGTCCCATTACAATCGGTCGTTGTATCATGGAATTTCCTACACCGCACTCCAGGAAGCCGATGAATGCCACGATACCGATAAAAATAGCCTGCATCATAAGTTTTTCCTCCCTATTTTACCTGAAAATTTTCTTTGTGTCACTGGGTACTGCCTGAATAAATACCTCAATTCCGTCTGTGACAGCTTTTTTCAGAAGTTTTTCTTCTTCCTCTGTGACATGAACCATGTTTGAGAGCGGATGTGTCTCCGATGTAGCCTTTGTTCCGCCCAGGTTGATATTTTTGATCTGCTCGCAGGAGTTTGCAAGCTTCACGGCATCCGAAACATTGCCTGTCACAATCATCAAAGAATATTTGTCCGTTTTTCCTGCATTAATCGCCTGAATCGAATCTTCGATGCTTTTGATAACCAACTTTGCGTTGCTGGGTTTTCCAAGCTTCAATGCTGCTTTTCGAACCTCGTCATTGACGACTGCGTCATTGGCAATCAGGATGCAGTTGGGGTTCAGCTGGGAACACCAGGAAAATACAACCTGTCCATGAAGCAGACGATGGTCGACTCTCAATAACTGAATCATACACATTCCTCCCTAAAAATCTTCGTCTTCCTCGACGTTTTCTTTGGCACAGCAGGTAATCAGCTCGAGGCTCTCGCGGATACTTTCCTGAATCATCCTTTCTGTATCCTGCTCTATCTTCAGGACCAGATTCAAAACCATCGGTGCGTTCATTCCTGTCACCACATGAACCTGCGGCAGATGATTGTATGTCAAGGCGTCGTTGTTGACGCTCCCTCCGAGTACATCGGTCACTGCGATCACTTCATCCTTTGAATGTTCCTTGAGAAACGTATCAAAGAATGTATGAATATCGCCGTTTCCATCTACATAGGCATCATACGAAATCAGACAATCATTGCTTCCGGTAATCAGCTCCACTGTATTTTTCATTCCTGAAGCCAGATGTCCGTGTGACATCAATACAATATATTTCATGTTCCTTACCTCCTGCTGAAGTTAGAATACCCTTTTTCTGATTTCTTTTGTGAATGCGTCTGTTTTTTCGGCATTATCTGCTTTATTTTGACACAAATATTTACTTTGTCGACGTTCCCTCTTCGGATTACCGATACGTTTTTTCGCTTTCGACACTAAACTCCCTTCTCTTTTTCAGTGTCGAGAAGCTTGCTCCTTGCCGAAAAAGGGAAATTCTGTTATGATTTCAACTATATCAATCACGCAAGGGAGATTTTATCTATGAATCCGATGCAGCTTTTAAAAATGAAATCCGCCTGGGACCGGTTTCGATCCGCACATCCCAAGTTTCCACTGTTCTTAAATTCCGTGATGCAGGACGGAATCCGCGAAAACACCGTTTTGGAATTTACCGTAACCGAACCGGACGGCAAAATTTATCGCTCCAACCTAAAAATCAGCCGGGAAGATCTGGAGCTGTTTCAAGAACTAAAGGAGCTGACTGCCCAGTCAAGATAAACGAAAGAGAAGAATCCTACTTAGCAGGATTCTTCTCTTTATGGAAGTATTTTTATTTTTCTTCGCCGGTCTCAAACAGTTTTTCTCCTGCTTCCACATGACCCAGGGTTAGGTTCTCTACTTTATCAGGAGCAGAGGCAAGAACCGCTACCGTCGTATCATATCCTTCTGCCTGCAGGGCATTGATATCGAAAGTAAGAAGCTTGTCGCCCTTCTTTACCTTTCGGCCGCCCTCGCAGCAGGCTTCAAAATATTTTCCCTTTAATTCCACGGTATTGATACCCACATGAATCAAAAGCTCGGTACCATCCTCGCTTTCCAGACCGATGGCATGCTTCGTATCAAAAACCATCGTAACGGTTCCGTCGAAGGGAGCCACCACTTCACCCTTCTCCGGGCGAATGCCTGCGCCCTTGCCGAGGACACCCGAAGCAAAGGTCGGATCGGCGATCTCGGTATAGAAAATAGCCTCACCGGACACCGGTGCGTAAACAGTGCCGCCTTTGGGATCCTTATGCTCCTCTGCGCTTTCCTTTGCAGTCGGTGTTGCTTCCTCCTTAGCCTTCTTTGTCTCTACGGGATCCTTGTATCCGAACATCCAGGTCAGAGCAAAGGCCACTGCTGCGGAAATCAGGAACATGATGATATAATTCAGCGGATCATTCAGGCAAAGCAGCAGGCCGAAGATACCGGTTACACCGGTTCCGGTAGCACCCAGGCCAACGATGGAGGCATAGAGAGCTCCGCAGGCGCCGCCTGCGGCACCGCAGATAAAGGGCTTAAAGAATCGTAAATTCACGCCGAAGATAGCCGGCTCTGTGATACCCATGAAGCAGGACATCGCGGAGGGAACTGCCATGGACTTTGTCTTTCCGTTCTTTGTCTTCAAAGCTACTGCCAAGGCTGCTGCTCCCTGGGAAATATTGGCAGCGGATGCCAGCGGAAGCCAATAGGTCTTGCCATAGAGTCCCAGCTGTCCTACGTCAATTAAGGTATACATATGATGTACACCGGCCACGACCGTAGTAGAATACAGACCACCCATGATGAAGCTGCCGACACCGAAGGGCAGCGTGATCAGCTGCTGTACACCATTTAAGATACCGTTCTCAACGGTTACAAAGATGGGGCCGATGATGGAGAAGGTCAGATAACCGGTAACAAAGACACTGACAAGCGGTGTTACGAACAAATCAAACATTGCCGGAACCACCTTATGCAGTCGCTTTTCGATCTGGCACATCACATATACAGCAATGATGACCGGGATGACATGCCCCTGATAGCCGACGAGGTCTACTTTATAAAGGCCAAACCATACCGGCAGCGTCTGCTTGACGCCCTCTGTCGCCACGGTCCAGGCATTTTGCAGGTTCGGATGAATCATCATCATACCGATAACCGCGCCCAGATAGGGGTTGCCGCCGAAAACCTTTGCTGCACTGAAGGCAATAAGAATCGGCAGGAAGGTGTAAGCCGTATTTGCAAAAAGATTTGCCAAAACAAACAAAGAGCCTGAGGTATCGAGATTCAGGAAGCCGTTATTGACCATAAAGTTCAGAGCTTCCATAATGCCCATCAGAAAACCGCTGGCCACAATGGCGGGAATAATCGGCACGAAAATATCACCCAGGGTCTTGATGGCCTGCTTATAGAAGGGCTGTTTCTGGGCTGCCGCTTCCTTGGCCTCCTCCTTGCTGACACCACTCATGCCGGAAATAGCCAGAAATTCATCATAAACCTTATTGACCACACCGGTTCCTAAGATAACCTGCAGCTGTCCGGCTGCGCTAAAGACACCCTTGACGCCGTCGATATCCTCGACTGCTTTCGCGTCGCATTTCTTGTCATCCGCCAGTACCAGGCGCAGTCTCGTGGAGCAATGCGCCACAGACACCAGATTGTCTCTTTTTCCTACTTTCTCATAGATCGCTTCTGCTGTTTTTCTGTAATCCATGATTACCTCCCCTTTTATTTTTGTTTACTTGCGAAGACGCCCGTTTGCTCCCGGGGCGCTCACCGTTACCTCTATCTTTTCCCCGTCCGGATAGAACCGGGTGGAAAATACATCTTTACCGCCGTTTAAGAAGACTTCCACACAGGAAGCGTCGACAATCACTCGCATATCGGTCAGCTTTGCGATTTCGCGTCCCCGCATGGTACGGCCGGAGCCTAGACGGCTGTCCTGAAATTCCATACGGAAAATTTGCTCTTCCTTGTCATAAGTCAGCCATAGATGTTCAGCCAGCGTGATTTTTACATTTGTTTCCAGCGTATCCAGATCCGGAAGTTCGATTTCAAAAGCCTGGCTGAGTGAACCTGCAAATTCCTTTTGAAAAGCTTCTTCCTTCGTCCAATAGCTGTCCAGTTCCCGAATCGGATTCTGACACAGGATACCGTCCTTTACGGAAAGCTCCCGAGGTAGGGTCAATACATGCTGCCAGCCATCCTCCGTCGTAGGACTTGTATAAAAATCATCCACGTCCGCCATTCCCATCCAGGCAATTTCTATGCGGCGGCCATCCTCGGTCTCAAAGGTCTGGGGCGCATAAAAATCAAAGCCGCCGTCCAGCTCCCGAAAAGTATCATTTACCGATGCCGTACGGAAATCCCCATCCAGGAAGGTGGTCACACTCTGGTAGACATTATTCCAGTGAAGGCCATCCGCCTCTACGCCCTGGGGCGAAATGCTTAAGACGGTGTAACCATCCAGTTCATAAAGATCCGGACATTCCCACATGAAACCGAAGGGCTTCGGTGATTTCAAGCGGTGTGTGCAGAACCATTTGACACCGTCACCGGATGTAAAGAGAAGCACGACGCCCTGATCCTCTTTGGTGCGGGCACCCTGTACCATATACCAGCGCCCGTTCTTCTTCCAGACCTTTGGATCCCGTACATGACAGGTGAGATCCATGGGATAATCCTCATTCGTCAAAAGCAGCTCTTTTTTTTCAAAACGGAACCCATCCCGGCTTGTCACACGAACCGTATTTGACTGGCGTCCCTGATTGATATAGTCATAATCTCCCATCTCTTTCACATTTCCCGTATAATATAGGTACATGTGATCCTCCTCAATGACGGCCGATCCGGAGTATACACCGTGACAATCATAGGGCTGATCCGGGGACAGCGGCACATTCTCCAGCTTCCAATGTAAAAGATCCCGGCTGGTGCAATGAGCCCAGAATTTTAAGCCACCCTTTTCGTCAAAGGGCGAATATTGATAAAACGCATGGTAAACACCGTGGTACTGGCAAAGCCCATTCGGGTCATTCAGCCAGCCCACAGGCGGTGCGATGTGAAAAGCAGGCCGCCAGCGCTGCTTCAGGCCTTGCTCCTCCTTTAAGGTCTGAGAAATCAATTTTTCCCAGGTACGATGCAGTGCATTCATGATGTTCTCTCCTTTTTTGAGCTGTCACGGATGATGAGTTTCGCCCGCATCGGATGATCGAGGGGGGCTTTTTCTTCCGGATGTTCGATTTTTTCTATCAGGGTCTTCACTGCCTCTGCCGCCATCTCCCGATTTGGCTGCGAGACACTCGATAAGGCCGGATAAAGGAATTCACAGGTATAGGTATTATCAAAGCCTACAAGAGCGGCCTGCGTGGGCATCTCTATACCAAGCTTTTGAAGCAGTCCGTGAAGCTGAATCGCACGGCGGTCATTGTAGGCAAAGATACCTGTCTTTCCGGGAAATTTCCTGAAATGCTCCCGAAGGATTTTCTCAATCCTTCCGGAGTCCTTTGTTTCTATAAAGGTCAGCTTCTGTTCAAAATCCGGCATCCGTTTCTTCATCTGTTCAAAAAATCCCTGATACTTTGGATCCGCGGCAGTTCCGGCAAAGAGGAAGGATGTACAGCCGATGCTGCAAAGATGATCTGCCACCTGCGCTCCTGCCTCTCTGTGCTCGATATAGACACAATCAAGCGCAGAGGTCTTTCTGGTAATCGATACCGTCGGGATACCAAGCTCCTCGATATTTTTATAAAATGTAGGATCGGATTCGCGAACCGGAACAATGATCAGGCCGTCGACCCTGTAACGTCGCATAACATCCAGACAATGCTTCTCTTTTTCCCGGTCGTAATCGGAATTAAAAAGGATCAGACTGTAGCCCTTTTCCCTTGCAGCCTCCTCCATATATTTCTCCAAGTCTGCAAAAAAGGAGTTGGAGATATCCGTCAATACGACACCGATCAGCTTTGTACCGCTTCCCACCAGCCCTCTAGCCATGGCGTTGGGCTGAAAGTTATGCTCCCTTGCACAGGCAAGGACTCTTTCTCTTACCTCCGGATTGACGGAGGTATTTCCATTTAATACCCGGGAAACCGTGGGCTGTGAGACGCCGGTCAAGCGAGCGATTTCGGTCATCGTGATCATGTTATTTTGCTCCTGTATACTGTCACTTTGTTCTGTAGGTGGGCATAAAGAATTCTGTATTTATGCGTGTGAATACGTATTCACAAGACATCAGTATAGTAGCATGAACATGATGGGGGTGTCAATCGGTGGAATCACCAAAAAGGGATGGGGATTTTTGTGGATTGCTACGAAACGGGGACGATCGATGCGGATAAAACGGACAAGGCGGACGGAAGGGGCGAAAAAATTTTCCACGTCGGGCACAAATAGGCCCTCCTTAGGAAAGCTTTTTTCGCCCCTTCCTAGTTGTCGTCGCAACCCACGAGATGCCAAACGTAGCACTACAAAAATGCTAACAGGGTCAAAACGTAAATAGCGGATTTCCGGAAAAGTTTTCCTTAGGAGGGCCTATTTGTGCCCGACGTGGAAAATTTTCCGGAAATCCGCAGGGAGTTTTCAGCTGTTCATTCCAAGACCTAGAGTCGGAAGCATCCGCCTCCGATGAATTCCCGCACCAGGGAATTGTCCGGGATATTTGTGCTGTCTACGCCGAGGAAGTAATCGAGGAACTTCAGCAGACGCTTGGCCTCCTGATATTCCGGTACGTTTCGATCAATTCCGAAAAGCAGGGGCTCTGCATATTGCTTCAGAACCGATAACTCATAGATCAGAGCCGAATTGAAGACTACATCTGCTTCCTCCTGATAAGGAAAGATATTTTCCTCCTCTCCCCGGCGTACGGAGGGCCACATAGCGATGGTACGGGCTGCATCCGAGCCTCTGGTGCGGGCGTCACGGACCAGACGTCGAAGCAATCGTCCGTCTGTCGTCGGAATGCGGTTATGCTCATCGATATTCAGCTGGGTCAGAGCACTGATATAAATTTTGAATTTGCTCTCTCTGGGCAAACTGTGGGATAATTTATCATTCAGGCAGTGAATCCCCTCGATGACCAGAATATCATCCTCTCCCATGGTCAGAAGATCTCCATTGTACTCTTTCTTTCCGGTTTTGAAATTGAAGGTGGGAAGCTCCACGGTTTTTCCCGCCAGCAGATCACTCATCTGCTGATTAAAGAGCTCGATATCCATAGCCTCCAGACACTCGAAATTGTAATTTCCGTTTTCATCCTTCGGTGTCATTTCCCGTTCTACGAAATAATTATCGACGGAGATGGGATGGGGCTTCAGGCCTGCCGCCAGAAGCTGAATAGATAATCTTTTGGAAAAGGTCGTCTTTCCCGAGGAGGAGGGTCCCGCAATCATGATGAATTTTCGGCTTCGGTCTGCGGCAATCCGGCTGGCGATCTCTGCAAGCTTTCGCTCCTGCAGGGCCTCCTGGGTCATAATCAGCTGCTGCAGCTCCCCGCGGGCAATGCAATTATTGAGATCCCCGACGGTAGAGACCCCCAGAAGCTCTCCCCATTTTGCGGATTCCTTCATGACCTGAAAGACTTTATTTTGCGGCCGGAAGGGCGGAATTTTTTCCGGCTCTCCCAGGGTCGGAAATTGCAAAACAAAACCTTCGTCGTAAGGGTATAGCGCAAAGTACTTCAGATAACCGGTATCCGGCACCATATAGCCATAATAATAATCTTCAAACTTTCCGATATTGTAGATATTGACGCGGGATGCCCGGCGATAACGAAACAGCTTTTCCTTATCAAACATCCGATGATTATGAAAGATTTCCAGTGCCTTGTCGGTGCTTACATTCTTCTTTTCAATCGGCAGCTTACGATTTATATATTTTTCCATTTGTTCCCGGACAGCTGCAAGAAATTTCTCGTCGACCTTAACATCCCCGTCTACGGTGCAATAATAACCATTACTCAGGGAATAATGAACCTGCGCGCGTATCGTATGCTCCTTACCTGTGACACGGTAAATGGATTTCATCAAAAGCATGGTCAGACTGCGTCGATAGGCCATTGCTCCGATATTGTCTGCCGTGGTATAAAAGGTAAGCTTTGCATCCTCATAGAGCTTTTTATTCAGCTCCCGAAGGCGGCCGTTGGCAGATACCAGGACAATGTCATGTGGAAAGTCCGGCTGCACTTCTTCTGCAATTTTCTGAAACCTTGTTCCTTCCGGAAATTCATAAGATTTTTCACCTATCAGGACCTTTATCATCTTCATTTGTTTTACCTCCGTGCTTCGGTTCTATAAGACCAGAAACGGCTGTTTGATCGGCGCTGTATAAATATGAAGCTTTGGGAAACTTTCCTTCAGGAACCGTTCCATATCCCCGATATAGATGTGCTCCAGCCCATAATGTCCGGCGTCGATGATGGCCATGCCGCAGTCCGCCATATCAATGCCTGTATGATGATCGATGTCACCGGTAATATAGACCTCGGCTCCCATGGAAAGGGCTTTTTTTGCATCGCTTTTCCCGGATCCCGGACAGATAGCCGCCCGTTCGACCTCTGTTTCCGGTGCTCCGAAGATCTTGACATTGGGAAGGCCAAAGCGCTCCTTGACAAACGCTGCACACTCCCTTACTGTCATTTTTCGGGGCAGCGTACCCACTCGGCCGATGCCCTCTCCGTCCAGTATCTCCTCCAGCACCTCTGTATTTTTTAACTCCAGCATATCTGCCGCCAGCTTCGCCATTTTGCAGACATCATAATTCGTATGCATCGCATAATAGGAAATATCATTTCGAATCAGGCGAATCAGGCGCTTACCGACATAGGTATCCGTCGTCACGGACTTGATACCGCCGAAAATCATCGGGTGATGGGTGAGAAGAAGCTGCGCACCGTTCGCAATAGCCGCGTCCACCACCTCATCTGTGGCATCCAAAGCAAGATAGACCGTATCGACCTCCCGCTCCCTGCTGCCGGCCAGCAGTCCTACATTGTCCCAGTCACAAGCATAGTTCCGCGGATACCGCGCCTCGATTTTTTCCAGAATCTCCTGACATTTCATGCTTCTCATGCTCCTATTCTTATACCGTTCTGTTTTCGATCCGCTGCAGCACTTCCGTAAGAAGTCGAATCTCTGTCTCCACCTCTGCGCGCCGCATGGCAATTCGCTCCTCATCCTTCTTCGGAAGTCCTGCCTTGATCTGTTGGTTTACGGTCAATCTTTTTTGCAGAAATTCGGCCAGCACCTCCGGTGATTTCTGCTGCTCCAGCTTTCCAAAGCGGTACTCTGCCTTCGTATAACGCATCGCATCACCATGCACTGCGCGAAACATGGGATAATATTTCCCGTCTTCCTTGAGAATCTCCTCTGTTTGGATCTGCCAGCCATGACTGTTCAGCCAGAGCCGTACCTCTTCTATCTCTGACTGCGGCTGCAGCACCAGCTCCCGCACTTCACATAGGACAGGCTCTCCGGCTGAGAGAATTCGCACCATCAATGCGCCGCCCATACCGGCGATGAGCACCGTATCCGCCTCTCCTTTGCATAGCTTTTCCAGGCCGTCGGACAGTCTGAGTGAAATTTTTCCGGAAAGCCCTGCTTCCTCGATATGCTCCTTTGCCCGCAAAAGCGGACCTTCGTTGATATCCATAGCGATGGCTGACGGAATTTTCTTCTGTCTGCAAAGACAAATGGGAACATATCCGTGATCTGTTCCCACATCTGCCAGCCGGCTGCCCTCCGTGACCAGCTCCGCCAGTCGGTTCAGTCGTCTTGAAATATTCATCTTCGTTAATCCAGATAATCCTTGAGTTTCCGACTGCGGCTCGGATGGCGCAGCTTTCTGAGAGCCTTCGCCTCAATCTGACGGATTCTCTCACGGGTTACATTAAATTCCTTGCCTACTTCTTCCAGGGTACGCGCCCGTCCGTCATCCAGACCAAAGCGCAGTCTTAAAACCTTCTGCTCGCGGTCTGTCAGGGTGCTCAATACCTCTACCAGCTGCTCCTTCAAGAGGGTAAAGGCCGCTGCATCCGCAGGAACCGGCACATTGTCATCCTGGATAAAGTCTCCTAAATGGCTGTCCTCTTCCTCGCCGATAGGCGTCTCCAGGGATACGGGCTCCTGGGAAATCTTCAGAATCTCCCGCACACGTTCTACCGGAAGCTTCATCTCTGCCGCGATCTCCTCCGGGCTAGGTTCACGCCCCAGCTCCTGCAGAAGCTGACGGGAGACACGAATCAATTTGTTGATGGTTTCGACCATATGAACCGGGATTCGAATGGTTCGAGCCTGATCTGCGATAGCTCTGGTAATGGCCTGCCGGATCCACCAGGTCGCATAGGTACTGAATTTATAGCCCTTGCGATAATCAAACTTCTCGACTGCCTTGATAAGGCCGAGATTTCCTTCTTGGATCAGGTCCAGGAACAGCATGCCGCGGCCAACATAGCGCTTGGCAATGCTGACAACCAGTCGAAGGTTGGCCTCTGCCAGGCGTTTTTTCGCCTCCTCATCACCCTCCTCCATGCGCTTTGCCAGCTCGATCTCTTCATCTGCACTCAGAAGCGGAACCTTACCAATCTCCTTCAGATACATCCGAACCGGATCCTCGATGCTGACACCGTCCGGAACCGAGAGATCCAGCTGCTCGACATCCACATCATCCTCATCTTCATTCAAAAGAAGGGCATCATCCGGCTCTTCTCCTTCTGCTGTAATCCGGAGTACATCGATATTATTGGCTTCCAGATACTCCAGGATTTTTTCCATATGATCCGAATCCAGTTCAAATTCTGCAAAGAAATCGCTGATCTCCTGATACTCCAGAATATTCTTTTTCTTCTTGGCCATAACCAGAAGCTCTTTTAGCTTTTCCTCAAATTTTGCTGCGTTGTCTTCCATTTTTTCCCTCTCTTTCAAACTCTATCGTTATCCTTACTCCAGGGATACTTGAAGCTT
Source organism: Alistipes onderdonkii (assembly GCA_963621925.1). Taxonomy (GTDB): domain Bacteria; phylum Bacillota; class Clostridia; order Lachnospirales; family Lachnospiraceae; genus Laedolimicola. The sequence goes on along the minus strand of CAVFGF010000045.1, from coordinate 1,543 downwards.
CTGAAGCTCCCTGCGTTCCTGAATCAGGCGCTGCATGCCTTCCATGTCTGTCGGCTCCAGCTCTTTTCCTTTCCGGTCCAGAGCTTCCTTTTTGATTTTGTGAATAATTTCCTGCAAAGCTTTTTCTATCTCTTCTTTGGATTCCACCTGGGTCAGCCTTGCATTAAAAACTGCAGAGGCCTCCCGCTGTTCCTCAATATTTTCAAAACGGCTTAAGATTCCGGCCGGATTCAGCTTTCCCTGCTCCTCATACTGTGTATACAGCATCTGGGCTAGCTGCTGATAGAGGGGGACACCAAAATCCGAGGGCTCGATAAAACGGCGAATAACTCGGAAATAAGCATCATCGGAAATCATCCAAGTCAGCAAAAGCTTCTGGGAGGCTACCGTGCCTTCCTCCTTGTCCTTCTTATTCGAAGCGATATTCCTTGGTTTGGAAGCTGCTGCCTGTCCACCCAGGGTCAGCCCCAGCTGATTGACCTTACGTCTCAGAGTCTCGTAACCGGTGCCGTACTTCGATGCGATGGCTTCAATATAATTGTTTCGCTCGATTTCATCGGAAAAGCTTAAGAGCTTTTTCGCGACCTCGTCAAAGAAGGTCGTCTTCGCTGCCGGATCTTTCAAATCATATCCTCGCTCGAGAACAGCGATCTCAAAAAAGAAGCTGTTTTGCGCCTCCTCGATCCGTTGCTGAAAGGCCTCTTGCCCTCTGTTTTTGATAAATTCGTCCGGATCCTTATAAGGCTTCAGATTGATTACCCTCATTTGCAGTCCGGCTTCCTTCAGAATCGGAATTGCCCGAAGCGCTGCTTTCGTACCTGCCTCATCGCTGTCATAGGTGACCAGCACCTCCCCGGTATAACGCTTCATCAGCATTGCCTGCTGCGAGGTCAGAGCCGTCCCCAGCGAAGCCACAGCCTCTGTAAATCCTGCCTGGTGCAGGGCAATGACATCCATATAACCCTCGCAAATGATAAAATGATTCTTTCTTGAGCTGCGGGCAAAATTCAAGCCATAGAGATTCCGGCTTTTATCAAAGATCTTTGTCTCCGGGGAATTCAAATACTTTGGCTTCGCATCTCCCATCACCCGGCCGCCAAAGCCGATGACCCGATGGTGAATATCCATGATCGGAAACATCACCCGATTCCAGAATTTATCATAGACACCGCCGCGCTCATCGATATTGAAAAGACCAGCCTCCTTTAAAAGCAAATCTCCATACCCTTCATGCTTCAGATATTGATACAGCTCCTTCGAATGCTGTCCTGCGAAGCCCAGACCGAATTTTTGAATCGTCTCATCTGTCAGTGCACGATTTTTCAGATATTCATAACCGATACGGCCGCCCGGCTGACGCAGAAGATAATAATAATATTTTGCCGCCTTCTTTTGAATCTCCAGAAGCTGCGTCTTCTGATCGGCCTGTCGCCTCGCCTCCTCGGAGTACTCCTGCTCCGGCAGGTCGATTCCGCTTCGGTCAGCCAGTGCTTTTACATCCTCCGGGAAGGTATAATTTTCATATTCCATCAAAAAGGTAAAG
>CAVFGF010000044.1:0-18911 GCA_963621925.1 Alistipes onderdonkii | reverse complement strand
ACTGAGGGCACCTCTACCGAGATTTCCCCTTGGTCTTCCGCTTCGCTCTCCGAATCGAACATCCCATTATTTTCCGAAAGGGGAAAGCCCTCCGAGGCCCACAGCGAGGCGCCTACCAGAACCGACAGAAAGCATGCCAGAAAGCTGACCCGGAGTCCTCTTTTTATTTCACGAACAAGTTTCTTCATCTTCACCTGCCAAATACACGTTTGATGAACTTATTATACATTTCTGCATGCAAAAAAACAACAGCCCTCCGGGAGGAAGGGCTGCTGCTTTATTTTTTCTTTTTCAGCGGTGTACTGTATCCGATATAATGATTCTGATACAGAATCTGGAAGAATCTGGTAAGTCTCGGGAGCAGTGGCTCTGCTTTCTCGCCGTAGCGCTCCTTTACCAGAAAGCTGATCTCGTAGATGGTTCGCTTTCCGTCCATCTGCTGCCATATGAAGCTACCGTATTCATCGAGGCTGATATAGCTGACCTTCGGCCGTTTGAACAGCTTCTGTGCCAGTCGATTGTAAAAACCCGTATTTTGTACTTCGATCTCCACAAGCTTCTTTTCATTCAGCTTCCAGCTGTAGCCCGGTGCGCAGACCGGCACAAAATCCAGATAATTTTTCTTTTTCTTCATTTATTTTTTCTTTCTGCCAATCGTTACCTTAAAGAGCGTCGCTGTCAGCAGGATAAAGAAGACCAGACCGCCCAGGTTGCTGTTGATCGGCGTACCGGAAACGAGGCCGCCCAGGAAGTCTCCCAGGGAACCGCCCGCCATCGGGATGATCGCGAAGACTGCCAGCAAAATGCCGACGAGACCCTCACCTGCGATCAGGCCGGAGCAATAAAGGACACCGTTGTCAATCATATCCTTCTTTGCTTTTTCGTCCATGCCCTTCTTCTTTTCCAGGAACAGACGCACCAAGCCGCCGATCATCATCGGTGTGCTTAAGTGAATCGGCAGATATAAGCCGACTGCAAAGGGAAGCACCGGAATTCCGAGAACCTCCACTACGATACCGATAAAGGCACCGGCAAATACAAGCGTCCAGGGAAGATTACCGCCCATGACACCCTCGACGATCATCTTCATCAGGGTTGCCTGCGGTGCCGGAAGCTCGGTAGAACCATAGCCCCAGGCTGCATTCAGAAGATAGAGGATGGCACCGATGGCTACAGAGGAAGCTACCACACCGATGAGCTCACCGATCTGCTGGCGCCAGGGTGTCGCACCTACGATATAGCCGGTCTTCAAATCCTGAGATGTATCGCCGGCAATGGCTGCATTGATGCAGATGACGGAACCGATGGCAATGGCTGCCGTCATACCTGCCTGACCTACCTGTCCGGTAGCCTTCAGGATCAGTGCTGTTACCAGCAGGGTCGCAATGGTCATACCCGATACCGGGTTATTGCTGCTGCCGATGAGGCCTACCATACGGGAGGATACAGTGGCAAAGAAGAAACCAAAGATCACGATCAGGAAGGCGCTGAACAGATTGACCGGAACAGCCGGAATCAGCCAAATCAGCAATGCCAAGGCAACGACACCGATGATAATCGCCTTCATCGGGATATCCTTATCCGTACGCAGCTCGTTGCCTGTATTTCCCTTGCCGTAGCCCTTCATCGCATCCCGGAAGGTGCGAATGATCAACGGCAGGGACTTAATCAGACTGATCACACCGCCGGCTGCCACGGCTCCGGCGCCGATATACTTGATATAATTGCTCCAGATCGAGAAGGAGCCGCCTGTCGCATAGAGCTCAGCGACGCTGACCTCTGCCGGGAATAGGGTAATGTTCGATCCAAAGAGGACGATCAGCGGCATCAATACGAACCAGCCCAGGACACCGCCGGCAAACAGATACGAGGAAATCTTTGTTCCGCAAATATAACCGACGCCGAGAAGAGCCGGCAGCACATCGATGCCGATGCCGGAGCCCTTGTAAGCGGGAATCTCGTAATGTACCTCGCTCGGGAACAGCTTCAGACCGTCAGTAATGAATTTGTAAGCGGCAGCGAGACCCAGACCCTTGAATACGATACCGGCCTTGTCTCCGCCTTCCTCACCTGCCAGAAGTACTTCGGCGCAGGCCTGTCCTTCCGGATAGGGAAGCACGCCATGCTCCTGTACGATCAGCGCCTTTCTCAAGGGAACCATAAAGAGAACACCGAGACTTCCGCCGATGGCTGCGATGATCGCGATCTCCACCAGGGAGGGTGTGCTGGTACCCCACTCGGAGGCCCACAGGAAAAGTGCCGGCATCGTAAAGATGGCACCGGCAGCTACTGACTCACCGGCGGAGCCGATGGTCTGTACCATATTATTTTCCAATACGGAATCCTTTTTCAGGATGACGCGGATGACACCCATGGAAATAACCGCAGCCGGGATCGACGCGGATACCGTCATGCCTACGCGAAGTCCGAGATATGCATTGGCGCCGCCAAAGAGGATGGCCAAAAGAATACCCAGGATCACAGAGGTCGCCGTAAACTCCGGAACGGTCTTTTCCGCCGGAATATAAGGCTTGAAATTGTTATCACTCATACTTAAACTCTCCTTTTCTATTTTCGGCCTGCTTCTCCCGTCAGCGCCGAAAAGCCAGTGATTTAAGTATTCTAACACATTTCTTTGCCTCTGCGCAATGATTTCCCCTATATTTACAAGATTTTTCCCTTTTCTCGAAAAATTTTTAACTATCCTCCAGCAGATTCTCTCCGTCCGCAGCCGTCGTCGCGAGGTAATCACAGCGTTCGTTCTGGGGATGGCCGTCATGTCCCTTGACCCAGATAAATCGAACCTGATGGGGCTCCTTTGCCTTCAAGAGGCGCTTCCAGAGGTCTACATTTTTGACCGGTCCGGCACTGCCCTTCCAGTTTTTTCGAAGCCAGCCGTCGACCCAGTGCTGATTGAAGGCATCGGTGACATACTTGGAATCCGAATAAATCTCCACCTCGCAAGGTCTCGTCAAGGCCTCCAGCCCCGTAATCACCGCCATCAGCTCCATCCGGTTGTTCGTCGTCTTTTTGTATCCCTGACTGTATTCCCGCTCATGAAGCTGTCCCTTACTGTCTGTATAATGCAGCACGACACCGTAGCCTCCCGGGCCGTCCGGGTTACCTCTGGCCGCGCCGTCTGTATAGATCTTTACAAGCATTTTTCACTTACCTTCGACTTTTTACTCTCTTTTAGCTGCTCTTTTCAAAGCTGATAAATTTGGAATCCAATGTATAGTTTTCCATATGCAGCGTCCCCGACAAGCCCTCGAGATCGCTGTATAAGTCATGCAGCCTTCCCGTCTTATCCTCGAGATCGTCGCTGCTTCCCATGGCCACCTTGACCTGTTCGAAATAAAGATTCAGCGTCAGATCGGACCCAAACTCGATCTTATCGGGGCTCAGGTCGTATTTTTTCAAAAGCTGCGTGATACTTAAGATCCGTGTAAAAATCTTTTCATCCTCCACGCTCAGCTTCTGGTAGAGAGCCAGGGACTGAAATTTTACGCCGCTGATACAGGGAATTCCTTCCTTTACTTCGGCAGAGCTTTCCACTACCACTCCATCCTTATCAAAGTAAAAGTTCGCACCCATATAGGTCACATAGCCGATGACGCTCTTCTCATAAACACGGATTTTTACCTTTCCGGGACCTGTAAGGCTGACCTCGATCTTGTCAATAAAGGGAATCTCTTCTTTATTAAAATACTTATATTTCAGATAGAGATAGAGGGAATTTTTTGTATACCGATCGGTAATGATCCGATCCCGAATCTCCGCCTCGCTGTAGAAGCTGTTTCCTGTAACCTCCACCTCCCGGATTTGAAAAAGACAGAGGATGCCAAAGCCTACAAGAAGCAGCACTGCCAGAATCGTGAGGAGCTTCAGAAAGCTCCTGCCTCTTCGTTTTCTTTCTTTGATTTTCTCACGTTCCCGGAATTTCAACATATTTTTCTTTTCTAAATAGTTATTTTCCTATGCTTCAGGAAGTGCGTGGACATATTCCTTGAAGAGCCGTCCTCTTTGCTCGTAGTTGTCAAACATGCCCCAGCTGGCACAGGCCGGAGACAGCAGCACTGCATCACCGGTTTTGGCCTTCTCGGCGCATACCTCGACTGCTTCCTTTAAGTCCTTTACAAAAATGATGGCGGTAAAGCCGTGTCGTCTGGCTGTCTCGGCAATCTGCTCTGCGGTCTGTCCCAGCAGCACCAGCCACTTCACCTTCTCACCGAAGCTCTCAATCCAGTCATCGAAGGTCACATGCTTATCATAGCCGCCTCCGATCACCAGGGTCGGCCGATTCATCGCTTCCACTGCCTTGATGGAGGCGTCTGTATTCGTGCCCTTGGAGTCGTTATAATAAGCGACTCCCTTTTTCTCTGCCACAAACTCAATCCGATGCTCCACCGCCGTAAAGCGAAGGATCGTCTCCCGGATCTTCGTAAGCGGTACACCCATGGCTGCCGTGATGCCCACCGCTGCCATGACATTTTCGTAGTTATGGGTTCCCAGAAGCTTGAGCTCGTTTACATCACAAAGCTTTTCCTCTGTCTCCCCCTCACGGTAAATGATCGCTGTCCCATCGAGATAGACTCCCTCTTTCAGAATCTCTTTCCGGCTGAAATAGCAAACCTTTGCCCTGCAATGCTCTCCGAAGCGTCTGGTCTCCGGATCATCGTAGTTCAGAACACAGGTGTCCTCCTTGGTCTGATTCTCCGCGATTCGTTCCTTGGTCTCGATATAGCATTCCATCGTATGATGGCGATTCAGGTGATCCGGTGTAATATTCAAAATCGCGCTGACTTCCGGGTGAAAGCTTTCGATGGTCTCCAGCTGAAAGCTGCTGATCTCCGCAGCCGTCCTACTTTGTTCCGTCATCTTCAGTGCTTCCTGCGTATAAGCTGTTCCGATATTGCCTACGACAAAGACCTCCGGATAATAACTTTTCAGAATCTCTCCCACCAGCGTTGTTGTCGTCGTTTTTCCGTTTGTTCCGGTAATTGCAGCAATTTTACCTTTTCCGAAATGATAGGCCAGCTCCACCTCGCCCCAGATCGTGCAGCCCAGCTCCTTCAGTTCCTCTACCAGGGGCAAATCGACGGGCACACCCGGACTCAGGATCGCAAGCTCCGTCTCCTGCTTCTGTTTTTCCGGGAACGCACCCAGGATAATGCGGCAGCTGCTGCCCTCCGGCAGGCGGCTCCTTACTTCTTCCTCTGTCAAGTTCTCATTGCTGTCATAAAGTGCAGGCTTTGCACCCGCTGCCTCGAGAAGCTTGATGGCTCCGATGCCGCTGACGCCGCTGCCAATTACTACTATCTTTTTATCCGTAATCATGTCTTTTCTCCTTAAAGTGCCAGTAAGCCCACCAGGCAAAGAAGGATGGTCACGATGGTAAAGACCGCGACAACCCTTGTCTCTGACCAGCCGCCCAGCTCAAAATGATGATGGATCGGCGCCATCCGGAAGATCCGCTTTCCGCCTGTCTTCTTAAAGTAGGTTACCTGAATCATGACAGAGAGAATCTCCACCCAGTAAATCAGGGCTACAATCAAAATAAAGATCGGAAGCTTCATCATATAGGCCGAAGCAGATACAAAGCCGCCCAGAGCCAGGGAACCGGTATCCCCCATGAAGACCTTGGCCGGAAATACATTGAAAAGCAGGAAGCCCAAAAGACTGCCTACGACCGCGCAGGTAATGGGATGGATGCCGCCGTCCAGTCCGACCGAGACGATCGTAAAGAAGACAGCGATAACCGCCGTAACGCTGGAGGCGAGACCGTCCAGTCCGTCCGTAAAGTTCGCTCCGTTGACCGTCCCGATGATCGCCAGGAAGCCCACCGGTATTGCGGCCAGACCCAGATGCAGCTCTTGTCCCGAAAGGAAGGGAAGGCGCATCGCCATATCCCCGCCGGTCATCCGATAATAATAAAAAAGAAATAAACCGGTTACCAGAAATTGACCAAGCATCTTCTGCTTCGGTGTCAATCCCTCTGAGCGATGCAATACAATCTTGATGGAATCATCCAGAAAGCCCACCAGGCCGAAGCCCAGCGTCACCAAAAGAACGGGCAGGATTTTCGGATAATCCTTTACATAAATCAATGCCGTCACCAGCACGGCCGCCAGGATCATCACTCCGCCCATCGTCGGTGTGCCTGTTTTTTTCAGATGACTCTTCGGACCATCCTCCCGCTCGGTCTGTCCGAATTTCATCTTGTGAAGCAAAGGGATCACAAAGGGTCCCAGCGCAGCGCTGATCGCAAACGAAATCAGCACCGGAAAAATCAATCCTTTCAAATTCATCACTTTTTACCCCTCATTTTTATTCCGTCGTATCCGAGGTTCCGTCTCCGGAAAGAATCGGACTGTCATAGTCATCCACCGGCCCGCTGTCTTCATCGGCTGCCGCTTCCTCCTCTGTCGGCATCTTTACCACTTCCCCGGTATTCGGGTCGACCAGCGTTCCTTCCTCTGTCGTCGTCTCCTCTTCCGTAGTCTCCTCCGACGTCTCTGCCGCCTCAGCCTCGGCTGCCTGTTCTGCCTCTACCTCATCCTTCATATCCTCCGGAATCTCCGCCGTCGCATAGATATTCAGGTAAGGCATCGCTTCTTTCATGATATTCTTAAAAATCTCCTGGGCAAAGGCACTGCTCGCCTGGGTCGTCGGACTGTCCGCATTCGGCTCATCCACGACGACATAGCAAACCACCTGCGGGTTGTCTGCCGGTGCAAAGCCGATAAACGAAACCAGATACTTTCTCTCCGAGCGCGGAATTTTCTGCGCGGTACCCGTCTTTCCGCCCATCGTATAGCCGGCTACCCGAGCCTTTTTACCGGTCGGATTATTGCCGTTGGCATCCGCTGTCCCGTACATCGTATGATACAGGTATTGCCGGATCAGGGACGAGGTTTTGTTCGAGATCGCCTGACGCACCAGTACCGGATTCATCGTCTGAACGGTACCGCCGTCGGCATTCAAAATCTTCTTGACCACATGGGGCTGATAATAATAGCCGCCGTTGATAACGGAGCTGAAGGCTGCTGCCACCTGAATCATCGAGGTGTTGAAACCCTGGCCGAAGGAGCTGGTCGCCAGCTCTACGGGGCCCATGGTATCCTTCGTAAAGACGGTAGAGGCATTATTGGTCTCCCCGGGCAGGTCAATATTCGTCTTCAGGCCAAAATTAAAGATCTGCTGATATTTCAGGAAATTGTCATAGCCGATCATCGCTCCCATCTGCATCAGGGCGTCGTTGCAGGAGAACATGAGAGACCCCTCCAGCGAAATGATGCCGTGACCGGTCTTTTTAGCGCACTTGATCTTAGACTGACCCTGCACGATGACCTGCCCGCCGTCACAGAGGAAGGTCGTCGAATCATTGACGAGGCCAAGCTCCAGCGCGGCCGCCACCGTCATGGGTTTCACCGTAGATCCGGGTTCGTAGCCGTCACTGATGCAGAAATTTCGCCACATCCGGTTCTTTGCATCCAGCTGCTCCTCCTCGGACATGGCATCTACTTCCTCCTGGGTCAGGTATCCGTTTCCGACCAGATCCTGAGGATTGTTCAGATCGAAGTCCACATCTCCGGCCATTGCCAAAATTTCCCCGTTCTGCGGATTCATCATCAATACACCGATATTTTTCGCCGCCGGTCCCTCGGTATTTTTGTTCGTATAATCCTCGATAAACTTATCGATATATTTCTCGACAATCTCCTGCAGCGTCACGTCGATGGTGGATACCACCGTATTGCCGTCCACAGCCTTCTGCACGGAGGTCGTCTGCTCAAGATCCTCATTCAGATACTTGTAGCTGCGGCCGTCCACGCCGTTTAAGGTACTGCTGTACTGCTCCTCGATGCCGGTCTGACCCTGATTGCCCGTTACGGTATAACCGATGACATGGCAGGCCAGCGAGTTGTAAGGATAGCGACGGATATAGGAATCCTCGAACCAGACACCCTTAATTCTGCTTCCGGTTTTCTCATCCTCCTGCGCCGTCTTAAAGTCCGAAATCTCGTCCTTTGTCAGCTGCTTTTGCAGGATGACATAGCTGCTGTCCTTCTTTTCGCTCAGAGTCGTTCGCAGTTCGGCCTCATCCAGCCCAAAGTATTGTACCAAGGCCTGAATCGTCGGTTCTACGCAGTCCTTGTCCGCATCCTCTTTGTCCTGGTTTTGCAAAAGTACCTTCGGATCCAGGATCAGATTATAGACCTTCTCGCTGGTAGCCAGAATGGTTCCGTTGCGATCCAGGATATCCCCGCGTCGATAAGGCAATGTCGTACTATTTGTATCCTGCTGTGCCAAAACCTTTTTGGTATACTTGTCCCCGCTGGTTTTGTTGATATAAGCCAGCCTGACATCGACTCCAATCAAAGCTACTACTATGAATGCGAAGACTAAGGCCAGCTTTTGCTTGATACGGTTCGCCAATATGGCCTGTCTTCGAAATTTTGATCTTTTTCTTTCGTTCAAAGCGTTCACCTGTTTATCGTGCCAGCAGTCCCTTCAGACCCTCCTTGTCCTCCGGAATGTCGGCATACTGCTTTACGTAATCGCTCCCCTCATTGTCGTAAAGTACTACCTGATCCTCTGTCGCATAGACCATCCCCAGTTCATTGACTGCGATATCGCGAATCTTCTCCAGATCCACGGAAGTGGTCACGCGGTTGTATTCGTCGTCATTCTCATCCTTCAGCTTAGAAAGCTGCGTTTCCAGCGAGGCAATGTTCTTTGCCCGGGCGGTATTGTCCGCCTGCAGCTGCAGATAACCCACGCAGACCCACATTGCAACGCCAAGAGCCGCCATCAGGAAAATCACATAGCCGATTCCCATATGCTGCGTCCGGGTTCGGCGTCCTGCGTAAACAAACGGCTCCTCTTCACGTTTTCTCCGTCTCTCCGGCTTCTCCTTTTCCCGGATCTTCCGCGCTGCCGTTCCGTCAACATAGGCCTGCCTGTCTCTCCCTGCAGAATAATTTTTATTTGTATAGATGCTCTTTATCTCCGCCATATTCACGCTTCCTGATTCTCGATTCGTTCAAAGACACGAAGCTTCGCGCTTTTCGAACGCTTGTTGTATTCTAATTCCTCCGCTCCCGGAGCAATCGGTTTTCGGATAGGTGACCTGCCCTTTGACTTTTTGCCGCATACACAAACCGGGAAATTCGGAGGGCAGGTACAAGGGTTTTCATTATTTTTAAAGATCGTCTTCACGATCCGATCCTCCAGGGAATGGAAGGTGATGACACAGATTCTGCCGCCCGGATTCAAAAGGTCGATCATATCATCCAGGGAATTCTTCAGCACCTCCAGCTCCTGATTGAGCTCGATGCGGATCGCCTGAAAGGTTCGCTTGGCCGGATGGCCTCCTGTGGCTCTCACCTTAGCCGGAATCGCTGCCCGAATCAGCTCCGTCAGCTCTCCCGTCGTCTCGATGGACTTTTTCTCCCGCTCCCGGACGATAAACTTCGCGATATTTGCCGCAAACTTTTCTTCTCCGTAATCCCGGAGAATCCGATACAGCTCATGTTCGGTATAACCATTGACGATATCCCGAGCCGTTTTGGTCTGGCGCTGATCCATCCGCATATCTAACGGGGCGTCCACCCGGTAGGTAAAGCCGCGCTCGGCAGCGTCCAGCTGGTAGGAGGAAACCCCAAGATCCAGGACGATGCCGTCGACCTTCTCGATCCCAAGCTTTCCAAGCTCCTCACGCATATGGCAATAATTGCTTCGTACAATCGTCACGCGCTTTCCAAATTCTTCCAGTCTCTTTCCCGCTGCCGCGATGGCATCCGCATCCTGGTCGATACCAATCAGCCGTCCCTTATCGGAAAGTCTCCTGCAGATCTCATAGGAATGTCCGCCGCCTCCCAGGGTACCGTCTACATAAATGCCATCCGGACGAATATGCAATTGTTCGATCGTCTCGTGAAGCAAGACGGATACATGGGAAAATTCCATTTGATTCCTCTTTCTGCGTTCTTCTTTGTCAGATATCCAGACCCAGCGCCGTCAGCTGCCCGGCGATGGCATCCATATCCATTTCTTCGTAATTATTATTCTCGTTCCACTTCTCCTCGCTCCATACCTCGATGCGATTCAGAAGTCCTGCGAGGACTACTTCCTTTTCAATACCGGCAAATTTTCGAAGGGTCGCCGGCAGCAATACCCTTCCCTGCTTATCAAATTCGCAGGAGGTGGCGCCTGCCGTCAGGAAACGGACGAAGGAGCGGGCATCCTTATTTGTCATGGGAAGCTGCTTCAGCTTTTCTTCGTAGCTTTCCCATTCCTTTATAGGAAATACGAAAAGACAGCCATCCAGTCCTCTGGTCACGATACACTCGTCGCCGAGCTTCTCTCGAAACTTTGAAGGAATGATCAGCCTGCCCTTGGAATCCACCGTATGGTTGTATTCGCCTCGGAACATAGCGTCACCCCACTTTCAACGGCTTCGGGTATCTCCACCACTTGGATGTACTTTCCCGCCACTTTTCACCACATTTCACCACTCTTGTCCTAATAATATCTTAATTTTTTATAAAAAGCAATACCCTTGCGCGGAATACTTCCAGCATTTACTTTTTTAGTCTTGTATGATATAGTACTTGAGTATGATTTGGATTTTTTAAGGAGGATATAGAGGAAATGAAATTAGGAATTGTGGGGCTTCCGAACGTCGGAAAGAGTACCCTTTTTAATTCTCTGACCAAGGCAGGTGCGCTGTCCGCGAACTATCCCTTCGCGACCATCGACCCGAATGTCGGCATCGTATCTGTACCGGATGAGCGGATCGTAAAGCTTGGTGAGCTGTATCATACCAAGAAGGTCACCCCGGCTACGATTGAATTCGTGGATATCGCGGGTCTCGTAAAGGGGGCCAGCAAGGGAGAGGGTCTCGGCAACCAGTTTCTGGCCAATATCCGGGAGGTCGATGCCATCGTTCATGTGGTACGCTGCTTCGAGGATACGAATATCATCCATGTAGACGGCTCCATCGATCCGGCGAGAGATATCGAAACCATCAATCTGGAGCTGATCTTTTCCGATATCGAGATTCTGGATCGCAGAATTTCCAAGATCGCCAAGCAGGCGAAGATGGATAAGACTCTGGCCAAGGAGTTGGAACTCGCAGAAGCTGTCAAGGCACATCTGGAAGACGGAAAGATGGCCCGGACCTTCGAGGTTCCCGATGACGAGGATGCACAAAGCTGGTTTAAGACCTACAACCTTCTGACAGCCAAGCCGACGATCTACGCGGCCAACGTGGCAGAGGATGACCTGGCGGACGACGGGGCTTCCAATCCCCATGTGGCCAAGGTACGGGAGATGGCAAAGGAAGAAGGTGCTGAGGTTTTTGTCATCTGTGCCCAGATCGAGCAGGAGCTCGCAGAGCTCAGTGATGATGAGAAAAAGGAATATCTGGAGGATTTGGGTGTCGAATCCAGCGGTCTCGACAAGCTGGTGGCGGCCAGCTACAGTCTCCTCGGACTGATCAGCTTCCTGACAGCCGGCGAGGATGAGTGCCGCGCCTGGACGATCAAAAAAGGAACCAAGGCTCCCCAGGCAGCCGGAAAGATTCATACGGATTTTGAGCGCGGCTTTATCAAGGCTGAGGTGGTCAACTATCAGGATCTTCTGGACAACGGAAGCCTCGCTGCCGCCAGAGAAAAGGGAATTGTCGGAATGGAAGGAAAGGAATATGTCGTAAAGGACGGCGATGTCATTCTCTTCCGCTTCAATGTGTGATAGCAGGGTTAAAAAAAGAAGCAGTCATCTACATGACTGCTTCTTTTTTAGAGCTGTTTGATGATGGCCTCTGCCTTGTCACGCTGTAAAAGAAGATTAAAGCCTGACGGATTCAGGGCAAAGCCTTTGGCATCCTTGATGAGCGGTGGTACCAGGTTCTTGAAGGGTACGGTCAGTAAGCGGAGCTTCCGCGGGTTCTTCTGGCGGAACTTTTCAAACTCCCAGAGATCCGAAAAGATCGGCTGAATCATATCTCCCGCCGGATTCTTCAGAAACGGAACCTTGACATCCGGATTCGGCTTCGTGAGATCCAGCTCCTCCTTTACGTCCGTGACATCCAGGCACAGGATAAAGCGTGAGCGCTTCAGATCGGCGATCAGCTCCATCTCCATCTCCCGAAGTCTGGCCGCCCGCTCCGGATCCGGTGTATTCTGATTCAGGCGGCGCACCTCCTGCAAAAAGTAAACCCCGGTCAACTGCAAGGAAGCATTCATCACCGGCGGCATATTTTCTTTTTGCTCCGGCTTCTTTAAGGTCACGACCTTTTCCAGATCCAGATAGCAAAAATCTACACCGTTGTGGAAGGCCAGTCGATTGATGCCCGTCAGGTACAGGCCTGTATAAAAGGCAGACATTTTCTCTTTGACCATATCTGTCACTACCGTCGGATAGCCCTGTTCCTCCAATTTTTTGGCATATTCCGAGGCGTCCTCTTCATTTTCAAAGACAGCCACCTGGTCATCAAAGGTCTCGGCATCGCACTCCGCAAAGGGAAGATTCGTCGCCTTGGAAATCAAAACATAAAAGTGCTCCAGCTTCTGCAAATTTTTGATCATCAATCTTACATCCGTACTCATGACTGTTTCTTCCTCCCCTGATCCGGCTCTGCGGATTTTTTTCTGATTCGTTTTCCATAATTTCGGATTATGACTTCTTTTCCTTTTCGCTTCTCCGGATCGGAATTGATCGCGCGGCGCACCTCAATCTCCTCGATGAGGAAATCCCGATAGAGTTCCCGGATAAGCTTCGTATCGTGGTTCGTCAGCATACAGGCGACTCCCCGATCCGTCAGTCTTCGAAACAGAGCCGCCAGACGGCGATGCTCTTCCTCCGTAAACCCTTCCTTCGTATAGGAATCAAAGGAAGAGGGATTTAAGGGAGCATAGGGACTGTCAAAGAAGACGAAGTCTCCTTCCTTTGCCTCTGCCACAGCCTCCTCAAAGTCTCCATTGGTAATGGTAACGGATTTTAAATAAGAAGAAATAGCTTTGATATTCTCCAGATCCATCGACCGCACGGACTGCTTCTGGTTCCACGGTACATTGAACTCTCCCCGGGTATTTACCCGGTAAAGACCGTTGTAGCAATGCTTATTCAAATAAATAAACAGGGCAGCCATCTCGGTATCATAGGCATGACTCAAACGTTTCTCGTTGTAACGGCTGCGCATCTCATAATAAAAGTCTCTCGTGCAGACCGTCTCATCCAGTTTCTGCAACGCATCCGCGATAGCCTCCTCCTGATCCCGAATCGCCAGATAGGTATGAATCAGCTCCTGATTGATATCATTCATATATGCCTTCGCGGGCGCCAACGAGAGCATCAGCGCTCCGCCTCCCACAAAGGGCTCATAATATCGATTGTATGTATCCGGCATCCGCAGCGTCAGCTGACCTAGCATCTGCCGTTTGCCGCCGGCCCATTTCACAAAAGGAGCCATGGTTGTCCTATTCATAACATTCCTCTATTCTTCTCTGCCCTTCAGGCAGAAATACAGCGGGCTCTCCGCCCGCTGCTCAAGCTTCCTTTCTAGTTTACCCCAAACGAACCGTCTGGTCAATGCCTACCGAACAAATCATCTCGCTGCCTCCGTTTCTTCTCTGTCAAAGTATAGGATATCATCCGGAAGCTCCCAGATATACGATAGGGAAACAGAGGTTCGTTCTTTTTTCTTCCTCAAAGGTTATAAAGATTTTGTGAACTTCCTTAAAATTTTCGAATTCCTTCGTCTTCGCCGCCATCCTTATCGATGGCACGGATGACGACCTCATAGCCGCCGTCTCCGACCTTTACAAAGACGCGATCCCCGACCTTATGACCCAGTAAAGCCTTGCCCATCGGCGACTCGATGCTGATGCGGCCCTCCAGGGAATTTCCCCGGATCGAGGTGACAATCTTGACCTCCTCGGTTTCATCCTCATCCTCGTAGTACAGCAGCACCTTGGTATCCATTCCCACCTCGTCGGCGCCGGAATGGTCCTCCACCACCTTTGCCGTCCGCAGCATTCTCTCCAGATAACGAATGCGGCTCTCGTTCTGGTTTTTGTCCTTTTTTGCCGCATAATATTCAAAATTTTCGCTCAGATCCCCATGGGCTCTGGCTTCCTTGACCGCCTCGATGGCCTCTTTCCGAACCACCAGCTTACGGTGCTCGATTTCCTGTTCGATCTTCTCGATATCCTGTTTTGTCAGCTGTTCGCGCATGATCTTTATTCTCCTTTTCCCATCGTACGAACTGTGATCCCGTTGACCTCTACCCGGTCATCCACCGGAATGACCAGACACTGTCTGCCGTCAATGATCCGGGTCTCGACGAGATCGGCCCGCTCCGGATTGACCTGGATGACGACATCCGCCGCCTTGATCTCAAATTTTCTCGTATTCAGGACATTCGAAGCAAGAAATTCCGTATGCGCTCCCGCCGATTCCTCGTAGCGCTCCTCGATCTCTTCCATTTTTTCTGCCTGAATTCCACTCTCCGCAAACAGATGCTTTACCTCTGCCTGACTTAAGACGAGGGGCTCCGGTTCATCCTTTGTCTCCTCTGCCATCTCATAAAGCTTTTCATGAATATTGCGGACCGCCTCATAGTCACACGCTTCTCCCAAGCTTTCCTCGATCATGGACTGAAAAAGCCCCTTCTGGTCAGCAGCTGTCATGGGCGTACTGCAGCCGAACATTTGCTCGACAAAATCGTCCTTCAATTCTTCTGCATTCTTCGAATAGTAAAGCATGCTGTGCAAATCCGTGCTGCGATCCTGAAAGGCCGGGAACAGGAAGCCCGCCATCGGAAGCTCCACCAGCCAGTCCCGGATCCGGGAGCCGAAACGATTACTCTCGGCATCATAGCTTAAGCCTGCCTTCGACAGATTGACCGGGCAGATGGCTGCCAAAAGATATTCATAGACCTCGTCGGAGGCATCGAACATCTCCTCATTGTCCGAAGCCTTTCCCGGCACATCATAATTTCCGTGCACCAGCAAAATCAGGTAATTTTCTCCATAATCATAGCTTTCGATGACGCGATTATAAAATTCTTCCAGAAGTACATCATCCTTCAGCTTGCTGTCCCGCAGCTTCAGCAAGAACTCCTGCTGCCCGCCCTCCATCTCAGCCTCCAGAGGGAAAGCCAGGTTCAAAAGATTCTTTCCTACCGTACCGGAGAGACTCTTTCGGAAAATCTCAAAGTATTTGAAGCATTCCTCCTCCGACTGAGAGAGAAAGGCCTCCTTCATCTCACTCTTTTTATTCTTCTCGCCATCGACATAACAGGCGCAAAGTCTGGTTAATGCACAATTTTGCGGTGTCAGCTGCTTTTTAATTTCTGCGATTTCTTTTTTATTCATAAGTACTCCATTTCTACGGCCGTTCTTATTCTTCTTCCCCAAGGATCTCCTCAATCCGGCTTCGAACCTCCGGAGAGAGATTTTCAAAGAGATAGTTCTTCATGCGTACATCCTTCTGATCCAAGTTCTCCCGAAGCTCCCTGCTGGTCAACTCTACCAGCTCCCGAAGTCCCGAGGCTGACAGGCGGTTTGCGCCCTGTCCCATGATAATCACCTGCTCCAGGCCGTCGGAGGTCGCTACCGTCACCCGGTATTTTCGCCCCAGCTCATGAACCGTCTTCTCGATATACTGATCCGCCGTCTCGGCCTCCTTGGTATAGACCACATGGATATTGTGATAGCGAAAAATCTCTCTGCTTCCGCCTTCTACCCGATAGGCATCAAAAACCAGAATCAACGTGCAGCCAAGAGCTCCCTGCAGGTTACTTAATGCATCCATCAGCTTTCCCCTGGCGGCCTCCAGATTGATTTCCGACAGCTCCTTTAAATCCTCCCAGGCAAAAATAATGTTGTAGCCATCCACCAGGAGGTATTCCTTTTCCTTTTTCCGAAGCTTGATTTCCCGCTTGCCTGTATCCTCCGGCTCCTTTCGGAATTCCCGCTCGACCCGGCCGACACCCTGGCGCTCACGCCGAATCGGACCATAGGTCCGTTCGAAGATCGCGTCCAGCTCCTTCGGGTCATAAGCCCCAAGAGATGCCTGACTCCTTCTCGCCGTCTGAAGACCGACTTCCTTTTCATCCCGTTTCGGACGCAGGACACTCTCTACCTGCATATAAGAGAACACTTGATTCCAAGGCACAAAAAAGCCTGCCCCATGGGCACAAAAGACGGAACCTGTAGGATTTTCCTGATCCGTCTCCGGATCATACGCCATCCTCGCTATTACCTCTTCGGCCTCCCCGCAGGGTCCATAGCCCTTCAGGACTAAAGAAAGCGTCCCCTCGCCTCCCGTATAAGCTGCCACCTGGGCTCCGTATCCCTGCATCTTCGATACCGGCGCACTTCCCTTTAATACCATCCGTCCGTTTTCATGCTCCGGCTCCGAAAAAGTACCGGACATCTTCTGAATATCTGTCATCGCCCGACCCAGCTTTTCCTGAGGGATCGTCAGGCGGAATTCATAAAATGGCTCCAGAAGAACACTTTTTGCCTGCATCAGTCCCTGGCGTACCGCGCGATAAGTGGCCTCACGAAAGTCGCCGCCCTCGGTATGCTTCGCATGGGCGCGGCCTGCTGCCAGAGTAATCTTCAGATCGGTAATCTCCGATCCCGTCAGAACCCCCGGATGGTTGCGCTCCGAGAGATGGGTCAGGATCAATCGCTGCCAATTCCGATCCAGCACGTCCTCACTGCAGCTGCTTTCCAGTATCAGGCCGCTGCCCGGCTTTCCGGGCTCCAGGATCAGATGAACCTCTGCATAATGGCGCAGTGGTTCAAAATGTCCGACGCCCTCCACGGTATTCTCGATGGTCTCCTTATAGACAATGCTGCCTTCTCCGAATTCCACCGGAAGGCCAAAACGCTCCAGCATCAGACTTTTCAGAATCTCGATCTGAACCTCTCCCATGACCCGGACATGGATCTCGGAAAGCTCCTCTCTCCAGACCACATGAAGCTCCGGAAGTTCCTCCTCCAGTCTGCGCAGCTTCTGCAATAGCTCCGGCAGATTGCAACCCTCCGGCGGCAGAAGCTGATAGGTCAGGATCGGCTCCAGCGCCGGAGCCGGTCCTTTTCCCTCTATCCCTAAGCCTTCTCCGGCATAGGTCTCGGAAAGTCCGGTCACTGCGCAGACTGTCCCGGCCTCCGCCTCCTGCACGGTCTCGAAGCTTCCGCCGGAATAGAGGCGGATTTGATCCGCTTTTTCTTCCCAGTTTTTTCCATCTTGTTCGCCGTGCAATAGTTGCTTCACCTTCAGGGAGCCTCCGGTTACCTTCAGGAAGCTCAGACGGCTCCCCTGCTCGTCCCGTCCGATCTTATAAATGCGCGCGCCAAAGGACTCCGGATAAGAGGACGGGCGAAGATATCTATCCAGTCCCTCCAGAAATTCCTGCACGCCTGTATCCTTGAGGGCCGAGCCGAAATAGCAGGGATAGAGCTTTCGTTCCTGCATTTTTGCAATCAAGCTTTCCTCGCTGATCGTTCCCTGATCCAGGAATTCTTCCAACAGCTCTTCATCGCAAACCGCTGCATCCTCAAAAAGAGAGGTTTCTCCCCGCTCCGGCGTGAAATCGACGCATCGCTCATCGAGCTCCCTTCGAAGCTCGGAAAGCAGGGCATCCCGGTTCGTTCCCTGCTGCTCCATTTTGTTGACAAATAAAAATACCGGAATCCGGTATTTTTCCAAAAGCTTCCAGAGCGTCCGTACATGGGCCTGCACCCCATCTGCCCCACTGATCACCAGGATCGCATAGTCCAGTACCCACAGGGTCCGCTCCATCTCTGCCGAGAAATCCACATGACCCGGTGTATCCAGAAGCATCACTTCCCAAGCCCCGAAGGAAAGCCTGGCCTGGCTGGAAAAAATCGTAATGCCCCTGGCACGCTCCAGCTCATGATTATCCATATGGGCATCGCCATGATCGACGCGCCCCGGCTTTCGGATCGCACCGCAATGGAACAGCATCGCCTCCGCCAGGGTGGTCTTTCCTGCGTCCACATGGGCCAGGATTCCGATGGTTGTTTTCTTTTTCATATATTTAAACCTCGAGGGATTTTTACTAACTAAAGCTTTCCGCTGATAGATTGGAGAAAGAAGCTCCTAGGCGCCCGCTGATTCCGCACGCTCTAGGATTCCTTAGCCTAGTGGGAGTAACATGCCGGCTCCAGCTAAGTATATTATGCACGGGTGCTTCAAAACGCGCTATTTTCTTTCATCTAAATCTGCAGTCATGCAGGCTTGGACGGTTTCAGCACCCGTGCAATCTATAGCTTTCACCGGCATGAACTCCCACACGGCACGTCATAATCGAGTGTGCGGAATCAGCGGACACCCGAGTCGCTTCCCTCTACGTTATCACACAGGAAGTTTCAGTTGCTTACAAGACTCTCAAACAATTGCGAAACACATTCCGAATTCTGCTCAGTTTTAGCCCCTTATTTGCTTACAAGACTCTCAAACGTAACCCAGGCTGATTTACAGCGTGGATTTGTTTTAGCCCCTTATTTGCTTACAAGACTCTCAAACAAAGTAACTTCAATTTCGCTTGGATACATAGTTTTAGCCCCTTATTTGCTTACAAGACTCTCAAACGCAGGCTTTGTGTTTCTAGCGAACTACCTGTTTTAGCCCCTTATTTGCTTACAAGACTCTCAAACGACAGGCCGACCCTTTTTTAGATATTGATAGTTTTAGCCCCTTATTTGCTTACAAGACTCTCAAACAGATCCTAAACAGCATAGCAACAACAGATCGTTTTAGCCCCTTATTTGCTTACAAGACTCTCAAACGCAATGGCATTTGTCATATCTATGATATTCGATTTAGCCCCTTATTTGCTTACAAGACTCTCAAACATATTACATGAT
>CAVFGF010000043.1:0-19132 GCA_963621925.1 Alistipes onderdonkii | reverse complement strand
TATCTGAAATATTACGGACGGAGACTGAGCGAGGAGCTGGAGCAGCTCTTTGACTGCCAGGTGCAGATTCACAGGGGGAGTGCCTATCTGCTGTCCGGGGAAGCGTGCAGAATGGGAACGGTATTTCCGGGCAATAATTCGATTTCCGATATTTTACTTTTGTGTTTCGGCGAAATACGTGGGAAGATTGAGAAGGGGGAATGGAAGACGGCTGCGGATGAAAGCTGTCTGACAGACCGGATCGAGTTTGAGAAGCTGATCAGGGAAGTGAAGCAGAAATACGGAAGCGGATTTTCAAAAAATTATCGCGAAATGCCGGAAGGCGAATTCGTAAAATGCGTGATCGATGAGATGGAGCTGTGGATGTTCATAAGGAAGGAAGAGGCAGAACATCGGATTCGGATCTGTCCGCTTACAGGCAAGATACAGGGAAGTTATCCGGAGGATTATACAGGAGGAAGCAAGGATGAATAGCAGATGGCAGGCAAATAAGATTGGACTGATCAACTTCTGGTATTATGATGAACAGGAGTTCCCCTTCGTAAAGGGCCGGATGCTTCTTCGCGGCTCCAACGGTTCGGGAAAATCCGTAACCATGCAGAGCGTGGTGCCGCTTCTTTTGGATGGAAATATGAGCCCGGAACGACTGGATCCTTTTGGCTCCAGAGACCGGAAGATGAGCAGCTACCTCCTGGAGGAGGATGACGGACGCGAGGAGCGGACCGGATATCTGTATCTGGAATTCAAAAGACGGGACAGTGATACCTATCTGACGATTGGAATGGGAATCCGAGCAAGAAGAGGAAAGAATCTGGATAAATGGTATTTCAGCCTGACGGACGGAAGACGGGTAGGCAAGGATTTTTATCTCTATAAGGATACGGGTGAAAAGGTCACCCTGTCCAAAAAAGAACTGGAGAACCGGATCGGGGCTGGCGGCCGTCTGATTGATCGCCAGGCAGATTATGCGGAATATGTCAACCGTCAGATCTTCGGTTTTGAGACAGTAGAAGAATATAAGGAAATGATCGATCTGTTGATCCAGCTTCGTACCCCGAAGCTTTCCAAGGATTTCAAACCCTCGGTCATCAATGATATCCTGAGCGATTCCCTGCAGCCGTTGTCGGATGATGATTTGCGGCCCATGTCGGAAGCCATTGAAAACATGGATACCATGAATATGAATCTGAAGAACAGAAAAGAGGCAAAGCAGGCAGCGGAGAAGATTCAGGCGGTATTTTCAAAATACAATCAGAAATTATTATATGAAAAAGCGGACCGGTATGAACAGGCAGAAAGCAAGCTGGAAAATGCCAAGTCGCAGGAAAGAGAACAGGAGAAGCAATTAGCAGCGTGCAGAGAGAATATCGAGAAGCTGCAGGCAGAGTATCAGGAGCTGGATGCAAAGCATGCGTCCATGGAAAATGAACGAGAATCCCTGAATAAAAGTGATGCGGTGGCATTAAAGCGAAGAGAGGCGGAGCTGACTGCAGAACTGGAGGGACAGCAGAAGAATCAGAAGGAAAAACAGCATTTTCTGGAACTGAAGCAGGAGCAATATCGGGATGCCGAGAAGCAGATCAAGGCAGAGGAAGACCGAAGGGATGACAAAGAAAAAGAACTGAAGGAGCTCATGGAAGAGATGCAGAACGAGGCAGATACTATGGCCTTCGAGGAGCATGCATTTCTGAAGGAGGAGCTGGAAAAGCATCCGGAGGAAGCCTATAAGTTCGAATTGCATCAGCAGCAATTTGATCAAACGAAGGAACGGATCCGGGAGGGGACGGAAATCCTGGCGGAGACGGATCGCCTGGAAAGAGAGAAGGACGACCGGATCCGGGAGAGAGAAAAAAAGATCCGTGAATTGGATTCCCTGCAGAGAAAGGTATCGGAGCTGGAGACTGTATTTGTACAGACCCAAAACGAGTGGAAGGAAGCCCTGTATCAGTGGAACGGTGCGAATCAGGAGCTGGTACTGGAAAAAGAATTGTTAAGAGAATTCTGTACCTTTGCGGAGACCTATGACGAGACATCGGATTTTGCGAAGGTTCGCGAGAAGGCTGCGAATGTATGGCTCAGGAAAAAGGCGGAGGTGGAATCGAAGTGTTCTGCCAATGAGACAGAAAAAGAAGCTGCAGAAAAAGAACTGGCGGAAGTGAAGGCGGAGCTGGCTGAATGGGAGAATCAAAAGGAACCGCAGCCGGAACGCTCGGAAGCAGTCCTTCGGAACCGCCAAAGACTGGATACTTTGGGAGTCCCGTATCAGGAATTCTATAAGGTGATAGAGTTCGGCGCGCAGCTGGAGGAAAAGGCCTGCAACCGTCTGGAGGAAGCCTTGCTGAAAATGGGTATTCTGGACGCACTGGTCATTGACGAGCAATACAAGGAACAGGTTCTGTGCTTTGAACCGGGATGCGAGGATCGCTACCTCTTTCGCTGTCAAAGCAGTCCGAAGGATCTGCGGCCGGAGAGGACGCTTTTGGATGTGCTGGAGCTGAACGAAGAGGTCAATGATATTTTCTCCAATCAGCGGCTGACGGGAATTCTGGAGGGGCTTGCCTACGAGAAGGAAGGTATGCTTGCTGTGGCAGAGGACGGCACCTACCGGATGGGCGTACTGGCAGGAACCGTAACCGGAGAGTACGAGGCCGGATATCTGGGAACGAAGGCTCGTGAAAGACACAGACAGGCAAAGATCAAGGGCTGCCGGCAGAGAATCGAGGAGCTTAAGGAGCTGCTGCAGAGACTGGAAGAAATTGGTAAAACACTGTCCGACAGGAAGGAACTTCTCGATCAGGA
This sequence comes from Alistipes onderdonkii, assembly GCA_963621925.1. GTDB lineage: Bacteria > Bacillota > Clostridia > Lachnospirales > Lachnospiraceae > Laedolimicola. Next base: position 16,333 of record CAVFGF010000043.1, on the reverse strand, counting down.
GTATCATAATCTTCCGAAGGATACCGATATGAGAGAAGCTCTTCAGATGCTGCGGGCAGAGGAAAGAGCCTGTGAACAGCTGAAGGAGGAGAGCGGCAAATTAGAAGCGCAGATCCGTGAATTGATCGAAGAATTGAAGGAGAAGAAAAAGAAGGCACTGGAGCTTGCAGAAGCATTGTATCTGACCTGCTCCTATGAGGTATTTCAGGAAGCGAAGGAAGCGGCAGAGGAATACGGAAAGCATCTGATCCGTCTGATGGCAGTCCACGAAATGTTCCTCAGAAGTTTGGAGGCGCTGAAAGGTAGGAGAAAGGATCTGGAGGATCTGGACGCAGATATGGATCAGATCCGTTATGATCTGTCATTCATCCAAAAAGAAATCCGGAGAAAGACGGAAGAGCAGACCTCGATTCGGGAGCAACTGCGTCTGACGGACTATGAAGAAATCAAAGACCGACTGGACGCCTGCATTCAATGGCTTCGGGAATATCCGGACAAGCTGAGCGCCTGTGCGAGCAGACAGACGGAGGAAAAAGGGAAGGTCGAGCAGCTGCTCCGGTATCAGGAAGAAAGCCGGAAGAGAATCGAAGAATACGAAAAGAAGACGGCCTATTTTGCAAAATGCTATGAGCAGGAAAAGAGTCTGCACTATGTGGATATACCGGCAGAGATACCGGAGGACGCGGGACATATTCGAAGCTATCTGGAGTCCGATGCGAAGGCACTGGATAAAGACAGTGTGGTTCGCGATCTGAATAAGGTCTATTTTGAAAACAGGGGCTTCCTCGCGGATTACCACCTGATGCAGAATGAATTGTTCGCAGAAGCGGAAATGACGGAGTTTCCGGCAAAGCGTCTGGATATTTCCGCGAGATACCAGGGAGTAAAGATCTCCTTTTCCAGTCTCCTTACCCATCTGGAGGAGGATATCGCGGAGCTTGAGAACCTGATTAGGGACGGTGACCGGGAGCTCTTTGAGGACATCCTTGCCAATACGGTCAGCCGAAAGATCCGCGGAAAGATCAATGCATCCAATACCTGGGTGCAGAAGATGAATGCTCTGATGAACGGCATGAATACCTCCAGCGGCTTGAAGCTGAGCCTCCGCTGGAGAAGCAAGACGGCAGAACAGGAGGATCAGCTGGATACCAGGGAGCTGGTGGAGCTGTTAAAGAAGGATTACCGCCTGATGAGCGAGGAGGAAGCAGCCAGGTTGTCGGCACATTTCCGCTCCAAGGTGGCGGAAGCGAGAAGAAATGCAAGAGACAGTGCCGGAATGATATCCTTCTATCAGATCATGAAGGATACCCTGGATTATCGGAAATGGTTTGAATTCCAGCTCTTCTCGCAGAAGAACGGCGAACGCCAGAAGGAACTGACGAACAGTGTATTCGGAACCTTCAGCGGCGGAGAAAAGGCCATGTCCATGTATGTGCCGTTATTCTCTGCGGTGGTGGCGAAGTATCAGGGCGGCAGAGAGGATGCGCCGAGGTTGATCTCGCTGGATGAGGCCTTTGCCGGAGTGGACAATAAGAATATTCGGGATATGTTCCGCCTGATGACGGAATTCGAGTTTGATTTTATCATCAACTCCCAGGTCCTGTGGGGCGACTGTGATACCCTGGATGCTCTGGCGATCTACCAGCTGATCCGCCCGGGCAATGCGAAGTTTGTGACGGTCATGCCTTATCTGTGGAACGGACAGAAGAAAGAGCTTTTGGAACGGGAAGAGGAACTGGAACAGAGAGGAGCCGAGCTTGGATAGACAGCAGGAGACGGAAAAGATAGGAAAAGAATGTTTGGCCTATTTTCGTCAACATCCGATTTGGAAAAAGGTTTTGAAGGGCTTCCGTGAAAAATACAGCTCCTATGGACGATTTGGCGGAAAAGTCGTTCTGAAGGGCCTGAAGGCTCAGGATATCGAAGAGCTGGAGGGATTTTTCGGCAGGTCCTTTCACGGGCAGAAAAGTGTGACCGTGTCTGCAGAAAAGTTCCGCCAGGCCCTGGAGGCAAGTCGCTATAAAGACATGACGCCGGAGGCTCTTCTGGAGAGCTTTTTTGAAGAACCCCTGCTTGGAAAACAGGAGCAAAAAATTCTGTGGCAGCAGGAAAAAGAAAGAATATGGGACGGGTTTCGAAGAAGCTATGAAGGGACGCCGATAGAGAGGGCAGCGGAAGCCATGCGGCAGATGGTCAAGGTCAGCGAGAATGGGGATCTGGCCGAGTGGGATCGTGCACTGCGCCTTGGAGCGGAAATTTACAACCATTTGCCCTATCGCGAAGGGGATAAGCTCTATCTGGCTGTCTTTGCAGCGATGCGGACGGGAAATCCCCATGCCTTTGATCAGGGAACAGCGGAGGGAAATTTCCTGTACCAGCTGATAGAGATGGATCTGGAAAACAGAGGAATCCGGATCGAGGCCTCGGAGATTTTTCCGGCTTATAAGCGGCAAAAAAGCTATCTGACAGCAGGCATTTTGCTGGATGATATTTCGAACTATGCCATGCTTAGCCGGGTACAGGCGATGAAAAAGGACGGAACGCTTCATAAAGGTATGGACGGCTTTGCCAAAGAGGGGCATATCGTACAGGTGCCGCTGGCGGTGATCGCAGAGTGGGAGTCACTTCATTGTCCCGGTGATGCGATCTATATTGTGGAAAATCCATCGGTTTTTGCGGTCTTATGTGGAAAAGAGAAAGCCGGAGGCGAGAAAAGAGCCTATATGTGCATGAACGGCCAGCCGAGGCTGGCGGGCTTGATGGTGCTCGATTTGCTGGCAAAGTCCGGAACACGCGTCTGGTATGCCGGGGACCTCGATCCGGAGGGACTCCTGATTGCACAAAAATTGGCACAGTATTATCAGGGAGAATTTCATTACCGGCATATGGAAGCCGCGGATTATGAAACCTGCAGATCGGAGGAAAGAATCTCACCGAAGAGAATGAAGATTCTGGAGCGGATCACCGACGAGAGACTGCAGCCGGTAGCGGAGCTTATTAAGAAATATGAGATGGCCGGATATCAGGAGATGCTGATAGAGGAGTTGTCTGATTTCGAATGAAGTCAGGCAGCTCCTTTTGTGTAATAGGAAAGAATCCTGCGAGAGCAGGATTTTTTTCTTATTTTCCTTTCCTACAAATCGTAGGAAAAGCGGGGAAGGATATGGTAGGAAATGCGGCTGGAATTTTGTATTTATTTTGATACAATAATAGATGAAAAGAGCGCAGCCGCAGAAAATAAGGGGCTGCGAGAGGGATTTAAAAAGAAGATTGGGGGAAAGCAAAAAATGATCATTATTGGTGAAAAGATCAACGGTTCCATTCCTTCTGTAGCGGAAGCGATTGCAAACCGGGATGCTGAGCTGATCAAGCAGCGTGCCATTGCTCAGACAAATGCGGGAGCCAGTTATATCGACTGCTGCGCATCCGTTCCGGAGGCAGAAGAGGTCGAGACGTTGAAGTGGATGATTGACTGCATCCAGGAGGTGACAGATCTTCCGATTTCCGTGGACAGTCCGAGCGCAGATGTCCTGACACAGGCTTACAAATTCTGTAAGAGACCGGGTATCTTCAACTCGGTATCCGGAGAGGGAGACAAGATTGATAAAATCTTCCCGATCATGGCTATGCCGGAGAATAAGGGCTGGCAGGTCATCGCCCTTTTGAGCGACGATACCGGTATTCCGAAATGCGCAGAGGACAGACTGAAGGTATTCGAGAAGATTATGGCGAAGGCGAAGGAGTACGGAATCTCGCCGGATCGCATCCATATCGACCCGCTGGTAGAGATGCTTTGCACCTCGGAGGACGGTATTGCGATGAATGTCGAGGTTATCTCGACGGTAAGAAAGCTGTATCCGTCGATCCACATTACCGCAGCAGTCAGCAACATTTCCTTCAATCTGCCGGTAAGAAAGCTGATCAACTATGGCTTTGTCGTTCTGGCGATGAATGCCGGACTGGACAGCGCCATCATGGATCCGACCAACCGGGATATGCTGGGTCTGGTTTATGCGACAGAGGCACTTCTTGGACTGGATGATTATTGTATGGAATATATCGGAGCTTATCGGGAAGGCATGATAGGACCGGTCAAGAAATAACGGAAGAACCAAATATTGATAACGAATTTAAATCACGGAGGGAAAGAATATGTCAAAGATTACAGAAGTATCAGAATTGGTAGAAAAAGGAAAAGCAAAACTGGTAGGAGCCGCTGTACAGGCTGCACTGGATGAGGGCTGCGATGCAACAGAAATCCTGAATGGCATGATTGACGCGATGGCAGTTGTAGGAGACAAGTTTAAAAACGGTGAGATCTTCGTTCCGGAGATGCTGGTAGCAGCCCGGGCCATGAAAAAGGGTGTAGAGGTTCTGAAGCCGCATCTTGCAACCGGCGCCACCGGAAGCATGGGCAAGCTGATCATTGCTACCGTAGCAGGTGACCTGCATGATATCGGCAAGAATCTGGTAGCGATGATGATTGAGAGCGCCGGCTTCGAGGTCATCGACCTGGGTGTCGACGTACCGGCTTCCAAGATTATCGAGTGCTATAAGGAAAATCCGGATGTCAAGGTTATCGCTTTATCCGCACTTTTGACGACGACGATGCCGTCTCTGAGAGATACCGTTGCAGCGCTGAACGCTGAGGACTTCAGAAAAGAGATCAAGGTTATGGTCGGCGGTGCTCCGATTACCGACGAATTCGCAAAAGAGATCGGCGCGGATGGATATTCCGCTGATGCTGCCAGCGCAGCTGTTCTCGCAAAATCTTTAGTCGCTTAATTATTGTATAAAGGATAATTGAAAAGCCGCTCTGCATTGTCTGTGTATGTCATGGACGGCAGGGCGGCTTTTGAGTTACAATGATCTCGGGAGGGATCGAACATGTATCATATAAAATTTATCAGAGAGAATCGGGAGATTGTGGTACAGCCCGGAACTACGGTGCTGGAGGCAGAAAGAGAAGCGGGTCTTAAGCCGGATGCGCCCTGCGGAGGACAGGGAAAATGCGGAAAATGCAAGGTTCTGGTGAACGGAGTGGAGATGCCGGCTTGTCAGACAAAGGTAGAGCAGGATTTGGAGGTCGATACAAAGGGGGAGGCCTCCGGCTATGAGATTTTGACAAAAGGTCTGGACAGGCGCGTCCTTTTCGAGCCGGATCTAAAGCAGCAATGCGTCGTGATAGACAAGCCGGACAGAGGCGATAATCGCTCGGACTGGGAACGCCTGGTAAGCCAGCTTCAGGATGGAGGAGAGATCCAGGCGGATCCGGTACTTGCTTCCTCTCTTTATGAGCGCCGCAAGAGAGGTGTAAATTGGCATGCGATTTATACAAAAAGGAAAATTCTGGAAATAGGCGACCGGGAAAAGAGACTGTGCTTCGCGGCCTTCGATATCGGGACGACGACGGTAGTGGGCTATCTGCTGGACGCAGTGACGGGACAGGAGCTCTCGGTCAAAAGCCGGATGAATCCCCAGGCAGAGTACGGGGCGGATGTGATCATGCGGGCAAACCATGCACTGAAAAACGGAATCAGACCTTTGACGGAGGGGATTCAAAAGGCCGTGGACGAGATGCTGCAGGAGCTGGCGGCCGAAGCAGGAGTCGAGAGCCGGGATATCTATCAGGTCGCTGTCGTGGGCAATACCTGTATGCATCATCTTTTCCTCGGCATCTCGCCGGCATCGCTGGTTCATGCCCCCTACAATCCGGCGATTCGTCAGGGACTCGTCCTTCCGGCAGCGGAATACGGGCTTTCTATCCATGAAAAGGGAGAGCTTCTTCTTTTGCCGGATATCGCGGGATACGTAGGCGCCGATACCTGCGGCTGCATATTGGCTCTGCGGCCGGATCAGAAGGAAGAGATCAGCCTCACGATCGATATCGGAACAAATGGTGAGATGGTGCTGGGAGGAAGAGATCGCCTGGTATGCTGCTCGACGGCAGCGGGTCCTGCCTTTGAGGGTGCGAAGATCGAGTGCGGAATGCGGGGAGCAAAAGGCGCCATCGATCATGTCCGCTATCAGGACGGAGTCTGGACCTATACGACAGTGGGAGAAGCGGCTCCCATCGGCCTTTGCGGCTCCGGCCTCATCGACCTGGTGGCGGAGCTTCGAAAGGCGGGCTTTATCAGCGAAAACGGACATCTGGAAAGCGGTCAGGAGCTCGCCTCCAGGTTCGTATTGGCTGCGCCGGAGGTCTCCGGCAATGGGAAAGGAGTCTATCTCACGCAGAAGGATATCGGGGAGGTACAGCTTGCGAAGGCAGCGATTGCAGCCGGTATCCGGCTTTTGATGGAGGAGCTGTCGATTACCGAAAAGGAGATTGACGCAGTCTATCTGGCCGGAGCCTTCGGAAATTATATGAATCCGGAGAGTGCAGCCGTGATTGGCATGCTGCCGGCCTCTCTTCTTGGAAAAATCGTTCCGGTCGGCAATGCGGCAGGAGAAGGGGCGAAGCTGGCGCTTTTGAATGCAAGGGAGAGAGCGGAGATGGATGAGCTGGTTCAAAAGATAGGCTTTGTGGAGCTGGCAATCTCTCCGGAATTTCAGGACTGCTTTGTGGAGGAGCTCTGCTTCCCGGAGCAGCCGGAAGGAGGCAGCGATGATTGAGCTGGAGGAGTTGAAAAAACAGGCGCTGGAGGCAGGTTTTACCGAGGTGGGGCTTCTGAAGTGCGATACGATTGAGCTGATGCCGGAGGTGCGGCAGATGTGTGAAAAAAATACCTGCCATATGTATAACAAAAACTGGAGCTGTCCGCCCGGATGCGGGGATCTGAAGGCCTGCCGGGAAAAAATCGACCGGTATCAAGAGGGAATCATTGTGCAGACGGTAGGACAGCTGGAGGATCCGATGGATGGGGAGACAATGATGGAGACAGAGGCTCTTCATAAGGAGAATTTCTATGCCTTTGAGAAGGTGCTTCGGAAGCAATGGCCCGACATGCTGCCCATTGGGGCAGGCTGCTGCACGAGGTGCAAGGAATGTACCTATCCGGAGGCGCCCTGTCGCTTTCCGGGACAGTCCTTCTCATCGATGGAGGCTTATGGCATGCTGGTGACCCAGGTCTGTAAGGCAAACGGCATGGAGTATTATTACGGTCCCTGTACCATCGCGTATACCAGCTGTTATCTCCTGGAATAACAGGTACAGAGAAATTTGATTGAACACATTGTCCATAAACGAAGGCCGCCTATCGGGGTTTTAGACAGTTCTGACGATTTCGATTTCTGTTATTGCTTTCTTGCCTGTGAATATGATACATTGTGATTATAGAAAACATGGTATTTGTGCACAATAAAAAGAAAGAGAATAATAACAAATCAGACATATTAACCGAATGGTTTTACGGTTCCTGCAGAAATACCCGGGAAAAAGACAAAGCATCGTCGCTGAGACGGGAACGAGAACCACTGGACGATATGTGCAAATTCTATCGGACCTTCGGGTCGGAAAGGAGGAAAATATGAGTCGATTTAAGGATGAGGAACTGAAGATAATCGGTACCCATACACAGTTTGGTATTTATGGAGCGCCGGATATCGAGGTGCCAAGCTACAATTATCCGATTACACCGAAGGAAAATATGCTGCGTATGCTTCGGGGAGAAAAACCGCTGTGGGTTCCGAATCAGACATTGGAAAACAATGCGATTCAGCCATTGGTCATGGACGATGCAAGAGCAAGAAATTTTGGCGGAAAAGACTGGTTTGGAATCGAGTGGGTATATGAACCTCTGACCAAGGCGGCCATGGTAAAACCGGGAACAAGACGGCTGGATGAACTTGAAAATTGGAAAACATTGGAGTTTCCGGATCTCTCCAAGATAGATTGGGAGAAGGATTATAAGGAACGCTACGAAGGAAAAATTTCAGAGGATCGGCTTTCGTATTTCATCATCGTAAACGGTCTTTTTGAGCGCACCGCCGATCTGACCAGCTTTGAAGATACCTTCTGTTATCTTCTGGAAGAACCGGAGACCTTGACGGAATTTTATGACAAGCTGGTAGAATGGCATATTGAGTTGATCAAGATTGCAAAGAAATATTATCATGTGGATATGATTCTCTTCCATGATGATATGGGAACCCAGATCAATACCTTCTTTTCACCGGATACCTACAGAGAGCTGTTCTTGCCGCAATATAAGAAGATTACAGAAGCAGCCCATGAGCTGGGAATGTATGTCTGTCTCCATTCCTGCGGCTGCATTGCAAAATTGATGCCATTGATAATTGAAGCAGGCTTCGATGCATGGGAGGGACAGGATTCGGCCAACGATAAGAAGGCGATTATCGACGAATATGGAAAGGATCTGGCACAGTGCACTCTGTATATTATACCGGAGGATATGAGTGATGAGGACGCGATTGCAGATATCCATAAACGGGTAGATGAGCTGGGGGTTACCGGAAGGTTTGCATGCCGCCTGAGAGATAATAAGGCGGACAGAGCAGTGAATCTGGCAGAAGAGCTTTATCGTTACAGTCGTGAGAAATTAGCAGAATAAGAATGGGGGAAGAAAAATGGGGAAGGAAGAACAAAGGAAAAAAGGTCTTAGCAGTGCGTTAAAGAAGTTTTACGGCGTCGGCGACTGTGGTTTTACGCTGATGTCCAATATTGAAAGCTATTATTTCAGCTTTTTCCTGACAAATCTGGCACAGTTCAGTCTGCCGATGGTTACCTTTATTACCACGGTATCGAGTACGGTAGATGCGCTGCTGTCGTGGATTTACGGTGCGATTCTGAACAGTATCAAACCGATGAAATGGGGACGCTATCGTTCCTGGCTGATTGCGATTCCCTGGCTGGTTCCGTTTCTGTATGCATTTCAGTTCATCAAAATCGGTGACGGCATGCTTTCGGCAGTGATCATTATTATAGCAGCGGTAGCCAGCCATGTGGCATGGAATTTCGCCTATGTAGCCAATGTATCCATGATTTCCGTAGCGGGAAGTACACCGGAGGAACGTTCCCAGCTGTCTTCGACCAGAGCCGCATGGGCAAATCTTTCTAAGGTTATCTTTTCCTATGTAGGTCCCGGACTGGCGGCAGTGATGGCCGGCATCATCGGTGAGGTCAATCAGTACGGCGCAGCAGCCTTTGTACTTGGCTGTATCATGGCAGTCCTCTATTATGCGCATTTCCGTATGTTCGACGGATATGAAGTCGTTCAGGCGGATACGGCAGATAAGAAAACGTCCAAAGACAAGACAGGCGGAATGGACCTGATCCGTGCACTGCTTCAGAATCCTCCTCTGATTGCTCTTTTGATTGCAGACCTTGCAAAATTTATGTTTAACTTCGTACTGATGGGTGTGGCAGCTTATTACTTCTCCTATATTGCAGGAAACAGCGGCATGCTTTCGGCCTATATTCTGGTAACCAATATTTTCTGTGTCGCAGGCGCTTATCTCAGTAAGACCTTGAGCAACAAATTCAGTACCAGAACGACGACGATCGGAGTCATGGCCATCCAGGCGGTGCTTCTGCTGGTATCCTATATGTTCTATGGCAATGTTACTCTCGTAATCGTGCTGATGAGCGTGGCAATGTTTGGCTACGGAATCACCTATGCATGTACACCGGCTTTATACGGCGATACGATTGTATACAGTGAGTGGAAGACAGGAAAAAATGCAGCCGGCTGGATCAGCGGTCTTCAGAATGTACCGTTGAAGGTTTCCATTATGACCAGAGGAATTATCATTTCTGCCTGCCTGGCCATGGGCAATTTCAGTACCGAAATTGACCCGGCGCAGGCGCCGGAGGAATTAAAGAGAGCGATCAGCATCGGCTTTATGGTAATTCCGGCTGTGGCCTTGATTATCGCGGTAGTGGCTCTGCTGTTCGGCTTCAAACTGACCCGTGAAAAAGTAAATCAGTATGCAGCGGAGATTGCCGCTCGTTCCTAGAGGCAGGGTACGTAGGGAAACGCTGATTAAATCAGCGTTTCCTTAGATAGGACAGAAGCTTTATGAGCGAAACGATCCGATTTTATCTGAATCTTCAGATGGTGGCGGATGAGATGCAGTCGCAATTTCCGGACTGTATCCTTCTGCCCGGTGAGGATGACTGCATCCTTCGGGGAGCCTGCTTTTATCAAAAAGGAATGCCTCCGGAGAAGCAATATGTATATCTAGTGAAGGGTGAGGACTTAGAGGGAGAAACGGTGCCGCAGGTGCACTGCTCCCTGATAGTCCTTGGAGAAATACCTGGGAAATGGCGGGACAGCAGTCACAGTATCTTAGGCCTGCCGGCAGAGACAGACCTGCTTGCACTGATGAACCTGTGCCAGCGGATCTTCCGGAAGCATCTTTCCTGGGCAGAACGCCTTCAGGATATTTTTGCGATGGAAGGCAGTGTGGATGAGCTCTGCAAAGCAAGCATAGAGTATTTTCAGAATCCTGTCTTTGTTCATGATGCGCAGATGACCGTTATTTCCTGCCCGGTCTGGAGAGAAAAGATGATTTCCTGGGAGCGGGATGAGCGAACCGGCTGCATGATCATGCCGCTGGAGGAATTGAATGAGCTAAAAACGGATCGGGAATATCGCGATACGATGGTGACCAGAAACGCACAGATTTTTTCGGCAGAGCTTCGAGGATACCGGGACATCTATGTAAATATCTGGAATTCCTACGGAAGCTATGAGGGACGGCTGGTGATCTGCGAACTGGACAGTGACCTGAAAAAAGGGCAGTTTGCGGCAGCGGAATATCTGGCGGAGCTTATCAAGCTCACACTTGCCAGAAGAGGAAAGATGGACAAGACCTACAGCCGGGCTCTGGAACGAATGATTCTGGCGATGCTTCAGGGAAAGGAAGTGTCGGATTCCGAGATCGTCAGCCGGATCGGGCAATGCGGCTGGAAGCCGGATGATACTTATATTTGCATCCGGATGGAGGCAGAAGAGCAGGAAGGAAATCCCGGCTCGGCAGCCAGCGTCTGCAACTATGTAGAAGCAAGAGTGGCAGGAACCAAGGCTGTCTTTATGGAAAATCATATCTGCATTATTATCAATCTTTCCATTAACGATCATTACAAATCCGATATGGCCTGTATTCTGAGAGACGGTCTTTTCAAAGCGGGCGTCAGCAATCCGTTTCATAATTTTCTGGCGCTGGAACGGTATTACCGACAGGCTTCTGTGACCTTGGAATATTGCCGGAAGAAAAATGATACGATGTGGTATTACACCTTTGATGATATTGCGGTGGATTATGTTTCGGATATTTGCTGTGAGGAATTTCGCCCGGAGGAGCTGTGCGCTTATGAATTGCTCCAGCTAAGGGAATATGATGAAAAAAACAAGACAGAATTGTACAAGACGCTGGTTACTTATATCCTGAGTGAAAGAAATACCGTAGCGACCTCAGCGAGTCTCTATGTGGGAAGAAGCACCCTGTTCTATCGACTGAAAAAGATTCAGCAGATTACAGGTTTGGATACGGTTCATATGGCACAGCCGGAACAGAATCTGTATCTCAGACTATCCATTTATATTATGGAAAAAGCTTTAGAAAAAAAGGAAGCGGAAGGGAGATGCTTTTTATGATGACGCCAAAACAAAATTTACTGGAAACCTTGAAAAAGGACGGAAAGCCGGAATGCTTATGCAACTCTTTTACCATGTTCCGGGGAATCCCGGGAGACCCTTGCTTTAAACTGATCCGAGGAAATCGGGTTCGCGGAACGAATTCTTACGATCAGTGGGGAACGCTGATTCTTTTCCCGGAGGATGCGCCGGCAGCCGTTCCTTATGTAACGGAAGAAAATCAGGTCATCAAGGACATTACTGAATGGGAAAAATATGTAAAGGTTCCGGACCTGCTTGGAAAATGTTCGGAAGGCTGGGAGGACGCCCTGGCTGCCAAGGAAAAGATCGATCAGGACAAGTATCTTACGATGGTTGTCATGGGAACCGGAATTTTTGAACAGCTTCATATGCTGATGACCTTTGAGGATACGCTGATGAACTTCCTCCTTGAGCCGGAAGCCATGCATGAATTGATCGACGTCATCTGTGAATATCGTCTGACCTACATGAAGCTGGTGGTGGAGCATCTTCATCCGGACTGCATTGTATCCCATGACGACTGGGGCTCAAAGACAAGCCTTTTCATGTCTCCGGAGGTATGGAGAGAATTCTTCAAGGAGCCTTATCGAAAGCTGTATGATTATCTGCATTCCCAGGGTGTCATTGTCATGCATCACGGCGATTCCTATATGGAGCCGATTGTAGAGGATATGGCAGAGATCGGCGTGGATATCTGGCAGGGAGTTCTGAATACGAACAATATTGCGGCGATTTCCGAGAAGGTCGGCGATCGGATGCTTCTGATGGGCGGCATAGATTCTGTGATTGACCGGGAGGATGCGTCAGAGGAAGAGATTCGAAAAGAGACCAGACGCGCCTGCGAGGAATACGGACATCTGAAGGGCTTTTGGCCAGGCATGACCTATGGCGGTCCGGGTACGATTTATCCGCACGTAGAGGAGATCGTCATTGACGAAATCAACCGATATAATCAAGAGCGTTTTGGGGTGGCGATTTTCTGATGAATACGAAAGAACGGGATCTGTACTTACAGCGAATCGGTTATACAGAGAAAACGGCAGCCGACCGGGAATGCCTGGAGTCCTTAATGGAGCTGCATCTTCGAAGCGTTCCCTTTGAAAATCTGGAGCCTTATGAGGAGGGAAAAGTGCCTTCTCTGGAAAACGAGGCGCTTTATCAAAAAATTGTCGTCAGGAAACGCGGAGGCTATTGCTTCGAGCTAAACAAGCTGTTTTATGAGCTGTTGAAGTCCATTGGCTTTCACGCAATTCCGATAGGCGTGCGGATTTTGTGGAACAAAGAAAAGCTGCCGCCGATGCTACATCGGGCAACATTGGTAAAGCTCGAAGACGGCATCTATTACTGCGATGTCGGATACGGCGGCCCGGGTCCCAAATCTCCGGTAAAGCTGGAGGACGGCATTCACGAGGAAAAAGGCGGAAACTTCCGTATTACCATGCATCCGGAGGGCACGGAGGGAGAAATCCTGGTGGAGCGGAAAAAGGCGGAAGAGTACCTTCCGATGCTTCGGTTTTCTCTTCGCCCCGCAGTAGAAGAGGATTTTGAGCCGATGAATTTCTACTGTGCAAAATCGCCCGATACATTATTTACGCAGAAAAGAGTCTTGAGCCGCAATACCGCAGACGGAAGCGTAGCCCTGACGGGAAATACCCTGACCATCCTGCAGGCAGACGGAAGTTTAAAGAGCCTGGAGGGAAAAACGGACGAGAACGTCAAAGAATGGATCAAAACCTATTTTGGAATACAGGTATAAAAAAGAAAAAGAGCCGGTATCATCAGGATACCGGTTCTTTTGTCTGAATGAACAGAAAACAGATTTGTAAAAGCAGACGGTTTTTGGGATCGTCCAGGTTGATTTTTGTGATCTTCTGGATCCGTTCCAGCCGATAGACCAGGGAGCTTCTGTGGATAAAGAGTGCCTTTGCCGTCTGGAGTGAATTTCGTTCATGCTCCAGATAGACCTGTAGGGTATGGTAAAGCTCGGTTTTATTTTCCTGATCGTAACGAATCAGGGCGTCCAGGCGGGAAGAAACCAGAAGCTCCGGGCTGATCTGACGGCTGCTTTCGGATAGAATATATTCCAGAAGATAGTCATCGAAGCGCGAATACCAGATCATACTCTGGCTTTCCCTGCCAAGCCGAAGTGCGGCGACGGCCTGGAGATATCCCTGCGGTAGAAGAAAGAAATCCCTTAGCTCGGAACTTACGCCGGTTTTGAAGAGCCCCTCCCGCATCGTGATGGCCAGGGAGCTGATGATGTCGGAGACGGAGGAATGGTTGAAGGAGAGATTCACGACGACGACGATTCCCTGCTGATACAAAAAAGCAAGTCCCTCCGGAATCAGAGCCTCGATATGGCCGAGGGTCGCAATGGAGGAATGCAGGCGATCGTCCTGCTGCTGCGTCTCCATGCGCAGAATCAGGTAGCGGTCGGAACGGTTCCAATTCAGGTATTGCAGCTGTTCCAGGATGGGCTGCTGCTCGGCAAGCTGACCGGAGAGAAAGTCGGTAAAAAATTGCTGCACATCATTTCCCATGGAAATCTGAAAAAGATTATGGCGCTTGATGCAGAGCTCGAGGAAGGAACCGAGATATTCGAGGGCTAAAAAATGTCCCGGCAGGAGCTCACTTTGCAGCTCATCGACGCAGATCCGCCCCTGGTATTTCCCATTGACCCACAGATTCATATAAAGAATACGGTAGCCCCGCAGATCCGCGGAGTAAACCTGGGCACCCTTGGTGGTCAGTGTATGCTGATATTCCGGGTCCAGCTTGAAATCCTGAATGAGGCTCAAGGGGGCAATCCATCGGCCGGTTCGCTTATCACGGACCCATTCGGACATCCCGTTGACATGTCGCGGGGAGGAGAGAATATAAAAGTTCGTGTCATGGGCGAAGATGGGATTGCGGAAGATCGTCAGGCTGGCCTCCAGCATTTCATCCAGAGGATTGATGTTTCCGAGAGCGAGCTGCAGCCGACTGCTCCATCTGGCATACTTTTCGAAGGTCTGCTGCAGCTGATTGAAGGCATCGGAAAAAGAAAAGTTTCCTTTAATCTGAAGGATGCGGCAGGTTTCGGAAAAACAGGAGAGCTCCCCACCCCCGAGAACCGCAAAGGCACAGTGCTGAAAGCCGGAAAAATCGGAGGAAAGATCCTTGGCCAAAACCAGATATAAATAATTGTGCTGCAGAGTTTTTCTCGGCTGATACAGACGCAGCCCGTCGAGAGTCAGAGGATCCTCCCGGCAGAAAACGGAGACCTCCGCTGCCTTATCCGCAAAATCGTCAGCCAAAATCTGAAGATTCAGGTGAAAACGGGTATAGACTTCCGGGCTGGTAGGGTCGGTATTGTTCAAAATAGTTCCTCCTGTAAATGAAATACGTGATTTTACAAGGAAATTATAGCATAAAAAGGAGATGAAACAAAGAAAGAACCGGAAAATTATTTGTGCAGAATCACAAATAGAACTGTACAATCCGTACGAAATAAAACGAGAAGAATGAAGAGGTATGCGGATTTACGGAACGGAAAACTTGCTTTATACTGTAATCAGTTGGTAACTGTTCTGTACGTTTATAGTTACAATTTTTAAAAGTGGGAGGAGGATGTAATTCTATGTTGACAGCAACACAAAATTTACTCGAAACAATTAAAGTGGACGGAAAACCGGACAGATTATTAAAGCAGTATGAGGGGGCAACATTTTTCCCGCCTAACCCGGCGAACAATTATGTGCGAGGAAACCGTCATCGCGGCATGGAGCCGATGAAGGATCGCTTCGGAACCGAGATCCTGTGGCCCCAGGAGCAGCTGGCGGCGATGCCCCATGTGACCGATTCCAATAAGGTTATCGACGATATTACCGAATGGAAGGAGCAGCTGGTGATCCCGGATATCGTAGGAGAGTGCAGCGATCCGGCGCTTTGGGAGCCCTTCCGTCAGAAGGGTCAGGAAATCAAGGATTCCGGCAGTCTCTTTATGGCCTTCATGCCTACCGGAGTTTTCGAGCGTCTGCATTTCCTGATGGGCTTTGAGGATATGCTGGTGAACTTCCTGCTGGAGCCGGAGGATATGATGGATCTCTGTAATGCCATCGGAGAATACCGCTTCCAGCTGACGAAGCTGATCGTCGACAACCTGCATCCGGACATCATCCTGTCCCACGATGACTGGGGATCCAAGCAGGCTCTGTTTGTAAGCCCGGAGACCTGGAGAGAGTTTATCAAGCCGCAGTATGTGAAGTCTTATAAGTATATGAAGGATCACGGTGTCATCATCATGCATCATGCAGATTCCTTCATGGAGCCCATCGTAGAGGATATGGTAGAGCTGGGAATTGATATCTGGCAAGGCGCACTTCCCCAGAACGATATCCCGAAGCTTCAGAAGCAGCTGGCAGGCAGAATGACACTGATGGGCGGCATCGATGCTTCCATCGTCGACCGCGTCGACTCTACGGAGGAGGAGATTCGTAAAGAGGTTCGGAGAGCCTGCGAGGAGTACGCACCGGGCGGACATTTCATTCCGTGTATCACCTACGGCGGACCGGGCTGCCTCTTCCCGCATGTGGATCCGATCATCGATGACGAGATTGCAAAGTACAATAAAGAGGTATACGGCATCTAAGGAAATGCTGATTTAATCAGCGTTTCCCTAAAAAGCATTAACAAGAAAAAGGCTGTTCTGCGATCAGATAGGGATTGTAGAACAGCCCTTTTTTGCGGTATAATGATATCAGGGTCAAAAG
>CAVFGF010000042.1:0-19780 GCA_963621925.1 Alistipes onderdonkii | reverse complement strand
AAGCGGTTAAGACGTCGCCCTCTCACGGCGAAAACAGGGGTTCGATTCCCCTATCGACTGCTAAGAGCTCTTGAAATTTCAAGAGCTCTTTTTTTCTGAACAGTTATATTAAGGAAACGCTGATTAAATCAGCATTTCCTTAAATTTCAGTTTGTCAAAGCACAAAGGAATGTGTTATACTAAGAAAGCGAAAAGAGAACATTTGTACGGGGTATGCTATGAAACAGGAAAAAAAGAAATTTGCGGCCATCCTATGGCTGCTGGCCATTCTATTTATGAATGCCTTTATTTTCTATAAAAACGGGAAAAATCTGGTCAATGCAGATGATTCCTCCGAGCTGGTACTGGCAAGCTTCCTTGCCAAGGGCAATGGTTTTATCAGCAGAGGCTGGGTTTATTCCTCGGAGCTTCGCGTCCTGAATACCCAATGGATTCGAGCCCTTTTGTTTCGCTTTACACAGAACTGGATGTGGGTTCGTATCCTTGGAAATCTCTTTTTGGAAGGGTGGCTCCTCGGATCTTACGCTTATTTGTGCAAACGGCTGACCAAAAGCAAAAACTGGTTTTGGTATACCTCTCCGTTTCTGCTGCTTCCCTTCAGCCATGAAGTATTTTATGTAATGGGAGAGATGGGTCATTATCTGCCCTACCTTGCCATTTCCTTTACGATTCTGGGTCTTTGGCTTTATCTCCATCAGAACCCTGCACGACCAAGAATCGCCCATGTTTTTCTCTGTATCCTTTCTTTTATATCCTGCCTGGGAGGACTCCGGCAGCTGACCGTGACTTTGATGCCGATGTGGCTGGCTGTCCTTTGGCTTGTTCTTCGTCACTCAAGGGAATTGGAAAGCGGCCGAATATTTGTTCGAAAATATGCTTACTTATGGACCTCAAGCCTGGCCGGGATCGTCGGTTATCTGGTAAATGCGAAGGTATTGTCTCGTATTTTCCTGTTCGACACCTATTCAAAGCTGGTTTTGGTGCAGCCGACCTTTGAGCGGCTCCAGGTCATTCTTCGGACCTTTTTGAACACCTTTGGATACTCGGAGGATGGGGTGCCGGATACACCGCTTTTTTCCGGGAAAGGAATTCTATTTGTACTTTCCCTTTGCTTCATGGTCTGCCTCTTGTTTCTTGTGCTGGTGCTTTGGAAGCAAAGAGAGAAGCTTTCCCTTACCGGAGAATTTCTTCTTCTTTTTAGCATTTGCGGTTTTGGGATCGTCCTTTTGCTGTATATTTTCACCGATATGTCCGTCACGACAAGATATTATGCTCTCAGCCTGATGATGTTTGTACCGCTTTTGATTGTATTCCATCAGGAAGCGGATTTGGCTGTGGGAGTTAAAAAGCTTTTTCTTGGATCCATGGCCATCCTTCTTTGCATTCTCGGAGCCGGAGAGTATCATGCCTGCCTGACATCGGATATGAATGCCTGCAGAACGGCCAGTGTCGAATGGCTGCAGAAAGAGGGCTACACCCTTGGCTATGCCAGCTTCTGGAATGCCAATGTTTTGACAGAGCTGTCAGACGGGGAGATTGAGATGGTATCTCTGACGGAGGCAAGAGACAGTGCACCGAATCTCTATGCATGGCTTGTAAAGATGGATAATCTTTTTCCCGACGAAAAGCGAGGTCCCGTATTTTTGCTGCTCTATATCCATGAAAAAGATCGATATCAGAGCCTGACCGAGGGACGGGATCCTGTTTATGAAGATGACAATTATTTGATCTATCGCTATGAGACAGCGGGTGAATTTTTAAGTTTGTTAAATCAGGAGTAAAAAATATGGCAAGTACAACGACTTATGACGCAGGCAGTATTTCCGTCCTGGAGGGGCTGGAGGCAGTACGAAAGCGCCCCGGAATGTATATCGGAAGCGTATCCCGCAAGGGCTTGAATCATCTGATCTATGAGATTGTCGACAATTCCGTAGACGAGCATCTCGCAGGCTTTTGTTCCAAAATCCAGGTCTATCTGGAAAAGGATGGATCCTGTACCGTCGAAGATAACGGCCGGGGCATCCCGGTGGATCTGCATGCCAAGGGGATTTCCGCGGAGCGTCTGGTCTTTACGACCTTGCATGCAGGCGGAAAGTTTGATGATTCGGTTTACAAGACCAGCGGCGGTCTGCACGGAGTCGGCTCCTCTGTCGTGAATGCTCTGTCGACCTATCTCGATATCGAAATCAGTCGGGATGGCTACGTACATCATGATCATTATGAGCGCGGGATTCCGACAATTGAGCTGGAAAACGGGCTGCTCCCGAAGCTGCGTCGTGCACGGGAAACCGGAACGCGGATCAATTTTCTCCCGGATCCGGAGATCTTTGAGAAAACCCGTTTTCAGGCGGAGGAGGTCAAGAGCCGCCTGCACGAGACAGCTTATCTGAATCCTGCACTGACGATACTTTTTGAAGACCGAAGAGGAGATGAGGTCGAGCGAGTCGAGTACCATGAGGAAAATGGAATCATCGGCTTTGTGGAGGATCTCAACAAAAAGAAGGAGACCGTCCATGAGGTCATTTACTTCAAGGGCGAATCCGAGGGGATCGTGGTCGAAGGCGCCTTCCAGTATGTCCAGGAATTCCACGAAAATGTTCTGGGCTTTTGCAACAACATTTATAATGCCGAGGGCGGCACGCATCTAACCGGCTTCAAGACGATTTTTACCACTGTAATCAACAATTATGCCCGGGAGCTGGGTATCCTGAAGGAAAAGGATGCAAACTTTACCGGTGCCGACGTAAGAAACGGAATGACAGCTGTCATTTCCATTAAGCATCCGGCTCCGCGCTTTGAGGGACAGACCAAGACCAAACTGGATAACCAGGATGCCTCCCGGGCAACCGCAAAGGTCACCGGCGACGAGATTGTCCGTTATTTCGACCGCAATCTGGAGGTACTGAAAAGCGTCATCGGCTGCGCAGAAAAGGCGGCCAAAATTCGAAGAACAGAGGAGCGCGCCAAGACCAATCTTTTGACGAAGCAGAAGTATTCCTTTGATTCAAACGGAAAGCTGGCCAATTGCGAGAGCCGGGATGCCTCCAAATGTGAAATTTTTATCGTAGAGGGAGATTCTGCAGGCGGTTCTGCCAAGACTGCCAGGGATCGAAATTTCCAGGCGATTCTTCCGATCCGCGGCAAGATCCTGAATGTCGAGAAGGCCAGTATCGATAAGGTTCTGGCAAATGCAGAGATTAAGACCATGATCAATGCTTTCGGCTGCGGCTTCTCGGAAGGCTACGGCAATGACTTTGATATCACGAAGCTCCGCTATGACAAGATTATTATCATGGCCGATGCCGATGTAGACGGAGCCCATATTTCAACTCTGCTTCTGACCCTGTTTTATCGATTTATGCCGGAGCTGATTTATGAGGGACATGTCTATCTTGCGATGCCGCCCCTCTATAAAGCCATGCCTGCCAAGGGGCAGGAGGAATATCTCTATGATGACAAGGCTCTGGAGCAATATCGAAAGCGCCACAAGGGCAGCTTTACCCTGCAGCGCTACAAAGGTCTTGGAGAAATGGACGCCGAACAGCTCTGGGAGACGACTCTGAATCCGAAAACCCGCATTTTGAAGCGCATCGAGATCGAGGATGCTCGCATGGCCTCCAGCGTCACAGAGATGCTGATGGGAACCGATGTTCCGCCCAGAAGGGCCTTCATCTATGAGCATGCAAGGGATGCAGAGCTGGATATCTAAAGTCTGGAGGAAATTATGGAAGAACAAATTATTCGCACAGAGTATTCGGATCTGATGCAGAAATCCTATATCGATTATGCCATGAGCGTCATCATCGCCAGGGCTTTGCCGGATGTACGGGACGGCCTGAAGCCGGTACAGCGCAGGACTCTTTACGATATGTATGAGCTGGGCATTCGTTATGACCGCCCGTATCGAAAATGCGCCCGTATCGTCGGTGATACGATGGGTAAATATCATCCCCACGGAGACAGCTCCATCTATGACGCTTTGGTGGTCATGTCCCAGGATTTCAAGAAGGGGATGCCTCTGATAGACGGACACGGAAATTTCGGTTCCATCGAGGGGGACGGTGCAGCAGCCATGCGTTATACGGAGGCGCGTCTGCAAAAGGTGACCCAGGAGACCTTTCTGGCGGATCTCGATAAGGATGTCGTAGACTTTGTACCAAACTTTGATGAAACGGAAAAAGAGCCCTGTGTCCTGCCGGTACGTCTGCCCAATCTCCTGGTAAACGGCTCCGAAGGCATCGCTGTCGGCATGGCCACAAGCATTCCGCCCCACAATCTGGGAGAAGTCATCGATGCGGCAAAGGCTTATCTGAAAAATCCCGAGCTAAGCACGGAGAAGCTTCTGGAGCTGATGCCGGGACCGGATTTTCCCACCGGCGGCATTGTTGTAAATAAGGATGAGCTTGCGACTATCTATGAGAGTGGTACGGGCAAGATCCGGATTCGCGGCCGTGTCGAAGTGGAAAAATTAAAAGGCGGCAGGGAGCAATTGGTGATCACCGAGATCCCCTATCCAATGATTGGCGCCAATATTGCGAAATTTCTGAATGATATCGCAGGTCTGGTGGAGAGCAAGAAGGCTCCGGAAATTACAGATATTTCCAATCAATCCTCCAAGGAAGGCATTCGTATTGTCCTGGAGCTGAAAAAGGGCGCGGATACCGAGAACCTGAAAAATATGCTCTATAAAAAGACCCGGCTAGAGGATACCTTTGGTGTCAACATGCTGGCCGTAGCGGACGGGAAACCGGAGACTCTAAGCCTTCGTCGGATACTGGAGTACTATATTGAATTCCAGTATGAACTCGCCACCCGAAAATACCGGACATTGCTTAAAAAAGAGCAGGAGAAGCGAGAGATTCAGGAAGGCCTGATCAAAGCCTGCGAGGTCATCGATCTCATCATCGAGATTCTGCGGGGCAGTAAGAATATCGGGGAAGCCAGAGCCTGTCTGACCGGCGGCGTCACAGAAGGTATCCGGTTTAAGTCCGAAGCCTCGAAAAAGAGGGCAGCAAAGCTTCGGTTTACCGAGCGCCAGGCCCAAGCTATTCTGGAAATGCGGCTCTACCGTTTGATCGGCCTGGAAATTCAGGCCCTGCTGGATGAAAATCAGAAAACCTTAAAAAACATAGCAGAATATGAGGATATTCTGGAAAACCATGCCAGCATGACCCGGGTGATACTAAAAGATATGGAGGCTATCAAAAAAGCCTATGCCCGTCCGAGACGGACCGCCATCGAGAATGCGGAGGCTGCCGTCTTTGAAGAAAAAAAAGTCGAGGAGATGCCGGTCATGTTTCTGATGGATCGCTTCGGTTATGCCAAAACCATCGACCGAACCGTCTACGAGCGCAACCGGGAAGCAGCGGACGCGGAAAACAAATACGTATTTACCTGTATGAATACCGGCAGGATTTGTATCTTTACCGACACGGGTAAGCTGCATACGGTAAAGGTTCCGGATTTACCCTTCGGAAAATTCAGAGAAAAGGGCGTACCTATCGATAATTTAGGGAATTTTTCCAGCTCCGAGGAGCAGATTGTCGGTATCGGAAGCATGGAAGAGCTTGGACACCGCAAACTCCTTTTTGCTACACGCCAGGGGATGCTGAAGATCGTAGACGGCAGCGAATTTGAGACGAAGATGAAGACCATGGCGGCCACAAAACTGAACGAAGGTGATGAACTTTTGCTTGCAGAGGTTACGGACGGAACCGAGCAGATTGTCCTTCAGAGCCGTGGCGGATATTTCTTACGTTTTGATATTTCTGAAATACCGGAGAAGAAGAAGGGAGCTGCCGGCGTTCGCGGCATGAGGCTTGGCGAAAAGGACGAGCTGGAGGCTGTTTACCTTTATCATACCGGACAGGAGAAGATCATTTCCTACCGGGATAAAGAACTGGTTTTAAATAAATTAAAGGCGGGAAGCCGGGATACCAAGGGGGTAAAAAAGTCATGAAAATACTGGTCACACTGCCTCTGAACGAGAAGCAAAGGGAAAGACTGGAAGGAAACTTTCGTCATCTCACATTTTGTTATTGTCTCCAAAAGGATGTAACGGAGGAAGTCATCCGGGATGCCGAGGTCATCCTCGGAAATGTAAATCCTGCATTTTTAAAATTTACCGAAAAGCTCAAATGGCTGCAGCTCAACAATGCCGGAACCGAAGGCTTTTGTGATGGAGTTTTGCCTAAGGAAGTAATCCTTACCAACGCGACCGGTGCCTATGGCCTGGCTATTTCGGAGCATATGATCGGCGTCTTATTTGAGCTGCAAAAGAAACTGAACCTCTACGCGAGAAACCAGCGAGAGCATATCTGGAAAAGCGAAGGACATGTCCGGGTGATTCAGGGAAGTCGTGTACTGGTGATCGGCATGGGCGATATCGGCACTGCCTTTGCTCAAAAAATGAAGGCGCTCGGCTGCCGTACCGTGGGTATCAAGCGAAGAGAGGGGCGAAAGCCGGAGGGGGTCGACGATCTCTTTACAACAGAACACCTGGAGCGGGAGCTTCCAAAGGCAGATATTGTCGCCATGAGTCTTCCCGGAAATCAGGATACTTATCATATGATGAACCGGGAACGTCTGGCTCTTATGAAAAAGGACGCTGTTCTCATCAATGTAGGACGTGGAATCACTGTCGATACCGATGCACTGGTGGATGCGCTGAAGGAAGAACGTATTGCCGGCGCCTGTCTGGATGTGACAGACCCGGAGCCTTTGCCGGCCGATCATCCTCTCTGGGATATGGAACAGGTGATCTTGACGCCCCATATCTCCGGCGGCTATGCCCTGCCTGAGACACTGGAACAGATCTTGACGATCTGCATCGAGAACCTGGAATGTTATCTGGTAAAAAGGCCCTTGCGCAACCTCATTGACTTTCGTACCGGGTATTGTGAGTAGGTGTTGAATTATGTCTTCGGGTATGATAACATTAAATCTTATAAGAGATCGAAAGACTTTAGAAACGAGGAAGCGTTATGGAAAATGAGATGACGAGCAAAAATTTTATTGAACAGGCGATCGAAAAGGATCTGGCTGAGGGTGTATACGATACGGTACATACCCGTTTCCCGCCGGAGCCGAACGGCTACCTTCATATCGGACATGCGAAATCGATCCTTCTGAATTACGGACTTGCGCAGAAGTATCACGGCAAATTCAATATGCGCTTTGACGACACCAACCCGACGAAGGAGAAGATTGAGTTTGTAGAATCCATCAAGGCAGATATCCGGTGGCTGGGCGCTGACTGGGAGGATCGTCTCTTCTTTGCATCCAACTATTTTGAGCAAATGTATGAGGCAGCCGTAAAGCTGATCAAAAAGGGAAAGGCTTTTGTCTGCGATCTGACAGCTGATGAGATGCGGGAGTACCGCGGCACCTTGACAGAGCCGGGTAAGGAGAGCCCCTACCGCAACCGCAGCGTCGAAGAGAACCTGAAGCTTTTTGAGGAGATGCGGGACGGAAAGTATGCCGACGGCGAGAAGGTTTTGCGCGCCAAGATCGACATGGCTTCTCCGAATATGAATATGCGGGATCCCATCATTTATCGTGTAGCTCATATCAGTCATCACAATACCGGAGACAAATGGTGTATCTATCCGATGTACGACTTTGCGCACCCGATAGAGGATGCCATCGAGGGCATCACCCATTCCATCTGCACCCTCGAGTTCGAGGATCACAGACCGCTGTATGACTGGGTCGTTCGAGAATTGGAGTATCCGCATCCGCCCAGACAGATCGAGTTTGCGAAGCTCTATCTGACCAATGTAGTAACCGGAAAGCGGTATATCAAGAAGCTGGTGGAGGAAGGAATCGTAGACGGATGGGACGATCCGCGTCTCGTATCCATCGCAGCCCTTCGCCGCCGTGGCTTTACACCGGAATCCATCAAAATGTTTGTAGAGCTCTGCGGTGTATCCAAAAGCCAGTCTTCCGCAGATTATGCGATGCTGGAGTATTGCATTCGTGAGGATCTGAAGCTGAAGCGTCCCCGTATGATGGCTGTCCTCGACCCGATCAAGCTGATTATCGATAATTATCCGGAGGGACAGGTGGAGTATCTCGATGCTGCAAACAACCTGGAAAATGAAGCCCTCGGCAGTCATCAGATTCCCTTCTGTAGGGAGCTTTATATTGAACGCGACGACTTCATGGAGGAACCCCCGAAGAAGTATTTCCGTCTCTTCCCGGGCAATGAGGTTCGTCTGATGCATGCATACTTTGTAAAATGCGAAAGCTTCGTAAAGGATGAAAACGGAAAAATCCTGGAGGTTCACTGTACCTACGATCCGGAAACCAAGGCCGGAAGCGGCTTTACCGGCCGTAAAGTAAAGGGTACCATCCACTGGGTACCGGCTCCCTATGCATTGGAGGCGCAGGTGCGTCTGTATGAAAATATCATCGATGAAGAAAAGGGTGTTTACAATGAGGATGGCAGCCTGAATCTGAATCCCCATTCCCTGACAGTGGTAGAGCATGCTTATCTGGAGCCTGGCTTTGCCGGCGCAAAGGCCTTTGACAGCTTCCAGTTCGTACGAAACGGTTATTATTGTGTCGATTATAAGGATTCGACTTCGGAAAAGCCGGTATTCAACCGAATTGTATCCCTGAAGAGCTCCTTTAAGCTTCCGAAGGCATAAACTATGCGCGAACTGACGATGGATTTAGATCCGAAGGCAGAGATGCCTTTATATGAGCAGATCTATACCTATATCAAGCAGGACATTCAAAAAAAGAAGATCCTGGCCGGAGAGAAGCTTCCCTCCGGCCGGGCTCTTTCTCGTTATCTGGAAGTCAGCCGCAGTACGGTAGATCTGGCCTATGAGCAACTCTTGTCGGAGGGATATATCGAATCTGTTCCCTGCAAAGGATACTACGTCTGCGAGATAGATGGGCTCTATCATTTGCGTGATGACCATAGCCGCAGAAGTATAGTTCCGGCGGAAGAAGTAAAAAAATGGAAATATGATTTTACACCCAACGGCATTGATCTGGACAGCTTTCCCTATGATATTTGGAGAAAGGTCACAAGAACTGTGCTTTTGGATGACAGGAAGACTCTTTTTCAATTAGGAAATCCTAAGGGAGAAGAGGAGCTTCGGGAGACCATCAGCCATTATCTTCATCAGGCCAGAGGCGTTAATTGCCATCCGGAGCAGATCCTGCTGGGAGCCGGAAATGATTATCTGATGATGCTGATCTCCGCCCTTCTGGGCAAACGAAGACTGGCAATGGAAAGCCCTACTTACAAGCATGCCTACCGGATTTTTCAGGAAATGGGATTCGAGCTTTGCACGGTGCCTGTCGATGCCTTCGGCATGGAGATGGAGGCTCTCAAAGCTTCCGAGGCTGATGTGGCCTATGTAATGCCCTCCCATCAATATCCTTTGGGCATAGTGATGCCGATCAAACGACGCATGGAGCTTTTAAACTGGGCAGCAGAAAAAGAAGGTCGTTATATCATCGAAGATGACTACGACAGTGAGTTTCGCTACCGTGGCAAACCCATCCCTGCTCTGCAGGGGGCTGATCAGACCGGCAACGTCATTTATATCGGAACCTTTTCAAAATCCATCGCTCCTGCGATTCGTATCAGTTATCTGGTGCTGCCGGAAAAATTGCTGAAGAGCGCAGGAGCGAAGCTGTTGCATTTTTCATCGACAGTATCCCGTATCGATCAGATGATTTTGAACAGCTTTATACGGGAGGGGCATTTCGAACGTCATCTGAACCGTATGCGGGCGATCTATAGTCATAAACAGGAGCTCCTGATCTCCGGCTTAAAGGGGCTTGCATCGGTCTGCACGATCCGCGGTGCAGATGCCGGAGTACATCTTTTGCTGGAATTTCACGATGACAGGAGGGAAGAAGAACTCCTTCGCCAGGCTCTGGCAGAAGGTATCCGTGTCTATCCATTATCTGCCTATGACATTGATCCCGGGGAGCCCGTGAGGAAAAAGAGAGCTACGATTCTCCTGGGTTATGCAACGATGACAGAGAAGGAATTGAAGGCCGCAGCAGAAATCTTAGTAAAAATTTGGAAAGTCTGAAGACGATAAGAAAAATGAGAGGGGAAAACAAAAATGAGATGGATGAATCGAAACAGAAGCCGGATCGTATCCTTGCTTCTTTTGACTCTGCTAGTGACCTCCGCCGGAAATGTCCATGCGGCAGAAATTACGGTCGATGAGGAAGCACCGGAAGAAATGATCATCGATGAGGAATCACCCGAAGAAATAATCGTCGATGAGGAAACTCCCGAGAACATGGACGCTGATGAAGAAAATCCCGAAGATACGGTAATTTCCGCCGAAACGGACGAAATGATGGCCGGAGCGTATCTTCCGGGAGACCTCGATGAAAATACACCGGTTTACGAGGACGGTATTTCTCTTTATGAGGAGCTTCCTTCTTCCTTCCCGGATGATTTGGATTTGAGCAGCTATCCGGAAAGCCGCAATCAGAATCCCTACGGCACCTGTTGGGCCTTTTCAAGTATCGGGCTGGCAGAATTTGATTTGATAAACAAAGGCTATGCATCGGAAGATATCGATTTAAGCGAGCTGCAGCTGGCTTATTTTACCTACAATTCTGCCGTAGATCCGTTGGGCGGAACCTCCGGAGACCAATCCACCTTTTCTAATAGCTCGACGTATCAGTTTTTAAATTACGGCGGAAATTATGAATATGCGATGCGACGCCTCGCACAGTGGAGCGGTGCTGTCACAGAAGCTCTGGTACCTTATAGCCTGGCGAGCAGCGTCAGCGTAAACGGTTTATCTGAGGATCTTGCATACAATCAGGATGCATGGCACTTAAGAAACGCTTATACCATCAATCTCCGCCAGAATACCGAGGAGGTAAAAGCTTCGATTCTCGATCACGGGGCAGCCGGCGTCATGTACCGGCATCAGGACAGCGGCATGTTCTGGAACAGCGAAAAGCAGCTTTGGACCTATTACGATACGGATTATCGGGGCTCCGGCCATGCGGTCATGCTGGTTGGCTGGGATGATAACTTTTCAAAGGATAACTTTCCCGGAACAGTCAAGCCCGAGCAGGATGGAGCCTGGCTGGTTCGAAACAGCTGGGGAACTTACGTCAGCTACTTCTGGATGTCTTACGAGACGGCATCTCTCGGAACTGCCGCCTGGTTCTTTGATATGGAAGACGCCGAGGAATATGACCACAATTACCAATTGGACGGCGGTCTGCATACCTATTACGATTCCTGGTATAGGCATGAGGCCAATGTCTTTCAGGTTCAGGCGCACGAAGCAAAAGAGGCTGAGAGCCTGAAGGCCGTGCAGCTGTCCTTTACCCATGTGACAGGTGTCGGTTATACCATCGATATCTATACCGACCTCACAGATCCTGCGAATCCTCTCAGCGGAACCCAGGTGAGCGGGGCATCGACCAGCGGAGAGACGACCTTTGCCGGAATCTATACCATTGATTTGGAAGAAGCGGTTTCTCTGACACCCGGCTCTTATTTTGCAGTCGTTGTCTCTCTGGATAAATGCGGGCTCGATTACGAGCAGGGCATCACTTATGCAAGTGGTGAGACGACTGTCTGGTCCTGCCCGGTTACAAGTGCTTCCGGAAGTTATTGTTCTTCTAATGGTTCTTCCTATTCGCCTTGGAAGATGAATGGCAATTATTGTATCAAGGCATTGACCTCCGATATCGAAGAGAATACCCCGGATCCGGAACCTGATCCGGAGCCAGAACCCGATCCGGAACCGGAACCTACGCCGGAACCTGTGAAAAGCCCGGAAGAAATCCTCGATACCCTGGCAGCAGAGCATCGAAATGATATTACCGACGGAACCTATGATATCCGCTCTGCATTGAACAAAAGCTATGATGTAGATGTATCCGGCGGTTCCAAGGACAATTATGCCAATGTACAGCTTTATGAAAAAAATGATACCAATGCCCAGTACTGGAGGGTCAGCCATGACTCCAAGGGTTATATTACACTAACCAATATCGGCAGTGGAAAGACTCTGGATGTAAGTGGTGCCGGTACCGGAAACGGAACCAATATCCAACAATACGCATCCAACCAGACCAGGGCGCAAAAATGGATCGGTGTTCGCCAAACGGACGGCAGCTTTGTTTTCCTCTCTGCCCTGGCAAAAGACAAATGCATGGATTTGAGCGGAGCCTCCGTGAGAAACGGCTCCAACATCCAGCTCTATGAGACCAACAATACTCTGGCACAGCGATGGTTTCTTTCCCAGAATACCTTGAGCGACGATCTGGCGGAGGCGCACAAGAATGACTTAACAGACGGAACCTACACCCTTTACTCAGCAGTCAATCAAAGGTATACCGCGGATGTTTCCGGCGGTTCTCACGCAAATGGTGCAAATGTACAGGCCTATGTGAGCAACGGAACAAATGCCCAGCGCTGGAGAGTCAGCCATGACGCCAAGGGTTATATCACACTAACCAATATCGGCAGCGGAAAGCCTCTGGATGTAAGCGGTGCCGGTACCGGAAACGGAACCAATATCCAGCAATATGCATCCAATCAGACCAAGGCGCAAAAATGGATTGCCGTGAAACAGGCAGACGGCAGTATGGTATTGATTTCCGCCCTGAATCGCTATCGGTGTATGGACTTGAGCGGAGCTAACGCCTCGAACGGATCCAATATTCAGCTTTACGAAACAAACGGAACCCGAGCCCAGAAGTGGTATTTTCGATAACTGGAAGAGCGCCGCAAAAAAAGAAATGCTTGACACTCCCACTTTTTCGGGTATAGAATAGAGTTCGATATGAAAATGCAATGAAGGTGCACAGTAGCCTTTCTTCTTCTTTCAGAGAGAGACCGTCAGCGGCTGAGAGCGGACTTAAGTACAGGAGAACAGGTGAATTTCACACCGGAGCAGCATCGCTGAAGACAGTTTATCTAGGGTAGGCGATGACGGAAGCCTGCACGTTACGCAGATAATGAGAGCCTGTCCGAGGGAAAAGACAGGAATCAGGGTGGTACCGCGGAGAATTTATTCCGTCCCTACAATACAGTAGGGACGGATTTTTTTTGTGTCCTCCCTCGTAAATCAATATTTCAGGAAAGGTGAACCGTTATGAAAGAAAAATTGCAAAAAATCCGGGAAAAAGCTATCTCCCAGATCCTGGAAGCAAAAAACTTAAGTACCTTGAATGATGCCCGTGTAGCCATTCTCGGGAAAAAAGGAGAACTGACCAGCGTATTAAAAAGCATGAAGGATGTGGCTCCGGAGGACAGACCGAAGGTTGGCCAGCTGGTCAATGAAACCCGCGAAGAGATCGAGAAGGTTCTGGAAGAGGCCAAGGCAAAGATGGAGGCCATGGTTCGCGAGGAGAAGCTGAAGGCGGAGGTCATCGATGTCACCCTTCCGGCTAAGAAGAACAATGTAGGTCATCGTCATCCCAACACCATCGCCTTGGAAGAGGTCGAGAGAATCTTTATCGGTATGGGCTATGAGGTGGTAGAAGGGCCGGAGATCGAGTATGATCTTTACAACTTTGAAAAGCTGAACATCCCGGAGGGACATCCGGCTAAGGACGAGCAGGATACCTTCTATATCAATAAGAACATCGTACTTCGTACCCAGACCTCTCCGTGTCAGGCCCGGGTCATGGAGCAGGGCAAGCTTCCGATTCGTATGATTGCGCCGGGACGTGTATTCCGTTCCGATGAGGTGGATGCCACCCATTCTCCCTCCTTCCATCAGATCGAAGGACTGGTGGTAGACAAGAACATTACTTTTGCGGATTTGAAGGGAACCCTGGAAGAATTTGCCAAGGAGCTGTTTGGAGCAGAGACAAAGACCAAATTCCGTCCCCATCATTTCCCGTTTACGGAGCCCAGTGCGGAGGTAGATGTCAGCTGCTTCAAATGCGGCGGAAAGGGCTGCCGGTTCTGTAAGGGCAGCGGCTGGATCGAGATCCTGGGCTGCGGCATGGTACATCCTCATGTTCTGGAGATGTGCGGTATCGACCCGAATGAGTATACCGGTTTTGCCTTCGGCGTAGGTCTGGAAAGAATCGCGCTTTTGAAATATGAGATCGACGATATGCGCCTGCTTTATGAGAACGATATTCGGTTCCTGAAACAGTTTTGACAGCATTGAGCCGTGCACAGGAAGGCAGAGAAAACAAAGTTTTCTCGAGCGTCGCACGGCGAAAGTTCACAATAGAGAGGAGAAAGAAAATGGATACATCTTTATCATGGATTAAAGCATATGTGCCGGATCTCGATGTGACGGCTCAGGAATATACCGATGCAATGACTCTTTCCGGAACCAAGGTAGAGGGTTTCACCCGCCTGGATGCCGATCTGGAAAAAATCATCATCGGACAGATTGTAAAGATTGAGCAGCATCCGGATGCGGATAAGCTGGTCATTTGCCAAGTGAACATCGGAGAGGAGGAGCCGATTCAGATCGTCACCGGTGCACCGAACGTCCGCGAAGGCCAGAAGGTTCCTGTCGTATTGGACGGCGGACGTGTAGCCGGCGGTCACGACGGCAAGAAGACCCCGGGTGGAATCAAAATCAAAAAAGGCAAGCTTCGCGGGGTAGAATCCAACGGCATGATGTGCTCCATCGAGGAGCTTGGTCAGACCAGAGAAATGTACCCGGAGGCACCGGAATACGGCATCTATGTCTTCCCCGAGGATGCCGTGGTAGGAGAGAGCGCCATCCATGCCCTGGGACTTGATGATGTGGTATTTGAATATGAGATTACCTCGAACCGGGTCGATTGCTACAGCGTCATCGGTATTGCCAGAGAGGCAGCCGCTACCTTCCGCAAGGAGTTTGTACCGCCTGAGGTAACCGTAAAGGGCTCCGGCCAAGATGTTCATGATTATATCAAGGTAGATGTAAAGGATGCGGATCTCTGCCCCCGTTACTGTGCGAGAGTTGTCAAAAATATCAAGCTGGCTCCCTCACCGAAGTGGATGCAGCGCAGACTGGCTGTCAACGGCATTCGTCCCATCAACAACCTGGTAGATATTACAAACTATGTCATGGAAGAGTATGGACAGCCCATGCATGCCTACGATCTCGATACCATTGCCGGTCATCAGATCCTGGTACGCCGCGCCGAAGCCGGGGAAAAATTTGTCACCCTGGACGGGCAGGAACGTACGATGGATGAAAATGTCCTGATGATCTGCGACGGAGAAAAAGCCGTAGGTATCGCCGGCATCATGGGCGGTGAAAACTCCATGATTACCGATTCCGTCAAGACGATGATGTTCGAGGCTGCCTGCTTCGACGGCGTCAATATCCGTCTTTCCGCAAAGCGCATCGGCCTTCGTACGGATGCATCCGGAAAGTTTGAGAAGGGACTGGATCCCAACAATGCTCAGGCTGCCATCGACCGTGCCTGCCAACTTATCGAGGAACTGGGAGCCGGAGAAGTGGTTGACGGCATGGTGGATGTATACAATGGCAAGAGTGAGCCCTCCAGAGTTCCTTTCGATGCCGACAAAATCAATGCTCTTCTCGGCACAAATCTGACGAAAGAGCAGATGCTGGACTACCTGAGCCTCGTAGAGCTTTCTTATGATGAAAAAACGAACGAAATCGTAGCACCTACCTTCCGTCAGGACATCCACTGTCTGGCAGATCTGGCAGAAGAGGTAGCTCGTTTCTTCGGATATGACAATATTCCGACGACCCTGCCGAGAGGAGAAGCGACCACCGGCAAGCTTCCCTTCAAGCTTCGTGTAGAGGCTGTAGCGAGAGATATCGCTGAATTCTGCGGCTTCTCCCAGGGTATGACCTATTCCTTCGAGAGTCCGAAGGTCTTCGATAAGCTGCTTCTTAGCGCAGACGATCCGATGCGCCGGGCAATCAAGATTTCCAACCCGCTGGGCGAGGATTTCAGCATCATGCGGACCACCTCGATGAACGGCATGCTGACCTCTTTAGCGACCAATTACAATCGCAGAAACAAAAATGTACGCCTGTATGAACTGGGCAATATCTATCTGGCAAAGGAGCTTCCCCTTCAGGAGCTGCCGGATGAGCGGATGCAATTTACACTGGGTATGTACGGAGACGGTGATTTCTATCACATGAAGGGTGTGGTAGAGGAATTCTTCGAAAAACTCGGCATGCGGGATCGGGTACATTACGACCCGAAGGCCGGAAAGAATTATCTTCACCCGGGCCGTCAGGCAAATATCTATTACGACGAGAAGCTGGTGGGCTACTTAGGAGAAATTCATCCGACGGTAGCAGACACCTACGGCATCGGTGATCGGGCATATGTAGCAGTCCTGGATATGCCTGTGGTAACCGAGCTGGCTACCTTTGATCGTAAATACGAGGGGATTGCCAAGTTCCCGGCTGTCACCCGTGATATTTCCATGGTCATTCCGAAGGATGTATTGGCCGGACAGATCGAGGAAGTCATCGAACAGAAGGGAGGCAGCCATCTGGAGAGCTTCCACCTGTTCGATATCTACGAGGGAAATCAGATCAAGGACGGCTATAAATCCATGGCTTACTCCATCGTCTTCCGCGGTAAGGATAAGACCCTGGAGGAGAGTGACATTTCCGCTGCCATGAAGCGTATTCTGAAGGGTCTGGAGGCTCTGAAGGCAGAGCTGCGTCAGTAAGCAGAGAAGCAAAAAACATCTCGCAGCAAAATTTTGCAGGACACCGGTTCCCGGAAAAATGGGCCGGTGTCCTGTTTTCAGCTGACAGGTGGCAGGCAGCGTGCTATAATGGATTTTAGGGAAATGCTGATTTAATCAGCATTTCCTTAGATTCAGAAAATGTGGGAGGAAAAATTATGCGGGTTGGTATCGTTGGAGCCGGTATGACTGTACCTTGGTTTCTCGAAGCAGCGGCTATGCTGCCGGAAATGGAGGTACCGGCTATCTATGTGCGAAAGGAAGAGAAGCGTCGGGAGCTTTGCGAGAAATATCAGATTCCGGTGGCCTATGACAGCTATGAGAAGCTGTTGGCCGATCCGAAGATAGAGGTTCTTTATCTTCCGGTTCCCAATCATTTACATTTCGAATTTACAAAACAGGCTCTCGAGGCTGACAAGCATGTGATTCTGGAGAAACCCTTTACCGTAAATTATGCAGAAGCTGAGCAATTGGCTCAGTTGGCAGAAAGAAAAGGCCTGATTCTCTTCGAGGCCATTACCAATCAATATAATCCGAATTATGATAAGGTGCGGGAGCTGCTTCCCGGACTCGGTGACGTCAAGATTGTACAGCTCAATTATTCCCAATATTCCAGCCGTTATGAGGCCTTTAAACAGGGAATCCTTGCACCGGTATTCGATCCGGCGAAGGCAGGCGGTGCACTGATGGATTTGAATGTATACAATATCCATTTTGTGACCGGCCTTTTCGGCGAACCCAAAGGCGTTCATTATTTCCCGAATATCGAAAAGGGAGTGGATACCTCCGGCATTCTGGTTCTGGAATATCCGTCCTTTCAATGTGTCTGCATCGCCGCAAAGGACTGCGGCGCGCCGCTGTCGGTAAATATCGAGGGAGATAAAGGCTGCATCTTCAGCCATTCCAATTCCGGCCGCTTCGAGGAGTTCAGTTATCAGGAGAACAAAAAAGAGCCCGTTCCCTATGCGCTGGCGAGACGGGACAATGTCTTTATCGAAGAACTGCAGGCTTTTGTGAAATACTACGAAAACAAGGATCGCGAGGCGCTGAAGCAGCGCCTGGAACACAGTCTGCTGGTGATGCGAGTTTTGGATGCAGCCCGCGGAATGCCTAAAATGAAATAGATGAAATACAGGGGGAAGGGATATGTTTTATTCGATTCATGACAGGGAAATTCAGGAAATCGGTCTGAATCAATTGGACGCCCACGATATCTGTGTCGGTTATCTGACACTGGATGAGCTGAAAAATTGCTATCAGGAGCTGGGACTTTCCGAGGTAGCCGTCAAGGATTGTATGACAGACTTTACCCATTTTCGAACCAGCATGGATGTATATGATGAATTCAGCTTCGGTATGATCAATATCGTAGATATTCTGAATTTAAGTACCAGGCGAAACCGCATTGGATTTTTCATCAAGAAAAACCTCTTTGTGGTCGTAAAGATCATTGACAAGGAAGACAGCATCCGCCAGATGTTTCTGGATGCCATCGGTCGGTTTCGACAAAATGCCACCATGGAGAAGGTGATCTACGGCGTACTGGAGCGCCTTTTATCCAGCGGCAACCGGGGTCTGGTTATGACCGAACGGCAGATTATTGCCATGGAGCGGGAGGTCGTCAACGGAAAGGTAGATCCGGAATTAAATACAGAGATTTTCGATTTGCGAAATCGGCTTTCCACCTTGAAAAACTATTATGAGCAGCTCATAGACATCGGAGAATCTCTGCAGGAAAATGAGAATGATTTGTTCGAAGAAGAGGATCTGCGCTATTTTAAGATCTTTACAGACAAGTCAGAACGCCTGAGCAACAACACACAGCTGCTCTGCGATAACCTGATTCATCTTCGAGAAGCGATGGATGCCACCCTGAACTACAATTTGAACAATACCATGAAGCTGTTTACCATGGTGACCATTATCTTTCAGCCGCTGACTCTGATCGTCGGCTGGTATGGCATGAATTTCAAATATATGCCGGAGCTGAACTGGAAATTCGGTTATCTGTATGTGATTGCCCTCAGCATCGCCGTAGTCGGCATCATTTTGTATTGGTTTAAGAAAAGAAAATTTTAAGAGAATGGAAAGAATTATGAAAACGAGTGATTTTTACTATGAACTTCCACAGGAGCTGATTGCGCAGGATCCCCTGGAGGATCGCAGCAGCTCCAGGCTGATGAAGCTGGACAAGAACACAGGTGAGATTGAGCATAAAGTCTTTCGTGATATCATCGAGGAGCTGAATCCCGGGGATTGCCTGGTCGTCAATAATACAAAGGTCATTCCGGCTAGACTTCTGGGTGCCAAGGAAGACACCGGTGCACATATCGAGGTGCTGCTTCTGAAAAGAAAAGCGGATAATGTCTGGGAAACCCTGGTAAAGCCCGGAAAAAAAGCCAGACCAGGGGCACGCATTGTATTCGGAGACGGCCTTCTGAAGGCTGAGGTCATCGATATCGTGGACGAAGGAAATCGTTTGATTCGTTTTGAATTTGAAGGGATCTTTGAGGAAATTCTCGATAAGCTCGGTCAGATGCCTCTGCCGCCCTATATTACCCATCAATTAAAGGATAAGAACCGCTACCAGACCGTCTATGCAAAGCATGACGGCTCCGCCGCAGCCCCGACAGCCGGCCTGCATTTTACACCGGAGCTTCTGGAGCAGATCGAAGCGAGGGGGGTAAGGCTTGCTCATGTCACCCTGCATGTAGGCCTCGGTACCTTCCGTCCGGTCAAGGTAGAAGATGTCACAAAGCATCACATGCATTCCGAGTTTTATGTGGTAGAGGAGGAGCAGGCACGCCTGATCAACGAGACAAAGGAGGCAGGCGGCCGTGTCATCTGTGTCGGCACTACCAGCTGCCGTACCCTGGAATCCGCCACGGATGAGCATGGTATCTTAAAGGCAGGCAGCGGCTGGACCGAGATCTTCATCTATCCGGGCTATCACTTCAAGATGATGGACGCTCTGATCACGAACTTCCACCTTCCGGAATCTACCCTTCTGATGCTGGTATCCGCCTTTGCAGGGAAAGAAAAGATTATGAAGGCCTATGAAGAGGCAGTGAGAGAGCGGTATCGATTCTTTAGCTTCGGGGATGCGATGTTAATAGAATGATA
>CAVFGF010000041.1:0-19856 GCA_963621925.1 Alistipes onderdonkii | reverse complement strand
TGTGAGGAACCTCTTTCAGCATCTCAGCATTCCGATCTGCTCCCACCAGCTCCACAATGAGCTTGTCCTTGATCTGGCCATAATCCATTTCTGCCATACCTTTACCTCCTATCCTTTTTTAGAAAAAATAGAGCCCCAACCCATTCTCATCAAATAAGAATGAGCCGGAGCTCTATGTAATAGGCAAAAATCTGTCAAGTATCTCTTCTCAAAATCAGATCAAAATGGCCCTTTGTAAACCCTTTTTCCCACCCATCAAGGGTCAAAAATGGGTTGTAACCCCCTGGTAAGCCCATCAAAATGGGTATAATTGATGCCAAATTTCTTCAAATTTCCTCACCGGAATCAGGTATTTTCGGGCATAAAAAAAGCCCGGAAAACCTTGATTTTCCGGGCTTTGTAAGCATTTTTCGGTTGTCGATTATCGCTTTGAGAACTGCGGAGCGCGACGAGCGGCTTTGAGACCGTATTTCTTTCTCTCCTTCATTCTCGGGTCACGGGTCAGGTATCCAGCCTTCTTCAGAACCGGTCTGTAATCCGGGTCTGCCTGAAGCAGTGCTCTTGCGATGCCATGACGGATAGCACCAGCCTGTCCTGTATATCCACCTCCGTGAACATTTACCAGAACGTCAAACTTGTCTGCTGTCTCTGTTGCAACGAGCGGCTGACGAACAACTACCTTGAGTGTCTCAAGGCCAAGATACTCGTCGATGCTTCTCTTATTGATGGTGATATTTCCAGTACCGGGTACCAGGTATACTCTTGCGATGGATTTCTTTCTTCTGCCTGTTCCGTAGAATTTTGACTTAGCCACTGTAAATTTCCTCCTTTAACCTTTTCTCAATTAAAATGTAAGCACTTCCGGCTTCTGAGCCTCATGATTGTGCTCCGGACCAGCGTATACGTGAAGCTTTGTATACATCTGTCTTCCCAACGGTCCCTTCGGAAGCATACCCTTTACAGCGAGCTCGATAACCTTCTCCGGCTTCTTGTTCATCATCTCACGCAGAGTAGTCTCTTTCATACCACCTACGTAATCAGAGTGATGATAATAGATCTTCTGATCCAGCTTCTTGCCGGTTACTTTGATCTTATCTGCATTTACAACAATAACATAATCTCCGGTATCAATATGCGGAGTGAAGATTGCTTTATTCTTACCTCTCAGAACCTTCGCTACTTCTGAAGCCAAGCGTCCTAATGTATATCCTGTAGCATCAACTACATACCATTTTCTCTCAATTGTTGCCGGACTAGCCATGTAACTTTTCATTGGTTTTCCTCCTGAAAATAAATTGAACTTCTATGGAAACATGTCATTACCGGGGCTTTGGCTCAGACATTTTCACACTATGTCACAGTTGTTTATTATATGATATCCTTCTTGGCCTGTCAACTATTTTTTTCGGCAAAATACGCACTTTTCAGCAAACGTACTCCGGGTATTCCGGATAAACCATTTTCAGAAGTGTCAATCCCCTTGCCGGCGCAGTAGGGCCTGCTGCCTGCCGATCCAGCGCCTCCAGCATATTCGGGATTTCCGTCGGCTCCGTTCTTCCGATCCCCACCTGAATCAAGGTGCCCGCAAGGATTCGAACCATATTATATAAGAAACCATTTCCTGTCACGCGTATATAGATGAGATCTTTTTCCTTCGTCACATCCAGACTGTAAATAGTTCGCACCGTCGTCTCCGCCTGTGTATGGATGCTGCAGAAGCTCTTGAAGTCATGTTCTCCAAGGAAATAACCACGTGCCTCCTGCATCTTCTCTACATCCAGCTTCTTACGGAAGAAATAGCTGTTCAAGCGCTCACCGGGCAGTTCAAACTCTCGATTTAAAATCCTGTATTCATAGGTCTTGATGCAAGGCGTCTTTCTCGGATGAAAATTGTCATCTACCTGGAAGGAACGCTGTACCCGAATATCCTCCGGCAGACGGCTGTTCAAGGCATAAGCTATCTTTTCTGCAGGCATCCGTGCCTCTGTATCGAAGACTGCCACATTTCCCAGGGCATGTACTCCCGAATCGGTCCGACTGGCTCCGATTACCACGATCTCTTCCTTTAATAAGGATGAAAGAGCCTTGTTCAATTCTCCTTCTATCGTATCTCCGTTATTCTGCACCTGCCAGCCGCAATAGCTCGTGCCGTCATAGGCCACGCTCAGCATCACACGTTTCATAAGACCACTCTCACTGCAATAATGACTGCCAGGAAAGCTCCTACTACGCCGTAGGCATAATAATCTCGCGCAGCGTAGCTTAATGGCTTCATTTTTGTTCTTCCCTCACCGCCACGGTAGCATCTCGCCTCCATAGCCATCGCCAGATCGTTGGCACGACGGAATGCCGAGATAAATAGCGGCACCAAAAGCGGCACCAGATTCTTTGCCTTTTGAATCAGATTTCCGTTTTCAAAATCCGCACCCCGGGCAATCTGAGCCTTCATAATTTTATCTGTCTCTTCCAGCAGAATCGGGATAAAGCGCAAGGCAATAGACATCATCATGGCCACCTCATGAACCGGAACATGCAGCTTTTTCAAAGGACTCATGAGTTTTTCCAGACCGTCCGTCAAATCATTCGGCGTCGTAGTCAGAGTCATAACCGAAGATCCCAGGATCAGATAAATCAAGCGAATGGCCATAAAAATCGCTGTATGCAGTCCCTTATCCGTAATCTTCAGCTTCCAAATCTGCACCAGCACCACATCGCCGGGTGTCAGAAAAAGGTTAAAGAACATCGTAATCAGCAAAATAAAGAAGATGGCCTTCAGTCCCTTTACCATAAAATGAAAAGGTACCTTCGACATCCGAATCACAGCAGCCAGAAATATTGTTGCCACCAGATAACCCACCCAGTCATTTGCCACAAAAAGAGCTACCAGAAAAACAATGGTTGTCACCAGCTTTACACGGGGATCTAATTTATGCAAAACGGAATCTGCCGGATAATACTGTCCCAGCGTTATATCTCTAATCATGTTTCTTTACCTTATCCCGGAATACAGTCAAAATGGTATCCCTTGCCTCCTCTATGGTCGTAGCATTCTCGTCCACGCCAAACCCCTTTTCCTTCAGGGTATGCAGGATATAAGTTACCTGGGGAGCAGCCAGACCGACGCTCTCCAGCTCCTTATAATGACAGAAGACCTCTCTGGGTGTTCCGTCGTGCAATACTTCTCCCTGATTCATGACGATGATACGCTCTACATATTTTGCGACATCCTCCATGCTGTGAGAAACCAATACAATCGTGATCCCTCTCTCTTTATGAAGCCTGCTGATCTGATCGAGAATCTCGTCTCTTCCCCGGGGATCTAGTCCTGCAGTCGGCTCATCCAAAATCAGGATCTCCGGCTCCATAGCCAGCACACCGGCAATGGCTACGCGGCGTTTCTGGCCTCCGGAGAGTTCAAAAGGTGACTGCTTCTCATATTCCTCTGAAAGGCCGACCATCTGCATCGCTTCTCTGGCTCTTTTTTCAGCCTCTTCTTTAGATAATCCCTGATTTTTCGGCCCGAAACAGATATCACTCAGCACGTCCACTTCAAATAATTGATGCTCCGGATACTGAAAAACCAATCCTACCTTGCTGCGAAGCTTTCGCATATCATAACCGTCTGCATAAATATCCTCTCCGTTAAAATAGATATGACCGGAGGTAGCCTTTACCAGACCGTTTAAATGCTGTACCAGTGTCGATTTACCGGAACCCGTATGACCGATCAGCCCGATAAACTGACCGTCCGGGATCTCCAGATTGACATCCTTCAGTGCATGAATTTCATAGGCTGTAGAAGGACTGTAGGTATATTGTACATGCTCTAATTTAAGTGACATAAGGCTTCCACCAGTTCCTCTCTTGTCAGAATTCCATCCGGCAGTTCAAGTCCTGCTTTTTTCAGCTCCCAGGCCAGCTGGGTGGCCTGGGGCACGTCCAGTCGGTAGGATTTGAGGGTCTCCACCTGGGAGAAGATCTCCCGCGGTGTTCCGTTCATGACGATTTTGCCGTCATCCATGACAATGACCTTGTCTGCGTAAATCACTTCCTCCATATAATGGGTAATCAGAATGACCGTAATATCCTCCACTTGATTCAGAGCCCGCACCGTGCGAATGACTTCCTTTCGTCCGTTCGGATCCAACATCGCAGTGGGTTCATCCAAAACGATGCATTCGGGATGCATGGCAACGACACCGGCGATGGCTACTCGCTGCTTCTGCCCGCCGGATAATTTGTTTGGAGAATGATGCCGGTATTTCAGCATTCCTACTGCTTTTAGGCTTTCCTCCACCCGCTCCCAGATCTCTTTTGTCGGCACACCCATATTTTCCGGACCGAAGCCCACGTCCTCTTCAACAATGGTTCCGATAATCTGATTGTCCGGATTTTGAAATACCATACCGGCACTCTGCCGGATATCCCAGACGCGATCCTCATCCTTTGTATCCATACCGTCTACCCAGAGGGTTCCCTCACTTGGGACAAGCAGCGCATTGATATGCTTGGCCAATGTGGATTTTCCGGATCCATTGTGTCCCAGAATCGCCACAAAATCACCCTTCTTGATCTCTAAGTCCACACCGTTCACGGCTTTAATCAGCTCCCGCTCCCGGCCCTCTTCATCATATTTTCTGTATTCATAAACCAAATCCTTGGCTTTTATCATGGTTCCTTTTTTATTCATGCTTTCAACCTATCCCGCAAAGCTTGTCGTAGAGTTCCTGACCGTATATCCGGTCATGGCACTGCTTTTTATTGTATAATAACGTCATGGGATTTGCAAGAAAAAGTATGAATTATGCCACATGTCTGCCGTTCTTTTTCATGGATGCCTCGAATTCATGCAGCTTCTGACGCTGCTCAGCCGTCAATGTCGTCGGCACCTGTATCCGGATGGTCACGTACTGGTCGCCATGGATATTTGGATTCTGCATGGAGACGATACCCTTGCCGCGAAGCCGTATCTTCTTGCCGGACTGGGTGCCTGCCGGAACCTTGCAAACCACATTGCCGTAGAGGGTCGGGAAGCTGACCTCGCCGCCAAAGACCGCTGTGGTAAATGGAATTTCGGCTGTGGTATACACGTCCATACCCTTCCGTTCATAGCCTGCTTTTGGCGCAATATGTACCTTCAGCAGCAGATCACCGTTTTCGCCGCCTCCGAAACCCGGATGGCCCTTGCCCCGAAGCCGTACGCTTTTCCCCTCGTCGATGCCCGCCGGGATGTGGACACTGAAAGACCGGACACCGCCGCTGCCGTCTGCTGCCTGAAGGTGAATCATTTTCTCGCACCCAAAGGCTGCTTCATCGAAACCTACCGTGATGTCCGCGTGTAAATCCTCGCCCTTGTAGGACGCCTGCCGCCGATAGCCCTTCTGACCACCGAAGCCGCCATGGAACATATTTCCGAAAAAATCTTCGAACATATCGTCCATATTGCCGCCCTCGAAATGAAACTCCTGATAGCCGCTACCTGCATCTGCTCTCGCATTGCCTGCCTCGTCAAAGGCCGCGAATCCGAACTGATCGTATAACTTTTTCTTTTCTTTATCGCTCAGCACGTTGTAAGCCTCTGTGACCTCTTTGAATTTCTGCTCTGCCTCTTTGTTCCCCGGATTCGTGTCCGGGTGGTATTTCTTCGCCAGCTTTCGATAAGCACGCTTTATCTCTTTCTCATCTGCCTGCTTTCCGATGCCGAGCACATCGTAATAATCCCGTTTCATCATGCACGCTCACCTCCTGCTTGCACAATAAGTCCGTTCTGCAAACAGGGGATGCAGCTAAGCTGCATCCCCTGTTCTCTTTTGCCTGTTGAAAAAGCTTCCTCTTAGCCTTCAATATCGATATAACTCTTCTTTTCTACCTTCGGCTGCTCCTCTTTCTTCGGAACCAAAACCTTCAGCACACCGTTTTCAAATTTAGCCCTGATGTCCTCCTGGGTGATATCCTCGCCTACATAGAAGCTCCGGCTGGTGGTGCCGCTGTAACGCTCCTTACGGATATATTTTCCGTTCTTTTTCTCCTCTTTATTGCTCTCCGTGGAGGCTGTGATGGTCATGTAGCCATCCTTCAGCTCAGCCTTTACATCCTCCTTCTTCACTCCCGGAAGCTCGATTTCCAGCTCATATCCCTTCTCTGTCTCTTTGACATCGGTCTTCATCAAAGCTGCTGCTTCCTTTCCGTAAAGCTTTCTTCCGGTTGTATACGGAAATGCAAAATCATTCACAAATTCATCTAATAAATTCTCTCCAAAGATACTCGGTACTAACATAAATCATTCCTCCTTAATTTTTCCCCTTCAGTTTAGCTGGAGGTTTGGCAAGGTCTTTTTTCTTATTTTCTTTCTTCTCCCTTGCTCTGATTATGTTATAGCACACTTATTAGCACTCGTCAAGCGTGAGTGCTAATATTTTAGATATTGTTTATTTTTTTAATATTTGTATAATAATTGCAACATTTTTACCCACTTTTGTCTGACAATACAAGTTCACGAACAGTGTACCCGTTCCCGATCCGGATGTTCCCCGGACCAGCCGATCTGGGGAAGCGTCATCAGCTGATGCATATCGTCGTCCTCGATATTGAAGTCAAACACATCCAGGTTCTGCCGCATACGCTCTTCCGAAGAAGATTTCGGCAGTGGCAGCACGCCGCACTGGAGAGCAAAGCGAATACAGATCTGCGCCACAGATACCTGATACTTCCCCGCCAGCTCCATAAGAAGCGGCTCCTGTAAGACTCTGGCCCGGCCGAGGGGACTCCAGGCCTCCACCTGAATGCCCAGACGCTGGCAGAAATCCACTGCGGCCTTCTGCATATAGCCCGGATGAAATTCCAGCTGGTTCACCATTGGAAGAATTCCGGTTCGATCCATTAAATTATTCAGATGGTGCGGGAGAAAATTACTGACACCGATGGCGCGAGCCTTTCCCGATTTGTAAAGATCCTCCAGAGCTTTCCAGGTCTCCACGTCCGGGTTCTTCCACTCAGCCGTCAGGTCCGCCGGTCTCGGCCAGTGAATCAGGTACAAATCCAAATAATCCGTTCCCAGTTTTTTACAGGATTCTTCAAATTCCCGAATCGTGGAATCATAGCCTAACCGATCCCGCCAGACCTTCGAAGTCAGAAAGAATTCTTCTCTGGGAATACCGCTCTCCTGTACAGCCTTTCCCACTGCTTCCTCATTAAAATAGAATGCCGCCGTGTCCAGATGGCGATAACCCTGCCGGATGGCTTCGCGGATAATAGCTTCATCCTTGTGATCCGTGGCTTTGTAGGTACCAAAGCCTACTGCCGGAATCTCTACACCGTTTGCCAGAGTAAATGTCTGTCTCATATTCTGCTCCCTTCCTGCATGTTTTTTTATTTCCTATCATAGCCTCTTTTCTCCGCCTGCTCAAGCCTGTTCGCCGGAAAATTCTATTTTTAGTGTAAGCTTTCAAATTACAGTGTAAAAAGACTTGCAAAATCCTTTTTTTTCTGTAGAATAGAAGTGATTGTCCGCAAGGCAAAGGCTGCGGCGCAAACCTCTGTAACACACCGTATTTACTAAGTCATAAGGAGTAAAACATGATCAGTGCAAA
This sequence comes from Alistipes onderdonkii, assembly GCA_963621925.1. Lineage (GTDB taxonomy): Bacteria > Bacillota > Clostridia > Lachnospirales > Lachnospiraceae > Laedolimicola. The sequence goes on along the minus strand of CAVFGF010000041.1, from coordinate 12,267 downwards.
TAATGTAACACTTAGAATAGGAAAGAAAGCCTTATTTGAGGATGTCAATATCAAATTTACCGAGGGCAACTGCTACGGTCTCATCGGTGCCAACGGCGCGGGAAAATCTACCTTCTTAAAGATTCTCTCCGGTGAATTGGATTCCACAAACGGCGAGATCGTCATTACACCGGGTCAGCGTCTGTCCTTCTTAAAGCAGGACCATTTCCAGTACGACGACTATCCGGTTCTGGATACCGTTATCATGGGAAATGCCCGTCTCTATGAAATTATGAAGGAGAAGGAAGCCATCTACGCAAAAGAGGACTTTACTGACGAAGACGGTATCCGGGCCAGCGAGCTGGAAGCGGAGTTTGCGGACATGGACGGCTGGGAGGCAGAGTCTGACGCCGCTACCCTGCTGAATGGTCTGGGCATCGAACCGGAGCTCCATTACACCCTGATGAAGGATCTGCTGGGCGCCCAGAAGGTCAAGGTTCTGCTGGCGCAGGCTCTGTTTGGCAATCCGGATATCCTGTTGCTCGACGAGCCGACCAACCACCTCGATCTGGACGCCATCGCATGGTTGGAGGAGTTCCTGATCAACTTCCCGAATACTGTCATCGTGGTTTCCCATGACCGTTATTTTCTGAACAAGGTCTGCACCCATATCGCCGACATCGACTACGGCAAGATTCAGCTCTACGCCGGCAACTACGACTTCTGGTACGAGTCCAGCCAGCTGCTGATCCGCCAGATGAAGGAGGCCAATAAAAAGAAGGAAGAGAAGATCAAGGAGCTACAGGAGTTCATCTCCCGTTTCTCCGCCAACGCTTCCAAATCCAAGCAGGCAACCTCCCGTAAGAAGGCCCTGGAGAAAATCGAACTGGATGAAATTCGTCCCTCCAGCCGGAAGTATCCGTATATCGATTTCCGTCCCAACCGTGAGATCGGAAATGAAGTTCTGACCGTGGAAGGCCTCTCCAAGACCATCGACGGCGTAAAGGTTCTGGACAATATTTCCTTTATCCTGGGTCACGACGACAAGGTTGCTTTCGTAGGCGGCAATGAGTTTGCCAAGACTACCCTCTTCAAGATCCTGGCCGGTGAGATGGAGCCGGACGAGGGTACTTATAAATGGGGCATCACCACCAGCCAGTCCTATTTCCCCAAGGACAATACCAAGGAGTTCGACAACGACGACACCATCGTCGACTGGCTGACCCAGTATTCCGAGATCAAGGACGCCACCTATGTCCGCGGCTTCCTGGGCCGTATGCTCTTTGCAGGCGAGGACGGCGTGAAGAAGGTCAAGATCCTTTCCGGAGGCGAGAAGGTTCGGTGTATGCTGTCCAAGCTGATGATTTCCGGCGCCAACGTGCTGATTCTCGACGAGCCGACCGACCACCTGGATATGGAGTCCATCACTGCCCTGAACAATGGCCTCATCAAGTTCCCGGGTGTACTGCTGTTCTCCTCTCGTGACCACCAGATCGTCCAGACCACGGCAAACCGTATCATCGAGCTGCTGCCGGGCGGCGCTATGATCGATAAGATCACCACCTACGACGAGTATCTGGAGAGCGATGAGATGGCGAGAAAGCGTACCGTATATACCAAGAGCGCGGACGAGGAGAATGACAACTAAAATTTCTGTTTTGCGGGTATTTATGCACTTTTTCTCGTTACACGAGCCCATGTTTTTCGCTTGCATGGTGCTGTTTTACACCCAACTGGCGTTCTTTGCCTCGGACCAGCGCTCCTTTTGGGTCTCATACTGCTCATTCAGCCAGGCGATGGCCTGTGTGAAACCCTCGTCGGTGAATGGAAAATCGTGAGTTTCCTTCTGCTCCTCTGCCGTCTTCTCAAAGCAAAAGGGCTCCGGATAAATGACAGCCTCCAATACTTTTTGGTCCTCTTCCTCTTTTTTTCGCATCCGATAGCGCATGCCCTCGTAGCTGCCCGTATAAACGCCCCGGTTGATATAGGGGAGACCGGCCTCGCCGTGTAAATCGATCATAGAATGACTTCCTTTCTATCCAATCTAAGGAAATGCTGATTAAATCAGCGTTTCCCTAAAGCGCATTATAGCATAGTTCACCGAGCGCTGCCAATCTCCGCTTAAAATAAGCCTGTCCAAATTTCTGATAAAATGTTATACTTGGTGGTAGATTTATTTTGACAACAGGAGGTTTTTCATCATGACAGACCGTTTATATGACGAAGACAGTCATCTGGCCGCGTTTCCGGCGGTCGTAACTGTCTGTGAGCAGGAGAAGGATTACTGGAAGGTGGCTCTTGACCAGACTGCATTTTTCCCGGAGGGCGGCGGACAGGGCGGAGATACCGGACTTTTAAACGAGATTGAAGTCTTCGACACCCATGAGAAAAATGGAGAAATCTGGCATTATACCAGACAGCCGCTGGAAGTCGGTGCAGAAGTAAAAGGTGTCCTCGACTGGGACAAGCGCTTTTCCCGGATGCAGCAGCATTCCGGCGAGCATATCGTCTCCGGGCTCGTCCATGCCCGCTTCGGCTACGATAATGTGGGCTTTCATCTGGGCGAGGAAGAAGTCACCATGGACTTCAACGGCCCGATTAGCAAAGAAGAACTTATGGAAATCGAGGCCGCAGCTAACCAGGTGGTCTTCAACAATGTGCCGATTCAGATCTCTTATCCCAGTAAAGAGGAACTGGCAATTCTCGATTACCGGAGCAAAATTGAGATCGAGGGACAGGTCCGCATCGTCACGATTCCGGACACCGACGTCTGCGCCTGCTGCGCACCCCATGTGAATACTACCGGGGAAATCGGCCTCATCAAGCTCACCAATGTGCAGTCCCATCGGGGCGGTGTCCGGGTCAATCTCCTCGCCGGAGATCGGGCACTCCGGGATTACCGGGAAAAAGAGGCCAGTGTCAAAGCCATTTCCGTGCTGCTCTCCGCCAAGGAGGCCGTAGTAGCCGACGCAGTAGAACGCCTAAAGCAGGAAAACTTTCGCCTCACCGGACAGCTGATGGCTCTCAACAAGACACTGATTCAGAATAAGGCAGCTGCAGTGCCGGAAGGCACTGCCAATCCCATCTTCTTCGAGGACAACCTCGACGCGGATACCAGCCGCGAATTCGTAAACCTGCTGACAGAACGCTCCTGCGGCATTGCCTGCCTCTTCATCGGAAATGATGACAGCGGATACCGCTATATCTTCGGCAGTAAAACTGAAGATACCAGGCTCCTTTGCAAGTCCCTGAATGGGCAGTTCGGCGGAAAGGGCGGCGGAAAGCCCGAGATGGTGCAGGGTTCCCTCTTCGCCATCCGTGAGGAGCTGATGAGTGCGGTGGAAACTCTCCTGCACAGCCCAAAAAATACCCTATAAGGAGAACAAAGCATGTCCCTATATAATGATGTACAAAGAGCTGCTGCCCGCAAACAGGGCATAGAAATCAAAGAGTCTGCAGAAGTCACTATGTCCAGCATCCTCGATGGTCCTGTCAAAAGGCCGGCGGAATCCAGACTTTTCAAAACCGTTGAAGAACGCTGCGCAGATGCCAAAAGCACAGCCTTAACCCTCTTGCTGGTGGGAATCCTCGGACTGGCAGCCATGATCCTTGCTATTACCGGTTCTCTGCAGCTTCCATTGCCCAAAATCGCACCCTACAGTATGAGCGTGCTGTTTCTGGCTTTCATTGCCGTGGCCGTGGTACAGATGAAGAAGTCAAAAAAAATTCTGGCAGAAGCGTCCGCGGAACACGCACGGATCCGAAGCATCCAAAAATGGTTTGAATCAGAAGGTATTTTTTCAACGGAAATTGCTGCGCTGCCGGTAAGTGTGCCGGTCAGCGAGCTGGAGGTGCTTTACCGAAAAAAATATGAGGCCATTAAAGGAGTGCTTTGTATACAATTCCCCGACGAAGATGTGAAGCTGCTGCATAAGCTGGCGGCGGACTTTTCGGAGGATGCGCGGATTGATGCTATGCTGGAGGAGCAGGTGCGAATCGAGGCGGCTGCACGCGACAAGAGAACCTCCTGATCCTGGTTATATTTAACGTAAACGTACGGTGGGCAGATGAATTTTCCACGTCGGGCGCAAATAGGCCCTCCTTAGGAAAATTCATCTGCCCACCTGTGTCTACAGAAGAACCGCATCAGGCAACGCAAACAACCCTCCTTAGGAAAATTCACCTGCCCACCTGTGTCTACAGAAGAACCGCATCAGGCAACGCGAACAACCCTCCTTAGGAAAATTCACCTGCCCACCTGTGTTCCAGAACAATCATTTCCGAGACCAACAGGCCGAAAAAGGAGCTTTCCTAAGGAGGGTCTATTTGCGCCCGACGTGGAAAATCCTTTTTCGGCCGTCCATTTCAATGCATTATTTTCCTGCCGTCAGCCTTGCGATCTCGTCCCGGATCTCACGGTCACTCTCGGAGAAAAGCAGCCTCTTATTGTAGCGGTTATAGCGCTCACAATCGGTAGTCTGCAGGAAGGCCACGGCAGCCTCGGACATGTTGAGGCCGGTGAGGAAGATGACCATCTCCTGGCTGTCGCCAAAAGCGGCTTCCAGAAAGTCGAAGGCATGCTCCAGGGCCGCACTGCCGTTCTCCTGCTCGTCTACATAGCGAGCCCGCTGTTCGCCAAAAAGGCGGCGCAGGATTTCGAAGGCGGCCGGGCCATCTGCCGGATGCTCGGACTTCAGCGCATTCTCGTAGGTGAGAAGGGTGTCGGCCAGACGAAGGAGGCGCTTTTCCCCTTCTTTGGTGAGCAGCTCAGCTGCTTTTTTCTCACGGCGCTGCTCTTCCACCGCATCACGTAAGTTTTCCAGAACCTGCAGAATCTCATCCCCGGTGGCGGTGAAATTCGCATCGTTCAGGGTAGCTCCCGCTGCCTTCATCTGCGCAAACAGTGCCTCGGTAAAGAGTTCCTGCTCCCGAACCTTTCGGAGGTTCTCGAGGCAGCCGGAAAGGAGCAGATTTACCACGCTCAGTCTCTCGTCGAAGGAAGCGTGAGCCAGCTTTTTCAGGGTCGTCTCCCGGATGGTGCCGCCCAGGATTTCTTCGATGCCATAGTCATTCTCGTATTTACGGTAAAGCTCCAGGTAGTTGGCGAATTCTCCGGCGATTTTGTCGTGCTGGAGATACTGACGGACCACGTCCTTATCGGCCTTTTTCCCCAGTTTCTCGTAGACCTCCAGCAGGCGGGACAAGTCTTCCCAGCCACGGGGCGTCGCGAAGCGGCGACCGTCTACTGTGCTTTCCATCTGGTAGAAATGGGCGGGCCGGGCGTCTAGGTACGAGATGACTGCCGGATGGATCCGGGTCTGAACGGCGTATTCACGCCAGACGCCGTAATCGGGCTCCACTTCAATCTTCTTGACACGATCCAGAGTAACCACATCAAATTCCCGGACGGACTTATTGTATTCGGGCGGGTTTCCTGCAGCTACGATGATCCAGCCCTCTGGAATCGGATGATTGCCGAAGGTCTTGCACTGGAGGAACTGGAGCATGGCCGGAGCTAAGGTCTCGGAGACGCAGTTGATCTCGTCGATGAAGAGGATACCTTCTTCCAGACCTGTTTTTTTCATTTTTTCGTAGATCGAGGCCACAATTTCACTCATGGTATACTCGGTCACAGCTTTTTTCTGACCGCCAAATTCCATTTCCGAGATAAAGGGCAGGCCGATGGCGCTTTGACGTGTATGATGGGTGATGGTATAGGCCACCAGACCCACGCCGCACTCTCTGGCCACCTGCTCCATGATCTGGGTCTTGCCGATACCGGGTGCACCAAGCAGCAGAACCGGGCGCTGGCGCACGGTGGGAATAACGTAATCGCCGTATTCGTCTTTCAAAAGGTACGCTTCGATCGCGTCTTTGATCTCCTGTTTTGCTCTCTTAATATTCATTGCTATCTCCTTTTAGTTACCCAATTCACTCTCTTGTAAAATTAACTTGATCGCCCACGCCGGTACATCCACGTCCCGGTAATGGTTCTGTACGAAGATAAACGCAGTCTCATAGGGCGGCATTTTCACCGGAAAGACTCCATAGCCATCTGTAAAATACAGAAGCCCCCTAAGCCGCCAGAACTTTTTCTTCGCCAGCTGCTCTTCCACATAGGCAAAGGCCGGACGGAAATCCGTACCCCCACCGCCGAGGATCGTGAAATGCTCCATATACTCTTTCAGCGCCTCCTGGCTCTCGATGAGCACATCGGACTGAACCCGCTCGTCACACTGGAGGATATGAATCCGCATGCGCCTAAAAAAGTTTTCTGTCTGGGAAAGCACCTCGTAGGTCTCTTCCAGGAACCGCTTCACCAGCCCCTCCTTACAGGACATAGACGTGTCGATGACGATGACGAACTCCTCGATTTTCCGCACCTCGCTGGTCTCCAGCGGCTCGATCAGAGGCATATTTCCATAGAGCTCCATACCATAATGGTAGAAAATATAGTCAAAGCTGTCCGGATCGAGCTGCATCTCCTCATGGAGTACCGTGAATTTCCGCAGAAATTCCTTATAATCATAGCGGGAGCGATTGCTGACCCGCAGCTGTTCTTTTAAGTCTCCCTCTCCCTCCGAAGCCTCGTTGGAGAAAAGCATCACTTCCGTCTCCATCCGTTCCCGGATATCATCCCATTTTTTTCGGTTGGGATTTGGATTTTTCGGACTGTTTTTCGAATCCTGCTCCCAGAGGCTGTGGTCGTCCAGCCGGAACTCCATCTGCCAGCGGCTGATTTCCGCCTCCACAAGAGTTTCTTCTATAAATTTATAAATTCCCTCTGCGGTCAGCACCGGCAGCTTTTCCCGCAGCCTCGCATAGACGCTTTTCCGGAAGGCTCCCGAGGAAATATGGACGCATTTCAGATAGAGACTGTCTATCAAGGCCTCCGTGGCCACGTCGCAGGCCAGATTCCAGAGCCTCTCATCCCTCCCTTTGCGATCAAAGGGGTGACTGAACAGGCAATGGAGAATCCCGTGCAGGTAAAGTCTGGTGCAGGCCGCCCGCCCCCGCTGCTCATAAAGCGACAGCAGTCCATCCGGGAAATAGTACAGCACACCACCGTCGGTTCCGGCAGGCGATACCGTACCTGGGGTCAGTATGAGATTCCCCAGAGCCAGATCCAGATAGCGAAGCTTCAGGTACAGTTCATTTCTGGACTGGTTCAGGATCCGAGCCGCCAGTTCTTCCTTTTGAAGCTGTGTCTTTTGTTCTTCCAATATCGCGCTTTTTACCATGATGCCCTCCTACAGCGAAAATCGCTCCTGGATCGACTGCTTTTTCGCACGCCCGGAAGTGCCCAATTGCTCCTGCAAATAGGCCACGCCCTCCGGAAATCCATCTGCCGCCGCGATGGCCATCTGCGAAAGAAGGGCGCTGTCCGGTATTCCATGCTCGGTCAGCCACGCGAGCATGTCCAGATCCCGACGCTCCACCGCTTTTTCAAAGGCTTGCCAAAGATGCCCGGCAAGCCAGCTCTCGTAATCCGCCCGATGCTCCTTAGACAGGCCAACCGGGTACTGAAGCCGATCAAAAGTCATTTCCAATACCGTGTCAAAATCCTCCTCCGCCTTCGCCATGTAGTAACAGGCGTCGTAGGCTCGAAAATCCAGCTTCTTCATATAGAAGCTATTGCGGAAATTCATCCCGCTGCCGTGCATGTGGGTCATCAGGATGCGAGCCGGGGTATTTTCCACGCTCTCTTCAAAAAACTCTGGAAAAAGAAGGCGTGCCTCGACGGCTCCTCTGACCGTCACCTCCATTTTTTCCGGAACCTCGAGCAGGATTTCCTTTAGACAGGAGGTCTGGGTCTCATCCAGAGTTACCGTAAGTCTCCTAAGGTGATGGCAGCCCGTAAAGAGCCCTGCGCCCAAATCCTTTAAGCTGCTGTAAAAATGTAGCTCTGTCAATACATTGCAATTATAGAACGCATAGGCCCCGATCTTCCGAAGTCCTTCCGGCAGGCTGACCTTTTCCACTTGCATGCCCTGAAGCTCCGGCGCTATCTCCGGCGACGGCTCTTCCGGTTCCTGTTCTCCCGTTTCGAAATTCCATATTTTTACAGTTCCATTTCCAAGTTCCTGCTGAAATTGCTCCCGACTAAGATGGGCGGAAAAGGCATACGCCCCCACCTCCGTCACCGGGTATCCGTCAATTTCAGACGGAATCTCCGCTTCTTTTCCAAAATCATAACAGCGGCGCACCACCGCACAGCCGTTTTTTATCTCATAGGCAAACCTCATTTTCTGCCTTTGTCTCCTTTTGTCAGTCTATTTTTCAGCAACCCCTTATATACTCTAGCATCATAGCACAAACTTTCAGTCTTTTCCAGAAAGAATGCGTAAACAGCTAGGTTTCTGCTTTATTTTCAATCATGTATACACCAATATCTAGTAAGCTATCATTGACACCACCACTATATCTTGTTACAATAGTCCTGTCATGAACCAAATCTCCGTATTCCGGCTTCTAAAGTCTGCCTGATACGGAGTTATCATTGTTATTATAGGAGAGGGAGTGTTCTATATGAAAATCATCAAACGAAGCGGGGCCGAGATGGAATTTGATCCCCATAAAATCGTGGTCGCGGTATCCAAGGCCAATGAAAGTGTCGTGCCCAGTGCCCGTATGACACCGGTTCAGATCAAGCGTATCGCAGAGGATGTCGAGAGTGCCGCTTTGAATATCAAACGTTCCTTGAGTGTCGAGGAAATTCAGGATATGGTCGAGGATCAGATCATGAATCAGCGCGCCTTTGATGTGGCCAGACAGTATATCACCTACCGTTATACCCGCGCTCTGGTACGAAAATCCAATACTACCGACGAGCAGATCTTAAGCCTGATCGAGTGCAACAATGAGGAGGTCAAGCAGGAGAATTCCAATAAAAATCCCACGGTAAACAGTGTACAGCGTGACTATATGGCCGGTGAGGTCAGCAAGGATATCACCCGCCGTATCCTGCTTCCCCCGGACATCGTCGAGGCTCACCAGGAGGGCATCATTCATTTTCACGATGCAGACTATTTTGCTCAGCATATGCACAACTGCGACTTGGTCAACCTGGAGGATATGCTGCAGAACGGCACAGTTATCAGCGGTACCCTCATCGAAAAACCCCACAGCTTCTCCACAGCCTGCAACATCGCCACGCAGATCATTGCCCAGGTGGCATCCTGCCAATACGGCGGGCAGAGTATTTCTCTGGCTCATCTGGCACCATTCGTGGACATCAGCCGAAAGAAAATCCGTCGTCAGGTAGCGGATGAGCTGCATTCCATTCGGGAGGCCGTAACTCAGGAGGACATCGACTTCATTACCGAGAAGCGGCTGCGCGAAGAGGTCAAAAACGGTGTCCAGATGATCCAGTATCAGGTTGTGACACTGATGACGACAAACGGGCAGGCTCCCTTCGTCACAGTCTTCATGTATCTGAATGAGGCAAAGAATGAGCAGGAAAAGAAGGATCTGGCTCTGATCATCGAGGAGACTCTGCGCCAGCGCTATCAGGGCGTCAAAAACGAGAAGGGTGTCTGGATCACGCCGGCATTTCCGAAGCTCATCTATGTCCTGGAGGAGGACAACATCCACGACGATGATCCCTACTACTATCTGACAAAGTTGGCTGCCAAATGTACCGCCAAGCGCATGGTTCCGGATTACATTTCCGAGAAAATCATGCTGCAGAACAAGATCGACAAAAACGGCGAGGGGCATTGCTATACCTGCATGGGCTGCCGCAGCTTCCTGACTCCCTATGTAGACGAAAACGGCAAGCCAAAATACTACGGCCGTTTCAATCAGGGTGTAGTTACCGTCAATCTGGTCGATATCGGTCTTTCTGCGGAAGGCGATCTGGATAAATTCTGGGAAATCTTTGACAAGCGTATGGAGCTCTGCCACCGTGCTCTCCAGTGCCGTCATGAGCGCTTAAGCGGTACCGTTTCCGATGCAGCGCCGATTCTCTGGCAGCACGGTGCCCTGCTCCGCTTGGAAAAGGGAGAATCCATCGACAAATATCTCCACGGCGGTTATTCTACCCTGTCTTTAGGCTATGCCGGTCTTTGGGAATGTGTATACAGCCTCATCGGCAAGAAGCTGACGGAAAAAGAGGGTGAAGAACTGGGGCTTATCATCATGGAAAAGCTCAACGAATATACCGCAAAGTGGAAGGCCGCTGAGAATATCGACTACTCTCTCTACGGAACTCCCCTGGAGAGCACCACTTATAAGTTTGCCAAATGCCTGCAGAAGCGTTTCGGAATCATCAAGGGCGTTACAGACCGCAACTATATTACCAACAGCTATCATGTCCACGTTACAGAGCCCATCGATGCCTTCGAAAAACTTGCTCTGGAAGCCAAGTTCCAGGCACTGTCTCCGGGCGGAGCCATCTCCTACGTCGAGGTTCCGAATATGCAAAGCAATCTCGAAGCAGTCCTGGCTGTCATGAAATTTATCTACGATCATATCATGTATGCAGAGCTAAATACCAAGAGTGACTATTGCCAGGTATGCGGTTATGACGGAGAGATTGAGATTCAGGAGGATGAGCACGGAAAGCTCATCTGGAAATGCCCGAACTGCGGTAATACCGATCAGAACAAGCTGAATGTTGCCCGCCGTACCTGCGGCTATATCGGAACCCAGTTCTGGAATCAGGGACGGACCCAGGAAATCAAGGAACGTGTGCTGCACCTGTAATGAGGTAATTTTGCATGAATTATGCAGTGATTAAGAAAAATGATATTGCGAATGGGCCGGGCGTCCGCATCTCCCTCTTCGTCAGCGGATGCCGGCATCACTGTCGAAACTGCTTCAACCGTGAAGCCTGGGATTTCTCCTACGGGCAGCCCTTTACCGAGGCTGTCATGGAGGAAATCCTGGAGGCTCTGGCCCCTGATTATGTGGCCGGGCTCTCCTTCCTGGGCGGGGAACCCTTTGAGCCGGAAAATCAGGCAGAGCTTCTTGAACTGGCCGGACGCTTTAAAAAGCGTTTCCCCGGAAAAACCCTCTGGTGCTATACCGGTTTTTCCTTCGAGGAGGATCTGCTGGCCGGACGCGTCGGAAACCCCGACACCGTTCGGTCACTTCTCTCCTGCATCGACGTTCTGGTAGACGGAAGGTTCATCGAAGAAGAAAAGGATGCCTCCCTCCTCTTCCGCGGTTCTGCCAATCAAAATATCATCGACGTCCCGGCATCGTTCCTCGCCGGTCGCATGGTACTGCTGCCCGGTACCTGGAAGCGAAAAATGGGCAGCGGAAATATTCATGAGGACTAGGAAAACGCTGAGGAAAGCGTTTTCCTAGTCCTCGAGCTCTGTGATCCTTTCTGCTGTCACATAGCTTCCTTCTTTCGTTTCAAAGAAAATCTCTTCTTCCGGACGCTCCTTTGTGAGCCTTCCCCGGATGAGTTCAAAGCGTCTTCCACCATCTTCCCAGATACATTCATAGCCATAAAAGGCCCGCAGGATTCGATCTATCCTTTCATCCGGCATCTGGGGTGTGACGGTCCAGTCCTTCTCCCCCGGGCATTCCCAATATTCTCCCTCTCCCTGCGGCTTTGCTGCCGCATAGATTCCTTCAAAATCAGTCAGTAAGGTATGAATCAGTTTTTTTGTATGCAGCTGAATCTTCTCTGTCATACTTTCCAGATTTTCCCTTTCCCGCAATGGAAAACTGCTTTGCAGCAGGATATCTCCCGCGTCCATCTCCCGGGTGAGCTTATGAAGCGTCACACCGCCTTCCTTCATCTGTCTCAGAATCATCACCGGCATCGGCCATGCACCTCTTCCCATCGGGAGATAAGAGGGATGAAAGTTCAGCATCGGTATCCCCTCTACAATCGGGATCTTATAATAATAGCCGGCACAAAAAATGGCTTCACAGCCTTTTTCGATCAATCTTTGGATATCCGCCTCCCGAATCCGCTCCAGATGGCAGGGCACTCCAAGCTCCTTTGCCTTTTCGATCACCCGCACGTTAAATTCGGTCTGATTGTCTGTCCTGCAGGTAAAGACCTCCAGGATCTCGCAGCCTTCCTCCAGGAAGGCTTCCATGGCTTCAAAGAGGGCGTCAAAGCCGATATAAGCAATTTTCATTTTTTTTCTTATTGTCATGTTCTGTCACTCCTTTTCCCAATACAAAGCCAAATTTATAATTTGACCTTATAATTGTCCAGTGATAGAATTCTCATAGAACAGTGAAGAAAGAGAGGAAATACTAAAATGAATTTTATCAAAAAAAACGGAAGCGGCATCCTGGTTTGTCTTGCCATCGCCATTC
>CAVFGF010000040.1:0-19880 GCA_963621925.1 Alistipes onderdonkii | reverse complement strand
TCACAGTTACGATGCAAAATCCATGAAAATCGGCTTCGCCGATGGGATTTTGCACCCCTGAATCACTTTCATACGCCCTCAGCAGCAAGTGCTTCGGGCTGGTTCTGATTAGTTACCTTTCTTCTTATTATACAGATTCATCGCTTCTTCGGTGCGATCCTGCAGGATCAGCTCTGCCGCATCCGCCGCCTGGGCAATAGCCTCCTCGACTTTTTTGCGGTCATCCGGCTCGAAGCGGCCGAGGACATAGGCTGCCAGGTCGTAACCCTTTGGCTTCTCTCCGACTCCGATGCGGATCCGGTTAAATTCCTGGGTTCCCAGGTGGGCAATGATATCTTTGATCCCGTTGTGTCCTCCGGCGCTTCCTTTTTTTCTGATCCGGAGGAAGCCCGGGTTCAGGTCAATGTCGTCATAGATGACGATGAGCTCCGATGCCGGGTCTAGTTTGTAGAAATTCATAGCCTCCCCGATGCTGTTTCCGCTCAGGTTCATATAGGTCTGGGGCATCATCAGGAGAACCTTCTGTCCCTCGATGATGCCGCTGCCGCAGATGGCCTGAAATTTTTTCGTATTCATGGGAATATGATAGCGGTCAGCCAGGTAGGTAATCGTGTCAAAGCCGATATTGTGACGGGTATGTTCGTATTGCTGGGTCGGATTGCCCAGACCTGCGATAATATACATAGTATTCTCCTTTTGTGTCAAATCGATCCTATCTATCATACAAGAGTTTGCGGGAATTGGCAAGAGAACCGCCTGTATCACAAAAGGCGCCGTCCTTCCGGACGACGCCTTACCCCCACATGATATATTTTGCTCCACTAAGCTAAGCCTCTACTTCTGCCTCAACCAAAGCTGCCTCGTATCTGTCCAGGATAATTGACTGAATCAGATCCCTGGTGCCGGAATTGATGGGATGTGCAATATCCCGATACTCTCCGTCAGACGCTTTTCTGCTCGGCATCGCGATAAACAGTCCTTTTTCGCCTTCGATCACCTTGATATCATGAACGACAAATTCGTCATCAATGGTGATCGACACGACGGCCTTCATCTTACCTTCCTTCGACACTTTCCGTACGCGTACGTCTGTAATCTGCATACTTCTTGCCCCTTTCTTCTGCCCTTTCGGTCAGTTTATCATATTAGTGCTTTTCTCGTGGGCCGTCCGTGTTACAGTACGTAACGTTCATTTTTCTCGACGACTATCTTAACCCCATGCTCACCGACATAGCGGGAGTTGGCACGAATTGTATCACGACTTTCTACGATGCAGTTCTCTATGTAAGTATTATCGCCGATATACACTTCGTTGAGAATAATGGAGTTTTTAATCACACAGTTATTCCCCACGAACACTTTCTTAAATAAGATGGAATTCTCCACGGTACCATTGATGATGCAGCCGCTGGATACCAGAGAGTTTTTCACATCTGCACCCGGATTGTACTTGGCCGGAGGAAGATCCAGCACCTTGGAATATACATCCGGATAGGTTTTGAAGAAATATTTGCGGACATCCGCTTTCAGGAAGTCCATATTGGTCTCGTAGTAGGATTCCACGGAAGCGATATTGCTCCAGTAGTCCGTCGTACGATATGCAAAGATTCTCTTCAGATTTTTATAGCGAATCAGGATGTCTCGTACGAAATCGTAGCGATCCTCCTGCGCGCATTTCTCGATCAGCTCAATCAGCTGTCTTCTGCGGATCACATAGATACCGCAGGAAATGGTACTGGCCTGGGATTCTACCGGCTTCTCCTCGAACTCGGTGATCCGTCCCTCCTCGTCCGTCTTCAGGACACCGAAGCGGGATACATCGGTTCCTGCCGGCATATCCTTGCAGACAACCGTGATATCTGCCTTTTTCTCGATATGGTACTCCAGCACCTTGTTGTAATCCATCTTGTAGACAGCATCTCCGGATGCAATGACTACATAGGGCTCATGGCTCTTCTTCAGCCAATCCAGATTCTGGTAGATGGAATCTGCCGTTCCGCGATACCAGGAGCTGTTCTCCGCGGTAATCGTCGGCGTGAAGATATACAGGCCTCCCTGCTTTCTTCCGAAATCCCACCACTTGGAGGAATTCAGGTGTTCATTCAGAGAACGCGCATTATACTGCGTCAGCACTGCCACTCTCTGAACATGAGAGTTGGACATATTGCTGAGTGCGAAGTCGATGCCGCGATAGCTTCCCGCCACCGGCATGGCCGCCACTGCACGCTTGTTGGACAGTTCTCTCATTCTATGGTTATTTCCGCCTGCCAGTACAATTCCAATCGCTCTCATTACCTTTCACCTGCCTTTATCAATGTCTCACCGCTTGCCAGCACACCTTCCTTATAGTCGTCCGGTGTCGTATCTCCGGAAATCGCGGTATTCTTTCCTATCTTTACTTTAGGCGGTATATAGGAATTCTCTCCGATGGTAACCAGACCGAAGGAATAGATCTTCGGCTGCACCTTATTCGGTACATCCTCGCCGATTCCCATGACTACGCCGTCAGAGATCTCCACCTCCTCGGCAATGATGGCCTTGTCTATCGTACAATTCTCTCCGATGGTCGTATTCTTCATGATGATCGAATCACGAACCACGCTGCCCTTTCCGATGGTAACACCGGCACCGATGACGGAATTGTAAACCTCTCCGTAGATCTCCGCGCCACCGGTAATCAGGCTCTTTTCGATCTTCGAGTCTGCCGATACATATTGCGGCGGTACTGCATCACTCTTCGTATAGATCTTCCAGAATTCCTCATAGAGGTTGAACTCCGGAATGATATCGATGAGCTCCATATTTGCTTCCCAGTAGGACCCGAGGGTTCCGACATCCTTCCAGTATCCGTTGAATTCAAAGGCAAAAAGGCGGTTGCCGTTGTCCCTGCAGTAGGGAATGATATGCTTTCCGAAATCGCAGTTCGGCTGGCTGGAAAGCTGAATCAGTGCATTTCGTAAGATCGGCCAGCTGAAAATATAAATACCCATCGAAGCCAGATTGCTTCTCGGGTGCTCCGGTTTTTCCTCGAACTCAGTGATTTGATTGTTATCATCGGTGATCATGATGCCAAAACGGCTGGCTTCCTCGATAGGTACCGGCATAACGGCAATCGTTACATCGGCATTGTTCTCCTTATGGAAATCCAGCATGACCTCGTAATCCATCTTGTAGATATGGTCTCCGGAAAGGATCAGGACGTAATCCGGATTGTACGTATCGATATAATCCAGATTTTGGTAGATCGCATTTGCGGTTCCGGTATACCACTCGCTGTTCGTACTCTTTTCATACGGCGGCAGCACGGTTACACCGCCTACATTCCGATCCAAATCCCACGGCATACCGATTCCGATATGAGTATTCAACCGCAGCGGCTGATACTGGGTCAGAACTCCGACCGTATCGACACCGGAATTGATGCAGTTGCTAAGCGGGAAATCAATAATTCTGTACTTTCCTCCAAAAGATACAGCGGGTTTTGCAACCTTTGCGGTCAAAACTCCGAGACGGCTTCCCTGGCCGCCAGCCAACAGCATGGCTATCATCTCTTTCTTAATCACCTAATCACCTCTTGCCCAAGTTTTTCCATTCAGTCACATTACATTGTCCTATCAGAGAGCAGTTATCCTCCCGTTCTGTCACTGATTTCTTACATATTATAACACAGTATTTGTAAATAGTGAACATGAAATTGGAAAATATTGATTTTAATTTAAACATTTTGCGACGATTTTTTGTGCTGATTTTTAACAGATCGTCAATTTTCTATCAATTTTCTATGAAATTCTTGTTTATTTTTCACGTGAAATCTGGCTGCATTTTGTATGAACCTTGCCAATCTACCTCCTGAATGCTATACTGTAGCTGTTCAAAGCCATGCGCAGCAATGATTTTGCGAAGGGCTTTTGAATCATTAGGGAAACGCTGATTTAATCAGCATTTTCTTAAACAAAAATCAAAAATAAGGATGTGTATCATATGTATCAGCTTCATTTTCATAATCCGGTTCCTATTCACTTTATCGGCATCGGCGGCATCAGCATGAGCGGCCTCGCTGAGATTCTCCTGAAGGAAGGCTTTGCGGTATCCGGCTCCGACAGCCATGCTTCCGAGCTCACCGATCATCTGACGAAGCTCGGAGCCCGCATCGGTATCGGCCAGAAGGCCTCGAATATCCCGGCAGACTGCGAGGTCGTCGTCTATACGGCAGCCATCCATCCGGACAATCCGGAATTTGCCGCTGCAAAAGAACGCGACATTCCGATGCTTTCGCGGGCCGAGCTTCTGGGGCAGCTCATGCATAATTATAAGGAAGCTATTGCCGTATCCGGTACCCACGGCAAGACTACGACCACCTCGATGATTTCGACGATCCTCCTGGCCGCAAATACGGATCCCACCATCTCTGTCGGCGGCATCCTGCCCGCCATCGGCGGCAATATCCGGGTCGGTGGATCGGAGACCTTCCTGACAGAGGCCTGCGAATATACCAATAGCTTCCTGCACTTTTTCCCGACCATCGGGATCATATTAAATATAGAAGAAGACCACATGGATTTCTTCAAGGATCTGGCGGATATCCGTCATTCCTTCCACCGCTTTGCAGCGCTCCTGCCTGAGAACGGCCTTTTGATCATCAACAGCGATATTGAAAACTATCAGGAGATTACCGAAGGACTGGCCTGCCGCGTCGCGACCTTCGGCTCTGCGGCGGACGCGGATTATCATGCTGCGGATGTCTCTTATGACGAGCTGGCTCATGCCTCCTTCCGTCTCGTAAAGCGCGGAGAAGCCGCGCAAGAATATCACCTGAATGTGCCGGGTGAGCATAACGTATCGAACGCCCTGGCTGCCATCGCCCTGGCAGACTCTCTTAGAATCGCTCCCGAGCTTATCCGCAAAGGCCTGATGAACTTCTCCGGCACAGACCGGCGCTTCCAGTATAAAGGCGAGGTCGGCGGCTTTACCATCATCGATGACTATGCCCATCATCCGACGGAGATCCGGGCAACTCTCCATGCGGCCGCACATTATCCCCACAAGGAGATCTGGTGTGTCTTCCAGCCCCATACCTATACACGGACCAAGGCCTTTTTTGAGGACTTCGCCAAGGCTCTGACCCTGGCCGATCATGTCGTGCTGGCAGATATCTATGCAGCCCGGGAGACCGATACCCTTGGTATCAGCTCGAAGCAGCTGGCCGACCGTATCCGGGAGTTGGGCACCGATGCCTATTATTTCCCCAGCTTCGAGGAAATTGAAGCCTTTTTATTAAAAAAATGTATGCACGGCGACCTGTGTATAACTATGGGCGCCGGAAACGTGATAGATATAGGCGAAAACCTGCTTAAAAAATAGTTATCCACATTATCCACATGCTTTCGGGTGATTTTTCCCCGCCCGGCATGTGGATTTTTTTGTGGACAACTTGTTGACATAAGAAATCGATAAATACTTATGTCAATCTGCATTTTATCCTTATTTTACAGGCTTTCCCAGGATTTGACACTCCGATTTTCGGTTGCAAATAATATTTTTCCACAAAGTTATCCACATTATCCACATTTTTGCTTATGCACATACCTTCTCCCGCTCCCTTCAAAAAAAGCCTGTTCTCTTTTTTCGGATTCTATGCTACAATGTACCGTATCAGAAAGGGGCAAGTATGCAGTATGAACGGATTTGTTTTACAGGGAGACGGCGACCACGGACATACCCTGGTTCCGAATCTTTTTCTTGACCGGTATATGCCGGAAGCCAATGGTGAATATGTAAAAATCTATCTGTATCTTCTGCGCTGTCTGAAGTCCGATACGAAGGAGCTCTCCATCGAGCTGATTGCCAATACCTTTGAAAATACGGAAAATGATGTGCGTCGGGCGCTGAAATACTGGGAACGGATGAAGCTATTGAAGCTTCAGTATGACAATTCCCAGAATTTGACAGGCATTCAGATCGTCAACGACCCGGAGGAGGTCGTTCCGGATACTCCCGCTCCCGCCATGACGCCTATCCCCACAGAAGAGAAAACCTCCACGCCTCCCTCGAAGGATCCGCTGACCCCCGAGGAGGCCAAGCAGCTTCTCTTTATCTGTGAGCAATATCTCGGCAAGCCTTTGAGTTCCACCGAGGTCAACAAGATTCTTGATTTCCATGATCTGCTCGGCTTCAGTCCCTCCCTCATCGAATATCTCATCGAGTATTCCGTATCCGGCGGGCATAAAAGCATTCATTATATAGAAGCGACGGCTCGCGCCTGGCATCAGGCCGGCTGCACGACCGTCACCCAGGCCAAGGAGCAGGCTACCATCTACAATCGAGCCTATTTTCGGATTCTGAAGGCCTTCGGCATCACCGGCCGCAGCCCGGTGGAGAAGGAGACGGCCAGCATGGACAAGTGGCTCAAGGACTACGGCTTCTCTCTGGAAGTTATCCTCGAGGCCTGCAGCCGCACCATGGAAGCCATCCACCAGCCTAGCTTTCCCTATACCGATAAAATCTTAAGCTCCTGGAAGAAGCAGGGTGTGAAGTCCTTAAGTGATATCCGGACCGTCGATGAGAAGCATACAAGCAGCTCCGCCAAGAAGACCGAGACAGCTTCTGCGCCTCCCAAACGGCCTGCTGCTCCGAACCGCTTTCACAATTTTCAGGAGCGGGATTACGATTACAAGGAGCTGGAAAAACAGCTTATCAATCAATAAACCGGAGGACACCTTATGTCTCTTATGAATCCCCAGTATGATTCTATTATGCGCATGTACGCGGCCCGGCAGGCGAGAAGCCGGCAGGAATACGAAGAGCGCATGGAAGACGTCGCCCGCAAGATCCCGGAGCTTTCTCCGCTGGATGCCGAGATCACGGGCTGTCAGGCTGCTCTGGTACGCTCCGCAGTAGAGGAGAATCCCACCAGGCGCACGGAACTTAAGAGCCGTCTGCAAGGCCTTCAGGAGCAGCGAGACGCCCTGCTTACCGCCCATGGACTGACCCAGGCCTCCTTGGAACCGGTCTATGTCTGCCCGGACTGCCACGATACCGGCTACATCGGCACGAAAAAATGTCATTGCTTTCTTCAGGCCGAGATCGACCTTTTATATCATCAGTCCAACCTGAATGAGGTTTTAAAGCGAGAAAACTTTGACACTTTTTCCTATAACTGGTATGATGGCGATGATCGGGATTCTATGCGCCGCACTGTCGCAGAGGCCAGGCTCTTTATCGAGCACTTTGATATACAGTTCCAGAACCTGCTGCTTTTGGGTGCAGTCGGTACGGGCAAAACCTTTCTGTCCAACTGCATTGCGAAGGAGCTGATGGACAGCTGTCATTCCGTTGTCTACCTGACGGCCTTCCAGCTCTTCGATCTTCTGTCAAAGGCAGCCTTCGGCGATGATCGGAATGCACCGGATGCCAAGCAGACCTATCCCTATCTTTTTGACTGTGACCTGCTGATCCTTGATGACCTGGGAACAGAGCTGTCGAACTCCTTTACCGTATCCCAGTTCTTTCTCTGCATCAACGAGCGGATTCTTCGCAAGAAGTCAACCCTGATTTCCTCGAATCTCGATATGGAGGCACTTCGCAGTATTTACTCCGAACGCACCCTGTCCCGGATTATCAGCTGCTATACGATCCGACAGCTGCCCGGCAGCGATATTCGTATCAAGAAAAAATTAGCTAATACTAACTCATAAATTTACGGAGGTAACACTTATGTTATTGCAGCGCAGCCAGCGTGTTCTCGAAACCATTCCCGTCGGTTCCCTCGGCCTGATCCCCTTGAAGAGCTGTGAGGAGCTCGGCAAAAAGGTCAATGACTACTTGGTCGAGTGGCGTCACTCCAACGACCTGGAGCACAAGTCCAACATCGCCTTCACGGGCTATGAACGGGATTCCTATCTTATCAAGGCATACACCCCCCGCTTTGGCTCCGGTGAGGGTAAGGGAGCCATCAAGGATTCTGTCCGCGGAAACGACCTGTACCTGATGGTGGATGTATGCAATTACAGCCTCACCTACAACCTGTATCACTATACGAACCATATGTCTCCCGATGACCATTTTCAGGATCTGAAGCGCGTCATCGCTGCTATCGGCGGAAAGGCTCGCCGTATCACGGTCATTATGCCTTATCTCTACGAGAGCCGCCAGCATAAGCGGAGTGCCAGGGAGTCTCTGGACTGTGCACTGGCTCTGCAGGAGCTGGTAGCCATGGGTGTCGAGAACATCATTACCTTCGAGGCACATGACCCCCGGGTTCAGAATGCAATCCCTCTTTATGGCTTCGAAACGGTTACACCGGCCTATCAGCTGGTCAAGGGACTTTTGAACAGCACGCCGGGGCTTCAGATCGACAGCGACCATATGCTGGTCATCAGCCCGGATGAGGGCGGCATGTCCCGTGCGGTCTATCTGGCCAATGTCCTCGGTCTCGACATGGGTATGTTCTACAAGCGGCGCGATTATACCCGCATCGTAGACGGACGAAATCCCATCGTTGCCCATGAGTTCCTGGGCTCCGATATCGCCGGAAAGGATATGATCATTGTCGATGATATGATTTCCTCCGGGGAGAGCATGATCGAGGTTATGCGGGAGCTGAAGGCAAGGGGCGCCAATCGTATCTTCGTCTTCTGTACCTTTGCTTTATTTACAAACGGACTGGCAAGCTTTGACCAGGCTCACAAAGAAGGCCTGCTGACCAAGCTGTTCTCCACGAATCTGATCTACCAGACACCGGAGCTCTTAAGTCGTCCGTATTATGTAAACTGCGATATGAGTAAGTATATCGCCCTGCTCATCGATACCCTGAACCATGATGTATCCATCAGCGAGCTTTTGGATCCCTACGATAGGATTCAGGCGCTGCTGACCCGATATCGCAACGGGGAGCTGGGCGACTAAGGAAATGCTGATTTAATCAGCGTTTCCCTAAGTAGATCAAAAAAGGAGCTGCATCGCAGCTCCTTTTTATTGCTTTTATTACACTTTAAATCTATATCCGACACCCCATATAGTCTCAATGTATTGGGGCTTCGCCGAATTCACCTCAATCTTCTCCCGGATCTTCTTGATATGCACCGTTACCGTCGCGATATCGCCGACAGAATCCATATCCCAGATCTTCCGGAACAGCTCATCCTTGGTAAAGACATGGTTCGGATTCTCCGCCAGGAAGGTCAGAAGATCAAATTCCCTGGAGGTAAAGTTCTTCTCCTCGCCATTGACCCAGACCCTGCGGGCGGTTTTGTCGATCTTGATGCCCCGGATCTCGACGATGCTGTTCTCCTTTACATTGCTGCTCACAAGACGCTCATAGCGGTTCAGATGAGCCTTTACCCGAGCCACCAGCTCGCTGGGGCTAAAGGGCTTCGTCATATAGTCGTCGGCGCCCAGACCCAAGCCCCGGATCTTGTCGATATCATCCTTCTTGGCAGAAACCATGATGATCGGAATATTCTTTTTCTCGCGAATCTGCCGGCAGATCTCAAAGCCGTCCACTCCCGGCAGCATCAGATCCAGAATGACCAGCTGAAATTCTTCCTCCAGCGCCTTCTGAAGACCGCTTGTGCCATCGGAAGCAATCTCTACCTCAAAGCCGCTCAGCTCCAGATAATCCTTCTCCAGATCCGCGATAGCTTCTTCATCCTCTACGATCAAAATCTTACTCATGTTGCCGGTACCTCCTGATATTTTCTAAGAACAAAATACATCACTGTTCCTTCATGCTCCTTGCTGGTAGCCCAGACCTTTCCGCCGTGATCCTCGATGATCTTCTTTACGATGGACAGGCCGATACCGCTGCCGCCCTTGGACGAATTGCGGGAGGCGTCGGTTCGGTAGAAACGGTTGAAGATCAGCGGCAAATCCTTGTTGGCGATGCCCTTGCCGTTATCCTCGATCTCCACCTGGATAAAATCTCCCACATCCTTTACACGGATGTCGATATAGCCCTTGGGCTTGTCGATATACTTGATAGAATTGCTGACAATGTTGTTGATGACGCGCTTGATTTGCTCGGCGTCCGCGATAACCTGGATATTCTCCTCGACATCGCTCGAATAGGACAGCTCGATATTCTGTTCCTCCAGCTCCAGCGACAACTCCTCGACGCAGTCAGCAAAATAGGCATTGACATTGATATGGTCGAAGGTATAGGGAATCCGGTTCGTATCGATCTTAGAATAAAAGGTCAGCTCATTGATCAGCCGCTCCATGTCATTGGCCTTATTATAAATAGTGCGGATATATTTTTCCTGCTTTTCCGGAGTGTCCGCAACCCCATCCATGATTCCCTCCACGTAGCCCTTGACGGCCGTAATCGGGGTCTTCAGGTCATGGGAAATGTTGCTGATCAGCTCTTTATTCTGCCGCTCCGACTCCAGCTTTTCTTCTGCCGATTCCTTCAGGCGCCGCCGCATTTCTTCAAAATCCGTACAGAGCTCGCCGATCTCGTCGTCGCCTCCCGCCGGCATCTCAAAATCCAGATTGCCGTCGGTAATCTTCTTCGTCGCCACCTGCAGATGATGAATCGGGGTAACGATGCTTTTATAGATCCAGGCGGTCAGAATCAGGCTGGTAAAGACGAGAATCATAATCAATACCAGGACGCTGTCCGTCACCATCGACTCGACCTCCGGAAGCATACTTCCGATAGATGTGACAATGAAAGCCGTTCCCCGGCTGCCGTCTCCGAAGCTGAAATCCAGCTGCTTGACCAGGGCCTGCAGATTCCCGTCGATATAGGTTCCCACATCCTGATCGCAGTCATAGGTCCGATAATCCGGAAGATTTTCGAGAAGCTCCTCCCGGTTCTCCTCATCCTCGGTGCCTACATAGATATAATCCGAGCCCTTGCGGACAACGAGATAGGAATAGCGGGTCTCCAGCTCGAGATTTACCGAATCCAGATAGGTCTTATCCTCAAAGGCATCCGGATCACTCTCGGCCTTTTTCTGCATATTTGCATAGGCTTCCTTGGTAATCTTGCTCAGCATCGCCGGCGTGTTCGAGATCGTCGCATAGCTTGTATTTTCAACGCCGTAGAGCTTCTTGATCGCGCTCATCTGATAACGGCTGATGCCGAAAAAAGCCAGGGATGTAAACAAAATCGGTCCCAGAATCAGAATCAGAAAGGTGATCAAAAGTTTCGTCTTTAGTTTCATGAGATTTCCTCACCTTTTGTCCATAGTTTACATCTATTATAGCATGCTCCGGTTGGATCCGTTCCAAAACTCTCTCGAAAAAGTATAAACTTTTTGTAAACTAAGGAAATGCTGATTAAATCAGCATTTCCCTAAAGGGGCGTCGGAGTCTCACTTTGAAAGACTGCGGCCCGCTCCGGCGACATCAGAACCGTACCTGTGCCCTGATAGACAATGGTATAACCCTTGTCCGTAAAAATAGACGACAGCTCCGAGGCCAGAAAGTCCTCCGCCCAGTGCGCCATATAGACCACATCCGGGAATTTATCCGGATGAAGCGCATAATAGTCATAAAGCTGTATGCTTCCGGTATGAACCTGCCAGGTGGAATAATTGCCGCAGCCTGCGTCCGTGTAGAGATAGATCCACGGAGCCACGCCTACCACCATCAATTCATCGTCCTCCGTGAGCTTCAGCAGGTCGATCTCGTCCAGAACGTCCTCATACCACGCCGCCATCTCGGGCGTCGTAAAGACATTCTTCAGAGGCCCCCGCTTCATCTGAGCTGTCAGCTTCCAGCCCCGCTCGTCGCCCCAGTCATAGGTCATGCGCAGCCAGAAGGTTCCGAAAAACTGCACAAGGAGCACAATCGCCACGCAGAACACTGCCGCCCTCCCGCGCCGTCCGGGAGCCTGCTTGGTGTCCGTCTCCGACGTACATTTTCGCCTTTGACACTCCTCCTTCAGCCAGTCTGCCACGAATAGAATTCCCAGCCAGGAGCACATACCATAGGCGACGCTCAGAGTCACGATACCGGTATTCGTCGCATATTGTACCAGCAGTGTAAAGATCATAGCCGGAAGATACCAGCCGTAAAAGAGCCGTTTCTCCTTCTTTTCCGTGACTAGATAGGCCTCTAGGCACCAGAAGGCCAGCGGAAGCATCTGATAATTCACCGTAATATTTTCAAAAATAAAGGTATAGTAAAACAGGTACGGCAGTACGCAGAGAGAGGCAAGGATCATGTATACAAGACCATGCCTGCAGCGCTTTCTGTCGAGTCCCGTCGCCAGGTATACCACCCCCAGCCCCACGAACATCCAGCGATAATTCTTGAAGCACAGATGGAAATACCGCCAGGTTTTGTACCAATAGCCCTGCTGATGCTCGGAATCACCCACGATATGCGGCACATTGGCCACCATTTCCGCTAGGGTGCCCCGCTGAAAAATAAAGGCCAGAAACAGGGCAAGAATGATACAGGCCCCCAGGGTCATCCAGAGAAAACTCTTAAACTCCAATGCGCCTTCCGGCCGGAGCCCCCGCTTTCTGCAGCGCAGGGTTAACACCAGACAGAGAAGGCCGTAAGCCAGATACATCAGGATCGCAAAGGGATTTGCCAAGACGATCATAGCCATCAGGATGCCGCAGAGAATATATTCCGGCACGGAATGCTCCATATCCGCCGACAGCACTGCCAGGAGTACCGGCAGAAGCCCGAATTCGATGGAATTGTAGGACATGGCGCAGATGCTGAAGGGGGCGAAGATCGCAAACAGAAAGACCGGTCCGAAGGAAGCATAGCCCCGTCTTTGAAAGCGCAGATAGAAAAACAGGGTCAGAAGTGCCGAATAAGCCAGGTAGACAAAACGGCTGACCATCACGATGCCCTCTGTGGTTCCCATAGCTGTCCGAATCAGGCAATAGATGGGATGCAGCAAAAAGGTACAGAGCTGCTGGGTGGGATTCCATTCGTCGATCAGGATCTTCTCGCCACGAAAAATCCGTTCAGAACAGCCGATGAAATACATTTCATCGGCTGTATTGAAGCCCCAGAAGCTTCGAATGATAAAAATAATCTGTAACAAAAGAAACAGGCCGATAAAAATCAGGTGCTGCCGCCTGCGGTCTTTTTGAATCACCATATTATACTCTGCCTGTGCAGCCGCACATCTTCATTCTGGTCTCTACGATGGCCTTGACATGCTCCATAGCTACCTTGCCGTACTTCTTCGGATCGAAGGCGTCCGGGTTCGCTGCCAGGAATTCCTTCACGCCGTCGGTATAGGCAATACGAAGCTCGGTGGCGAAGTTGACCTTGCAGATACCGCGCTTGATGCTCTCTACGACCGCTTCCTCGGACAGGCCGCTGGCGCCGTGCAATACCAGCGGGATATCTACGACTTTGCGAATCTCCGCCAGGCGGTCCAGATCCAGCTTCGGTACGCCCTTGTATACACCGTGAGCCGTTCCGATGGCTACGGCCAGAGAAGTCACGCCAGTGCGCTCCACGAATTCCTTTGCCTCCAGGGGATCGGTATAGCCATTACCCTCGCCGCCGTCCAGATCGTCTTCTTTACCGCCGACCTTACCAAGCTCAGCTTCCACCGGAATGCCGGAGGGTCTGCAGGCATCTGCCACAGCCTTGGTTACTGCTATATTTTCTTCAAATACATTATGGGAACCGTCGATCATGATAGATGTATAGCCGGTCCGCAAAGCACGCATGGCCAGGTCGAAACTGTCGCCGTGATCGAGATGCAGGCATACCGGAATGCTGGCGCGCTCAGCGGCTGCCTTTACGTTCGCCAGATACAGATCCAGTCCCGCGTACTTGATGGTAGATGGCGTAGTCTGCAGCATCAGCGGGGCTCGAAGCTCCTCTGCCGCCGCGATAACGGCCATGACCATCTCCATATTTTCCACATTGAAAGCGCCTACGGCGTAGCCGCCCTTCTGTGCGTCCAAAAGCATCTTTTCTGATGTAACAAATGACATATTTGTTCCTCCTCATCTGCTGCTTGATTACGTTTCCTATTACATTTTTTCTACCTTTTATCATAACTGTTCTCGGGAAAAAGTGCAAATAGATTTAGCATCCCTCTGCAGAAAAAAAGAGACCGTGACAAATTTCACGGTCTCCCTTTTATATCTTATTTAACGAATCGTCTTATACAGTGGGCCGTATGCCTTGCATGCGCGGAAGTCCTGTCCCTCTTTGTCCATACCGAATGCATTCCATGCTGCCGGACGGAAGATATCCTCTTCCGGAACATTGTGCATGCATACTGGGATTCTTAACATGGAGCAAAGGGTAATCAGGTCTGCACCGATATGGCCGTAGCTGATCGCACCGTGGTTTGCGCCCCAGTTGTTCATCATATCGTAAGCGGTCTTGAATGCGCCCTCGCCTGTGCAGCGCGGTGCGAACCATGTGCAGGGCCATGTGTAGTCCGTTCTCTTCCATAATGTATCGGATACGTCGTCCGGCAGGTTGATGGTCCAGCCCTCTGCGATCTGCAGAACCGGTCCAAGTCCCTTTACCAGGTTCAGACGAATCATGGTAGCCGGCATCTCCGCTCTGGTCAGGAAACGGGAGGAGAATCCGCCGCCGCGGAAGTAGCCGTTGTCTGCTGCATTCCAGGTGGTCGCTTCCATGATCTTCTTCTGATCTTCCTCGGTTACATCCCACCACGGCTTCATGGTGCCGTTGCCGTTCTCATCCTTTACCTCGCCGCAGGCATCCAGACAGCAAGCACCGGAGTTGATCAGGTGGATAAAGCCGTCTGCATCCTTTGCCTTGCCTTCCAGGTCATAGCCTGTCACGCGCTTCACTGCATCGCCGCTCCAGTAGGTACGAACATCTGCAAACATCTGTGCACGGCCGGTCAGAAGCTTCATGAACATCATGCCAAGGCCGTTCAGTACGTCGTTCTCAGTAGCCAGAATATACGGCTCTCTTGCGCCCTCCCAGTCGAAGGAGGTATTCAGCATTGCCTCTGCGAAGTCGCCGTTCGGATAGAAGTCTGTCCATTGTCTCTGTCCCTGGAAACCAGCTGCCAGAGCATTGTGTCCGATAGCTTCCTCGGAGAACTTCGGATCCAGCTTGTCGCAGCCATTCATCAGCTCTTTGATGATAACAGCCATCTTTACAACGAACTCAAACTGCTCTTCCTTCTGCTCCTCCGTCATCTGAAGCTCAGGCGGGTTCTTGTCGAAGCCGATGGTGCAGGTCTCTTTCGCCCACTTCAGAGCCTTCTCGAACTCTTCATGATCGTAGATACCTTCTGTCATACGACGGATAATTTCTACCTCATCTACAGACTCCACACGCATTCCCAGGTATTCCTCGATGAATTCCGGGCTGATGATGGATCCGCCGATACCCATGGTAACGGAACCGATCTGCAGGTAGGATTTTCCTCTCATGCTGGCTGCTGCCACTGCGGCGCGGCCGAAGCGGAGCAGTTTTGCCTTTACGTCCTCCGGGATGGTCTCATCGTCAGCATCCTGTACGTCATGTCCGTAGATACCGAAGGCCGGAAGTCCCTTCTGTGCATGGGTAGCCAGTACGGAAGCCAGGTATACAGCGCCCGGTCTCTCGGTCGCGTTCAGTCCCCATACACCCTTGATGGTCAGTGGGTCGGTATCCATGGTCTCGGAGCCGTAGCACCAGCAGGGAGTAACGGTCAGGGTAATATCTACGCCTGCCTTGCGGAACTTGTCTGCGCAAGCCGCTGCCTCGCCCACACGTCCGATGGTGGTGTCCGCGATGACTACCTTCACCGGCTCACCGTTGGAGTAACGGATATTCTCCTCAAACAGCTTTGCCGCAGCCTTTGCCATACCCATGGTCTGCTCTTCCAGAGATCCTCTTACGTCAAGAGCTCCTCTTCTTCCGTCGATGGTAGGACGGATACCGATTACCGGATAATCGCCAATTAATCTAGATTTTGCCACTTTCAAACCCTCCATTTTACAAGTCGTGCAGCTGCTCCCTTTCCGGGCTGCTGCCATTTTGTTACATTTCGTAACAGTTCCCGTTTCTTATAACCACATTATATAACACTTTTTTAAAAAATGCACGTAATTTTCTGTTCTCATATGGACATTTTTTGTGCTGATTGTTATACTGTTTCTGCAGAAAAAAAACATCTTTTATCAATTTCGACCGAAATTTCACATAGCAGGAGAATATTTATTATGAAAGCTTTCCATGAAGTGCGAAATTATGATTCCGACTATATGGTCTGGCATTCCAGGTATGACAATATCGGCTTTCTCGCCCATTGGCACAAGGAAATCGAGCTCATCTATGTGCGCTCCGGTTCCTGCTGTTTAAGCATCACCGATCAGACCTTTCTGGCCAAGGCCGGTGATCTGGCCATCTGCGAAAGCGGTATGATCCATTACAGCGATTCCCATGGTATGGACAATTCTCTGGATTTTATCATTTTTGACACTTCGATTCTCGGAACGATTTTCCAGAATCCAGGCTTCGTGCATCCGCTGGTGACAAAGGCGGAGCTGGAGGCTCACGGGCTGTCTGACCGACTGAATGTTCTCATCGACACGGTTTCCCGGGAGCTGGAGCAGAAGAAACCCTTTTACCAGGAGGTGGTCACTTCTTCTATCCAGACCTTCTGGGCTCTTCTGAAGCGCTGCCATCCCCGAACCGACGCGGAGCAGCTGCCGGATGACCGACGATCCCGGATGCTCCGGGAGCTCCAGGATCTTCTGACCTATATCGATGAACATTATGCCGATCATATCACCCTGGAATATGCCGCTTCGCGGATGAATTTCAGCAACAGTCATTTTTCCAAAACCTTTAAAAAGCTGATGGGCATTCATTTTGTGACCTATCTGAATCTCGTCCGGGTCGAACAGGCCGCCTCCCTGCTTCGCAATACAGAAAGGAAGGTCACCGATGTGGCCCTGGCCTGCGGCTTCAATAATATCCGTACCTTCAACCGGGTCTTCAAGGATATTACCGGCTATACCCCCTCTGCCTTCCTGCAGCTGGCGGATCCGGATGTATATAAGAGAACCTATTACAACCGCCGCTCCGGGGAGAAGGAGTTTGTGGAGCATGATTCGCTGACCCTGGTAAACAATTTTCAGTAAAAGGATCCAAGAGACGCGGTGGAGTCGTACCAGCCGGAGGACTGAAGCACTTTCATTCTTTACGCAATTCAAATAATTCGTTATAATAGAGGCAGCAATTCAGAGGAGGCTAGCTATGGGTTTTTATCTCAATCCGACTAACGAAGCATTTCGTATCGCTGTGGAAGACGATATTTACGTAGATAAAACAGAACTGATTGCATATACCAATCAGGTTCTGGGAAAAAACAGAAGATTCCTGTGCGTGAGCCGTCCCAGACGTTTTGGGAAATCCATGGCTGCCAATATGTTGTCTGCTTATTATAGCAGAGGAAATCAGTCTGTCTCTCTGTTCTTCGGATTAAACATCGCTGAAACGGACAGTTATCTCCAGTATCTGAATCAGTATAATGTCATATTTTTAAATATGCAGCAGCTCTTAACCGGAGCCGGAAAAGCAGAACTGCTTCCCGAATATATAGAACAGGTTGTGAATCAGGAACTCTTTCATGCATATCCTGAATATCTGGGTCAGAATAAAATGCGCCTTCCGGATGCGCTCATGACTGTTTTTGAGAAAGAAGAAAGAGAACATACGGGCTTTATTTTCATCATCGATGAATGGGATTGTATATTCCGTGAGTCCAGGCAGAACAAAAATGCACAGAAAAAGTATCTGGACTTTCTGCAGGATTTACTGAAGGATCGTATCTACGTCAAGCTGGCCTATATGACCGGTATTTTACCCATAAAGAAATACGGTACACATTCCGCGCTGAATATTTTTTACGAGTATTCTATGACAGATCCGGATATTCTGGCTGATTATGTTGGATTTACCGAAGCCGAGGTACAGGCTTTGTGTCAAAAGCATCATAAGGACTTCGAAGAAATGCAGTTTTGGTATGACGGGTATCGTTTTCCCGATAATTGTCATATCTACAACCCCAAATCCGTCATCGATGCCCTGCAAAGTAAGCGTTTTAAGAGCTATTGGACCAATACGGAGACTTACGAGGCCTTAAAGCTCTATATCGACATGAACCTGGATGGCCTGAAGGACGCCGTTGTTCAGATGCTCAGCGGTGGAAAATGCCATATCAGCACACGCAAGTTTCAGAATGATATGACAAGCTTCGGAAGCCGCGACGACGTCATGACGCTCCTGGTTCATCTGGGATATCTGGCTTATGACGCTGAGAAAGAGGAGGTGTCAATCCCCAATCAGGAGGTAGCCGGAGAATTTCGAAATGCCGTTGAGGGGAAGGAATGGGGCGAGGTTTCCCGCCTTCTGTCGGAATCGGAAAAACTTCTGGATTCCACTTTGCACATGGATGCAGAAGCCGTTGCGGCCGCCCTCGACCGGGCTCATCAGGAAAACACTTCCATTTTGATGTACAATGATGAAAACGCATTAAGCTGCGTTATCGCCATTGCGTATTACAGCGCGCGAAAAGAATATGTAATGCTACGGGAATTTCCCAGCGGAAAAGGGGTCGCAGATCTTGTTTTTCTCCCCCGGAAAATCTCTGCTTCCCCGGCTCTTATTGTCGAACTAAAATGGAATCGAAGCGCAAAAAGCGCGATTCAACAGATAAAAGAAAAGAATTATATCGAAAAACTGGCAGATTATCGCGGAGATGTGCTGTTGGTTGGCATTAATTATGATAAAGTGAGTAAGAAGCATCATTGTATCATTGAAAAAGAATGTATCTAAGGGAATGCTGATTAAATCAGCGTTTCCCTAACTCTTACACTTCCAGCTCGATCTGCCGTCCGGTATGATGATAGGACACCAGTTCTACCCCCGCCGCCCGAAACATCCGCTTCGAGGCCAGGGTCGCCGGCGTATCTGCATATTTATCACAAGCATAGACGACGGTTTTCAAGCCGGCCTGTATGATGGCCTTCGCGCATTCATTGCAGGGAAACAGGGCGACATAGATCTTCGCACCCTCCAGGCTGCCGCCGCGGTAATTGAGAATCGCATTCAGTTCCGCATGGGTCACAAAGGGATACTTGGTCTCATTACTCTCTCCCTCTCTCGCCCAAGGAAATTCATCATCATCGCAGCCCTTCGGAAAACCGTTGTAGCCCATGGACAGGATTTTGTTGTCCTGACTGACGATGCAGGCTCCCACCTGTGTATTCGGATCCTTCGAGCGCATCCCCGAAAGCTTCGCCACACCCATAAAATATTCATCCCAGCTGATATAATCCTGCCGCTTATTTCCCATGTCTTTTACCTCCCGTACCGTCTACATTTATAAATCTTCAGCTCTGAATATTGAATAGCCCTCATAATAAATTCTGTTGCAAACAGTATACTCTCCCGTCCATATATTATCAACTCAAACTTCCCACTTGCAACAGCGGTGTGGAAGCAACCCGGGGCGGGATCCCGCTTTCAAAATAGACCACCGGTCACTGCAATCGCAATGACTGATGGTCTATAAGAGCTCCTTACTTGGTTCCGAAGATACGGTCGCCGGCATCTCCCAGACCCGGTACGATATAGCCGTGCTCATTCAGGTGTTCGTCCAGGGCTCCGATATAGATGTCGACATCCGGATGTGCTTCCTTCAGCTTCTCGACACCCTCCGGCGCTGCGATAATGCAGAGGAAACGCATATTCTTTACGCCGCGGTTCTTCAGCATCTGAATCGCTGCGATGGCGGAGCCGCCGGTAGCCAGCATCGGATCTACCACGAAAACATCTCTCTCGCTGCAGTCCTTCGGGATCTTGCAATAGTACTCCACCGGCTCCAGGGTCTCTTCATTTCGATACAGACCGATATGACCGACCTTTGCCGAAGGAATCATCGTCAGAACACCCTCTACCATGCCGAG
>CAVFGF010000039.1:0-20123 GCA_963621925.1 Alistipes onderdonkii | reverse complement strand
ATGAATACCAGGTTTATATCATTGACTATCTGATGCCGGATATGAATGGCATTGAAACTGTCCGAAGGATCAGAAAGGTCATCAGCGAAGAGGTTCCGATCATCGTGCTGACTGCATATGACTGGGCGGACTTTGAATATGAGGCCAGACAGGCAGGTGTTACCGCATTTGTATCAAAACCGATCTTTATGTCCGAGCTTCGCAAGGTACTGATGCAGCCGGCAGGCACTAAGCAGGAGACGAAGGAAGATCGGAAGGATAATGGTAAGAAGCAATATGATTACAGTGGCAAGAGGATCCTTCTTGTAGAAGACAATGAACTGAACCGTGAGATCGCTACGGCAATTCTGGAAGAAACCGGAATGACAATTGATTGTGCCAATGACGGAGATGTTGCTGTTGCAGCAATTGAGGCTGCACCGGCAGATAAATATGACCTTATTCTGATGGATGTTCAGATGCCGAAGATGGACGGCTATACAGCCACAAGAGAAATCCGAACGCTGGCGGATAATAAAAAAGCCAATATTCCGATCGTTGCCATGACAGCCAATGCCTTCGAGGAGGATAAGCAGAGGGCATATAAGGCGGGAATGAACGGACACATTATCAAGCCTGTCAGCCTTGAAGCGATCGCCAAGGTTCTTGATGAGATCTTTGCGGAAAAAGATGGAGCAGGGTCTGCCCCTGATCCGGGAAGATTTTCAGGTTCGTCATTGGAAACTGGTCGGAAGTGCCGGACATGTGAAACGACTGCTCATGAATATCATGAGCAATGCCGTAAAGTACAATAAAGAAAACGGAACTGGAGCTGGTAGTAGAAACCTTACATAAATTGGTCAGTCGTCTGTGACAAAAGCGGCTGCAGATTTCAAAGACTACATGGAAATGCAGGTGAGAATGTGAGTGTATACAAGATAGCCATTTGTGATGATGACAGCAGGATCTTGGAACGATTGAGTCTTTTTTGCCGCGAAATATTGGACAAGGAAGATATACCATATGAACTGGAAGTGTTTCAGTCTGCAGATGAACTTCGCAGGAGGCTGAATTTACAGCAGGACGCCTATCATCTGCTGATCTTAGATATTCAAATGAATGGACTGACGGGCATGGAATTAGCACACTCTCTGCGGGATAGGGATGACCGTGTGTCTATCATTTTTGTGACGGCTTATGATGATTATCTTGTGGAAGGCTATGATGTACAGCCGATTCATTTCCTGTTGAAACCGGTCAGGCAGGAAGTACTGGAGAAAGCAATCCATACGGATTTGAAATGGAATTTTCTGCCGAAGACAGTCGCATTGCATATTGGGAATAAATTGTTGCACTTATCCATAGATGATATTTACTATCTCGAAAGCCGCAATCACCATGTGATCATCCATCAGAAGGAGGATTCCAAAACCTATTATATTTCGCTCACCGAAATAGAAAAACAGCTTCCGTCCGACCATTTTACGCGCTGCCATAACAGCTTTTTGATAAATCTTGGCAGGGTAGAGGAAATCGGACGGAGGGAACTTCTGGTGGACAATGGGCAGCAGCTCCCGGTTGGAAGGATGTATTACCGAGCTTTTCAAAGCGCCTTTGTCCGCTATATAAATTTGTAAATGAAACTCATGAATCAGGAAGCTTGAGTGCTGTCTGGATCGTAAAGATATTTCCGGACGATAGGGTGATATCGAGAATACTGCCGTATCGTTCGGCAACGGCATTCATGAGCTTCAGTCCAAATCCATGGTCTTCCGAATCGGCTTTTGTGGTGAGATAAGTGCCGCTTTTATCCATCATCACTGTCCCGGAAAAAGAATTTTCACATTTCACGGCGAGAAATCCGTTTCGAACCTCTGCCTGAAACCGTATCCATTTCTTCTCTAAGCACAAGTCTGCAGCTTCAATCGCGTTATCCAGCATATTCATCAAGAGTTCACATAAATCCTTTTCAGAAATCATCAATTTTTCCGGAACAGCAACCTTTGCCTCAAAGGCAATACCGGAGGATGCGGATCGATAGGCAGCATCCTGCAATATCGTATTGATGGTAAATTTCTTTTTTGGTTCCATATAAGAAAAAGCATCAGCAGCAGAAGGAGAAGCAAACGGAACAGGGGACGGTTCAGAAGGTCTGCCAGGGTCTGATTCAGGAAAAAAGCCCCCATTCCCTTTGCCATCCACTGCATCGTAAGACCGGCAGCTGCAAGAAAAAGGGGAATGAGACGCCAGCCTCTCTGACCTGCGGATAACTCAAGCAGGAACAGCCCGGCAATCAGCAGGGTGACGGCTGTCGTAATCCCGGCGGGAATACCATAATAATTGGCATATGCATAATTGCTGGCGGCTTCCGAATCTACCGGGACAAAGCGGAGCAGGGGAGGAAACAGGAGAGAGTCTGTGCTTTTGACCGTTCCGGTCATGGTGATCAGACATTCTGTGTCAAAAGGCATGGGAATCGATGCCTGCGCCAGTCACGCTGCACCTTCCGGAATACCGGAATCCGAATGCCAGACTTCATTGCCGTTGATCGTGATCGTAAGCTCTAAGCCTGTCGTTTCGAATATCAGATTTCCATATTCCGAAACAGGGGACAGTACGGTTTCCAGCCGGAAGCGGTCTCCCGCCTGCGGTGCGACAGTATAATCCAGGGGATGTTCGGTTCCATCCGCTCCGATGCTGAGGGCAGACTGCCATTCCATCGTCTGCGGTGTCCTATTCGGTCTCATAAAATGTGCCAGAAACCAGAACGTGCCGATCGAAACCGGCTATGCCATGGACTGGACGAAATCTTTTGAGCGCTCCCTGCACGAGGAATATAGCCAGAGCTTCTCGGCCCAGGCCTATAACAGCGTAGTGGTGAGCCGGACACCGGTCTTCGTCTATGAATACGATATCCAGAAGTCCGACGGTACCTGGAATAATAAAACCGTCATGCAGACCGCTATTCCTCAGGGGCCGGTCTATGAGCAGCTATCCATTGACAGCTATAACAGCTTTGTAGATCAATATAATACATACATGGAGGACAGGAAGGATTCAGCAACGTTTTATTCCCTGAAGAAGATTGACGCGGCTGCGAACTGGATGGAGGGAAATGAAGGAGATCCCTACCTTTATAACCACGAAAATTGGGATAATATGAGTGCGGATCTTAATGCAAAGTCCATCAGCAAATCCGAGTTTGCCCTGGGTTATAACGGAACGCTGGATAAAGTATCCTGGACGAAGGAGAATACCACCACAGAGAGCGTGGAGATGTCCCATGGCTTTTTCTTCAATTGCTCCATCAAGGCGGGAGCCCATGGGGTTACCACGAGTTTGGAATACAGCGACGGTAAAGGACAATCCACCTCCAAGGGTACCGCAGTGGGAGCCAGCTGCAGCGTCACCAGTATCGATAAGCAAAGCCTCGTAGCGGACGGCATCCCGGCCAGTGTAGTGGACTCCTACGGCTTCCATTGGAAGCTCGGGCAGTGGAAGCGCCACTTAAGCGGAGCGGATGGCAATCTGACCCCGTTTATCGGCTACAGTATTACGAATCTTTCTTCTCCCCCAAGGGCGGTGGATGATTTGCAGGGAACTATATCAAAAGGCGAGGAGACCTTTGACCTGGCACTTACCTGGACCAAGTCGGACACCGAGAGCGGTCATCCCGAGGTGACAGGCTACTATGTTTACAGCAAGGATACGGACGGGAATTATACGAAGGTATCAGAGAAACTTGATGCGAATACGACAACCTATGCGATCCAAAATCTGGATCTGAGCGGTCAATATACCTATATTGTAACGACGGTGAAAACGGTAGATGACAAAGAATATGAGAGCGTCTGGTCCAACGAGTTCATTTACCGCGAGGATGATACCCCGTATATCGGTGGAAACGGCAACTGGTGGGTTCACGGAGAGGATACCGGAGTGAAGGCCGCAGGAACAGACGGCGAAGACGGAGCAAATGGCGAGGACGGCGAGGACGGTGCAGACGGACGTGGAATCGATGATGCCCAGATCGACAGCGAGGGCTACCTGATCCTGTATATGTCTGATGGCAGCTCCATCAATGCCGGACTTGTGAGAGCCGATACGGATACAGCTGTGGCAGAACCGGCTGATAGCAATACATCCGCGGATGATAGTGCAAGAGCACTTGCTACAGCAGCAGTCGTGATTTCCGGTATTTCTTTATTATGGAACATCATTGCATTAGCGGCTCCACTCATCAGAAAGAAGAAAACGGATAAGGAATAAAAGGAAAGAGGGTTGCAAATTCAAAAAAGAAGTATTAAACTGGGAAAAGTTAAGTAAAAAAAGATAGGAGAGACTGAAAATGAGCGGTTTGGGAACCCTAATCAATGCGCTGGCCATCATCGTGGGAGGAATCCTGGGGATATGCTGCAAAAAGATCATCCGGGAAAGTTACCAGGAGACCATCATCAAGGCTTCCGGCTTCTCGGTGATGTTTCTCGGAGCCAGCGGTACCTTTGCCAAGATGCTGGTGACGGCAGAGCAGGGGGATTCCCTGGATACAACGGGCTCGATGACCGTCGTTCTCTCCATGGTGATCGGCGCGGTAGTGGGCGAAATCATCGATATCGACGGGCGCTTTGAAGACTTCGGAGCCTGGCTGAAGCATAAGACCGGAAGCGACGGGGACAGCCAATTTATCAATGGCTTCCTGACCGCTTCCCTGACCGTCAGTATCGGAGCCATGGGCATTATGGGAGCGATTCAGGACGGCATGTACGGTGATCATACCACCCTGGTGGCAAAGGCGATCCTGGACTTTGTCATCGTGCTGATCATGGCCTCCTCCATGGGAAAGGGCTGTATCTTTTCCTTCATCCCAGTGGCAGTCTGGCAGGGACTGATTACCGCCCTGGCCGTGGTTCTGTCCGGCTATATGACAGAAGATGTGCTGAACAGCCTGTCCATGGTGGGCAATATCCTAATCTTCTGCGTCGGTGTAAACTTGATTTGGCCCAAAACCATCAAGGTGGCAAATCTTTTGCCGGCTCTTATTGTCGCAGTTCTTATGGCGTAAAAAGAAAGCCGAGTTTCATGGATTTTGCATTAGTAACTGTTCAACATGCAGGATAAATTCCTCAGCCACATGGGATAACTGATGATTCTTACTCCAGATCAGGGCGTAAGAGGCATAGGCATCCGGGTGGCTGATTTTTTTTACGCATAGCTCATTTGCCCGAATCAGAGAGGAGATGGAGGCCGGGTAGATGGAGATGCCGACTCCGTGGAGACTGAGCTCATAGGCGTTGACCATATGGGCGATGCGCCCCCGAATAATGGGCTTTTTACCGGTATCCAGAAACCATTGATCGATCTCCTGCTTCCTGGATTCCCGGGAGGGAATCAGGAGATCGTAAGGAAGAAGCTGCTTTGGCGACACGGAGTCTCCCGGAAGCTTGGCCAGGGGATGCTCATGGGGTAAGAGAGCTACCCAGGGCTCCCGGCAGACAGGCAGAACCTCAAAGCCTTCTTTGTTATAGGGGGCGGTAATCATGGCGATCTCGCAGAGTCCCTTGGAGACGCGAGTATTGACATCGTCGGAGTTGCCGTTCCAGAGATTGTACTGGACATGAGGATATTTTTGCTGAAAGGAAGCGATCCATTCCGAAAAGAGATGGGGACAGCAGCCCTCTACGGAAGCGATATAGAGCATGCCCTGGAGTCCCTCCCGGACCTCCCGAACCTCCTCGGCGGATTTATTTACCAGGTCGAGAATCTGGTTGGCGTATTGAAGAAAGAGTTCCCCCTCCTCCGTCAGGGCGATGCTGTGGGGACTTCGAAGAAAGAGCTTGGTATCCAGCTCCTTTTCCAGATCCTGGATCTGACGACTCAGGGGCGGCTGGGCGATATTCAGCTTTTCCGCTGCCCGGGTAAAGTTTTTTTCATCGGCGACTGCCTTAAAATAACGAATATGTCTAAGCTCCATGCCTGCCTCCTGTACGATACTTTTCAAGTATCAATATGCCTTTATTATATGTATTTTACAGGTTTATTGCAAGGTACTATAGCAGAAATCGGCAGTCCCTTTTTTTGGCGAAATCGCTATACAGACTGCGGTAGAGTCTGATACAATAAAAAAAGAACAGTAAAGCGGAGGTGATACCATGTACGGATGCCCAAATTGCGGCAGTGAGCTTCTCTACGACATCAAGCTTGGCAAGCTGAAATGCGGCAGCTGCCAGAGTGTTTTTCCGGTAGACAGTGT
Source organism: Alistipes onderdonkii (assembly GCA_963621925.1). Lineage (GTDB taxonomy): Bacteria > Bacillota > Clostridia > Lachnospirales > Lachnospiraceae > Laedolimicola. The sequence goes on along the minus strand of CAVFGF010000039.1, from coordinate 13,894 downwards.
AAAAAGAAAGGGCGCGGAGCAGGACCTATATGAGATTCAGGCCTTTCGCTGCCCCCAGTGCGGCGGAGAGATTTATACCAATGACCATACGATTGCCGGTTTTTGCAGCTATTGCGGTGCTTCTGCCGTCCTGGAGCAAAGGACGGAGCAGATCAAGGTACCGCTTCGCATCTTTCCCTTTACCGTGGATCGGGCGGACTGCCGGAAGCGATTTCAGGAATTTGTAAAAAAATGCGCTTATGTGCCGGAGGAATACAAAAATCCGGCAGGGGATCACGAATTCCGCGGTATCTACGTGCCCTGTCATTCCTATGAGGCCGAGGCCGAGGGAGAATACCGGATGCGGGGAAAGACGACGAGCAGCGGCAAAAAGAAAAAAGGAAAAAAGGTCTATACCGTCAAAGAGTGGAACGTGGACGTCTATGCCTCCGGAAAAGTGACGGATATCACCCATGCGGCTTCCTCGGCCTTCCCGGCGGAGCAGAGTGAGCGGATTCAGGATCCCATCGATCGGGGGGCAGGACGGCTCTTCCGTCCCGGTTTCCTCTGCGGTTTTTACGCGGATACGGCAGATGTGCCGCCGGAGACCTATGTGTCTTACGCAGAGGCTGCAGCAGGGCAGAGACTGGAGGAACAGCTGAATCAAAAGGTGGCCGGTATGGAGGTCACCAGAGCCACGGAGGAACCACAGATACGGACACGATATGTGGGGGATGTGCTGAAGCCGGTCTGGTTTCTGTCCTATCGAAATGGCGGCCGGGTGGCCTATGCTGCCATCGAGGGTCGGAACCAAAATATCAGCTGCGATGTGCCGATAGACAGGAAAAAATTTACAAAAGTATCGTTGATTCTGGCAGCCGTGCTGTTTGTGATCTTCAGTCTCTTCCAGGATTTGATGTTTACAGCCAAGACCATGCTGGGCATCACAGCGATGTTCAATGTGATTTTGTGCCTGCTGTGGCATTCCAATATCAAAAAGCTCTACAGGCGGGAGATTGAACGGGAATATAAGGTAAAGAAGCGGCGCCGAAAAAAGCGTCTGGGAAATGATAAATGGCATGGCTGTCTGCTCGTGACAGCCTGCATCTTCGCGGTTCCGGTGGGGATTTTTGTGCTTGCGTTTTTTGTTGCGATGTTCAGCGATACGGCTTATATCGAGAGCAGCAGTTCGCTGAAGGTATTTACGGCACTGGTTTCGGCGGTGATACAGCTGAAGATCCTGCGAAAGGATATGCCAAAGCGGAGAAAGCTTTGGAAAAATCAGACCCGCACCCTGCCCGTGGACTGGCTATGCCTGGGTATGACGGTGCTTCTGGGAGTGACGGCCTTTCTAAATCCTGTGGAGGATCTGTGGTACTACGGCGCTGTCATGGCAGCCTTCGGCGTGGATATCCTGATGCTGCTGGAGATTATCCGGGATTACAACCTCTGTTGTTCCCGGCCGATGCCACAATTTGAACTTTACAAGGGAGGGCATCATCATGGATAAAAGGAAAGAGAAAAAGCACCTTCTTTGGAAAACTGCACTCGCAGCGATGATTGTTTTGAGTATAGGATTTGGAAGCCTTCTGGCAGAAGGGAACATATCTCTTGCAGCTGCTGCGGAAGTGTCAGAGGAAGCAGAATTCTATGACGGCCTGGAGTATGACATCATTTATGAGGACAAGGCAGGACTGGTCAGCGAGGAGGAAAAGGACGCAGTTCTGGAAAGCATGGAGCCTATCGCTGCCTATGCCAATGTCATTTTTTATACGACGGATACCTATGAAGCCTCTGAGACAGCGACGGTCTGCGAGAAGGTCTGCGCGGGCTATTATGGCAGCTCCAAGAAGACACCGGTGGTGCTGTTTACGATCGATCTGTATCACCGCGAGATCTATGTATATTGCACCGGTCCGACCAGACATATCATCCGCAATCGGGATGCGACCTCGATCACGGACAATATCTATCGTCTGGCCAGCGCAGGGCGCTATGACCAGTGTGCTATCAGTGCCTTCGAACAATGTCTGAGACTACTCTCCGGCAGCAGTATCCGGCGGCCGATGCAGTGGATCAACAACCTGTTCCTGGCGATTATTCTGGGCTTTTTGTTGAACTACCTCTACCTGAATCTGTCGAGAAAAGCAGCTCTTCGCAAGGAGAATGAGAAGGGCAAGCCCTTCGACAAGAATCGATTTGAACTGGAGCTTGAAAAAACCTGTACGCGAACCTATACCTATACGGAATCCGAAAGCAGCGGCAGCGGAGGCAGCGGATACGACGGAGGAGGCAGCAGCGGCGGTGGTGGAGGCGGATTTGACGGAGGAGGCAGCTCCGGCGGCGGCCACAGCTTCTAAAAGAGAATTTTGCACATAGAGCAATGATTTACCCTGGCAGAAAGTGCTGGTTGACAGACACTTTTTGCCGGGGTAATTTTGATTTATCAAAAAAATATGGAAAGCTTAAAACTTTTTTTGCGGCTCCACCGTCTAATAAATAGAAAGGCAGAAAGGAGAGAAATAGCAAGGATGAAGATACCGTCTTTACAGAAAAAGGTAGAAGAGCAGATCCTGGACAATTACGAAGCGATGTACCGGCTGGCCTATACCTATGTCAGAAACGAAGAAGACGCGCTGGATATCGTGCAGGAAAGCGTTTGCAAAGCGATGAAGCATGCAGACCGCGTGAAGCAGGAAAGCTACATCCGTACCTGGCTCTGGCGTATCGTGATGAATACAGCCGTGGATTTGATCCGCAGCAGAAAACAGGAAGTAGCTCTGGAGGAAGCAGGAGAGATCGGGAAGGAAGATGCCTATCAGGATTTTGATACTCTGGAGGCCTTGAAGATTCTGGATGAGCGGGAAAAAGCCGTGGTGGTTTTAAGGTTCTTCGAGGACCGAAAGCTGAATGATATCGCGCATATCCTGCAGGAAAACACAAATACTGTCAAAACAATCCTGTATCGAAGTCTGAAAAAACTTCGCATCGAATTAACGGAAGGAGAACAACTCTATGAAGGATGAGAGATTAGAAAAAATGAAACAAGAATATCAGGAGATCCCGATTCCGGCAGAGCTTCGCGCACGTGTGGAGGCAGGTATTCAGGACGGGAAAAAAGAGTTGGAAAAAGAAAGGGAGAAATTACAGATGAAGAAAAAGCAGCATACCTGGATGATGATTGTGAAAACCGCAGGCGGTGCCGTCGCAGCGGCAGCCATTGCGATCACCGTAATGGCGAATTCGGGAGCAACCATTGCCCATGCCATGGCCAAGATTCCGGTCATCGGAGCCATTGCGGAGGTCGTTACCTTCCGCAGCTACGAGGACACCACCAATGACATGAGCGCCAACGTGAAGGTGCCGGAGGTAGAGGTGAAGAACGAGGGCGGCACAGTAAATCAGGATGGTACCGATGCCATCAATCAGAGTATCCAGGAGTATACCGATAAAATCATCGCGCAGTATCAGGCAGATGTGGAAGCTGCGGATGGCGAAGGCCACCAGGAGGTGAACCTGGACTATCAAGTCATCACGGACACCGATCGCCTGTACTCTATCCGCTTTAATAAGCTGGTGGTCATGGCCAGTGGTGAGGAAACAGTAAAAATTTACCATATCGACAAGCAGACCGGAAAGATGATTAACTTAAGCGGCATCTTCAAAGAAGGAACCAACTTCATCGATCCCATCAGCAAGAATATCAAGGAGCAGATGAAGGAGCAAATGGCCGCCGACGAGAATGTCATTTATTGGCTCGACAGCGATACGCCGGAGTGGGATTTCAATGCGATTACAGCAGACAGCACCTTCTATATCAATGAGGAAGGAAAATTGGTTATCGTCTTCAATGAGGGGGATGTGGGACCGATGTCGATGGGAGTTGTAGAGTTTGAGATCCCGACGGAGGTTATCCAGGATATTGTGCAGGAAGGATTCGTACAGTAAGGAGAAGGAACGAGCCGGAGACCATGCTTTCCTAAGGAGGGTCTATTTGCGCCCGCGCGGAAGCTGGTTCGGAGCGTAGAGAAACAGCCGGGGTCGGAGACCATGTTTTCCTAAGGAGGGTCTATTTGCGCCCGACGTGGAAAACTGGCTCCGGCTCCGGCTGTATGTCTAACTTCAACCTCAGCGTCCGCCGTGCGCCTCCAACCACTGTACGATCTCCGGAAACTCCATGAAATGGGAAGCTTTCACGAGGATCGAATCGCCCTGCTTCAGAAGCCCGGGCAGTGCAGCAAGGAGCGCTTCCTTTGTCTCGAAATGCCGGCAGAGAAGCTTCCCTTCCGGCTCGGAAGCCTCCACACCCTTTACCAGCTCCCGAGAGAGGTCGCCGACTGCGAGGATGACGTCGATGCCATCCTTCGCTGCATGGCAGCCTACGTTGTAGTGTAGCAGCTTTTCGTCCGCACCGAGCTCGCCCATGTCACCGAGAATCGCGACCTTTCGGCCGAGGGCATTGGTCAGAACATCGAGGGAAGCTGCCATGGAGACCGGATTTGCATTGTAGCAGTCATCCAGAATTTCCCAGTTTTCCGTATGGATCAAATGATTTCTTCCGCTTACCGGCTGCAGCGCCTCGATGCCGGCCCGAATTTCGTCAAGGGTCAGACCCAGAGCCAGCCCTACGGCTGTTCCGGCCAGGGCATTGTAGACCATATGGTGTCCCGGGATCGGGATAGTGGCGGTGAAGCGGCCGGACTTTGTGACGAAATCACAGCGGCTGCCGCGAAGACCGAGATTTTCGATATTTTCTGCATACAGGTCGAGGGAGGGCGAAAGTCCAAAGAAGGTCGGTTTCGGCGAGCGATCCTTCAGGGTGATGAGCTTGTCATCATCTCCGTTTACGATGATTTGCGCTCCGGGCATAGCCTCTGCAAACATCTCTGTCTTTGCCTTCAGGATGCCGTCGCGGGTCTTTAGATTCTCGAGATGGCAAAGTCCGATATTGGTAAGGACGCAGACGGTCGGCCTTGCCATACGGGCAAGTTTGGTCATTTCTCCGAAATCACTGATGCCCATTTCCAATACAGCGGCCTCGTGCTCCTTCCGAATCCGGAAGATCGTAAGCGGCAGGCCGATTTCATTATTAAAATTACCCTCAGTTTTCAGAACATGAAAATGCTGCCCGAGAATCGAGGCAATCATTTCCTTTGTGCTGGTCTTCCCGACGCTGCCGGAGATGCCGACAATGGGAATCGTGAGGGTCTGACGGTAGTAGGCAGCGATGTCCTGGATGGCCTGCAGAGTCGAGGAAACCTGAATATAGGGTCCTGCGGGATTTTCCGGGGCATCTTCGACAAGGACGCAGGCAGCCCCCTTTTCAAAGACGGCGGGAATAAAGCTGTGACCGTCGACGCGTTCCCCTTTGACAGCGACGAAAAGAAAGCCCGGCTCCACCTTACGGCTGTCGATGACGATGCCCTCGACCTCGAGGGATTTTTTGGCTTCCTCGCCGACATAGGTGCCGCCGCAGGCCTTTGCAATGGCTTCTAACGAAAGGTGCTTCATGATTTATACCTCATTATTTTTCAGAGAAACCTCGATCAGCTTCTCGCAGAGATCCTCGAAGGACATTCCGAGAGCCGCGGCCTCCTGGGGAAGAAGACTGGTGGGAGTCATGCCGGGCAGGGTATTGGCCTCCAGGCAGTACATCTCCTCCGTCTTGGTATCGAGCATAAAGTCCATACGCGCATAGGAACGCATGCCCAGGGCTTCAAATACCATTTCCGCATAGTGCTGCATCTTTCGGGTCAGTTCCTCGGAAAGCTCTGCCGGGCAGGTCTCGATGGTGCTGCCGGCCTGATATTTATTCTTATAATCATAGAAACCGGTAAGGGGCGCAATCTCAATGATAGGATAGGCCTTTCCGTCTACGACACCGACAGAAAACTCCCGTCCGGATACAAATTGCTCGATGATGACATCGTCCCCGAAGGAATAGGCTTCCTTTAACGCTGCAGGGAGCTCCTCCGGTTTTTCGACGCGGTAGGTGCCGACACTGGAGCCGCCACAGGCGGTTTTGACCATACAGGGATAGGGAACGGAGGCCGGGTCGATGGCTTCCCCGTTTTTGGCGGTAATGCCCTGGGGGGTCGGAATACCGGCTATGTTAAAGAGCTGCTTGGAAAGGCTCTTGTCCATGGCAATGGCGCTGCTGCGGTAATCCGTTCCGGTATAGGGAATTCCCATCAGATCGAAGGCAGCCTGTACACGACCGTCCTCGCCGTTGGCTCCGTGAAGCCCAAGAAATACCACATCTGCCAGATTGCATAGAGTCAATACATTCGGACCGAAGAGACTCTTCCCGCCGTCCTTTCGAAGCTCCTTCAGGTGGGAAAGGTCCGGCGCCTTGGAAGAGATGGCGGTGATATCCTTATCCCAGTCTATGTCAGCCTGAAAGAGAGCCTCATTTGCGGGAAGCTCGCCCTCATAGCCAAGATACAGGTCGATCAGAATGGCATCATGCCCCCGACTTTTCAGGGCACGGTAAATATTACTTCCGGATATCAGGGATACATCCCGCTCAGTGCTGGTTCCTCCGGCTAAAACTACGATCTTCATACTTCCTCCTCATTAAACCAAAGCTTTATTTTTATCTAACATTTCCTGAACCTTTTGCTGCGTATAGGCGCCCAGGAATTTTTTCTCTTCCTTGGAAAGCTCGGAGACCAGGATAGGCTCGCCGTATTCCAGAATCACATGACAGCTGTGGATGAACGGCATATGATCCTCCAGAATCTCCGCGGAATTCGTAATGGCCATGGGAATGATGGGACAGCCCGTCTTCTCAGCCATCTTCATGCTGCCCTCCTTAAAGGGAAGCAGCTCGTCGTGACGATTTCTGGTCCCCTCCGGGAAAATACAGATGGAAATGCCGTTCTTGATATAGTCGATGCCCTGAAGAATGGTTTTTAGGCCGGCCTTGAGGTCCTTTCGATCCAGAAACAGACAATAGAGATTCTTCATCCAGGAGCGCAAAAGCGGATAGCGCAGCATCTCGATCTTGGCGACATAGCCGGTCAGGCGCGGGCAGCGGGCATAGGTCATGACCACGTCAAAATAGCTGCGGTGATTTCCTACATAGAGAACTGCCTGATCCTTTGGAACATGTTCCTCGCCGATGACCGTGAGCTTTACACCGGCCATGAAGAGAATCAGCTTGAAAGCGCCCTGTACGAGGCGAAGAGAGGAATAATCCTTGAATTCCTTATTAAATTTTCCGATAACCCATTCGATAAATAGAAGCGGGATGCCGATGATTAAAAAACCAAATAAAACAATGCATACAAGTATTAAGCGAATCATGGCAGCCTCCTATCTTCCGAAAAGCTCGGTCATCTGGCGAAGCCCGCCGGCCATGCCGGAGTTCAACTCCCCCTCGCGGAAGCGCCACTCCCAGTTATGCTCTGCGGTTCCGGGCATATTCATGCGGCAGTCACTGCCAAGCTTCAGAAGATCCTGCACCGGGAAAATCGCATAACGGGCAATGGTGCCGAGACAAATACGGATAAAGTCCCAGCTGACGCTGGAGGCATCGGTATTCATATAGCGGCGTACCTTATCGCGGGCATATTCCGAGGTATTCTGATACCAGCCGACGGTGGTGTCATTGTCATGGGTGCCGGTATAGCAGATGCAGTTGCGGGTATCGAACTGATGGGGCAGGAAGGTACTCTCACCGCCTTCATAGGCAAACTGCAGAATCCGCATGCCGGGGAAGCCAAACTGATCCCGAAGCGCCATGACCTCCGGTGTAATAAGTCCAAGATCCTCCGCGAAGATCGGCAGATCGTCTCCCAGCTCTTTTTGAATCGCCTGGAACAGATCGGCGCCCGGACCTTTTTTCCACTCTCCGGTAATGGCTGTCTCGGCTTCTGCCGGAACCTCCCAGTAGGCCTCAAAGCCTCGGAAATGGTCGATGCGGACATAATCCACCTGCTCCAGCTGATGCCGGATGCGATCGATCCACCAGCGGTAGCCTTCTTTTTTATGCTCCTCCCAGTCATAGAGGGGATTTCCCCATTTCTGGCCGGTGGCGCTGAAATAGTCGGGCGGAACACCGGCAACGGAAGAGGGATAGCCATTCGTATCGACCTGGAAAAGCTTCCGGTTGGCCCAGACATCCGCACCGTCCGGCGACACAAAGATGGGAATATCACCGATGATGGCGATGCCCTTCTCATTAGCATATTGCTTCAGCGCATGCCACTGGATATGGAAGATGAACTGCAGGAAGGCCTGATAGTGAATGCCGCCCTGGAGCTCCTTTTCCCAGAAGCTGCGGTTTTCCTTCGTAAGATTCCTTAGGGTCTCGGGCCATTTGCTCCAAGGAAGCCCGTCCTGCTCCTCTTTGATGGCCATATAGAGGCAATAATCCGCAAGCCAGTCCTCATGATTCTGGCAGAAGGCATCATAGTCCTTTTGAAGCGCAGAGTCATCGGATACGAGAAAACGCTCGTAAGCCTTCTTGTAAAGGGGATACTTATATTCCCGAACCCAGTCATAATTGACGCAACCGGGGTCAAAATTCGGGACATTATTAAGATCCTCATGGGTCAGAAGACCCGCCTTCAGGAGCAGCTCGGGAGAGATCAGGAGCGGCTCACCGGCAAAGACGGAGAAGCCCTGATAGGGAGAATTGCCGAAGGAAGTAATCGGTACCATTGGCAGAATCTGCCAGAGATGCTGGCCGCTCTCGGCCAGAAAATCTATAAAATCGTAAGCACCCTTTCCAAAATCACCGATTCCGTAGGGAGACGGGAAGGAAGTGGGGTGAGCCAGGACGCCGCTGTAGCGGTAATTGGTTGTGTCCTCGGCTGTGGTCATTTTTAAACGCATTATTTTCCTCCTTGGGGGAAGGGCTTTGACCCTCCTAAGATATCCACGAATTGCTTCGATGCAAAGCAGCTCCCGCAATTCTAAAATATTATAATAAATATGAAATAAAAAAACAAGTTTCATCGTTGTTTTCATGGAATTCTTGCTTTTTCTTCCGCTTTTTGTTATACTGTGTATACAAAAAACACAGGAAGTACAAAACTATGGATAAGATACAGTTAAAGGCGTTGGCGAAAATCAATCTGGGCCTCGATGTGCTCCGGAGACGGGAGGACGGATACCACGATGTAAGGATGATTATGCAGACGGTGCGGATCTTTGACCGGCTTTCTCTGGTAAAGCAGGAAAAAGAGGGAATCCGGGTTCGAACGAATCTCTACTATCTGCCGTCGAATGAAAATAATCTGGTCTATAAGGCAGCGAAGCTTCTGTTTGATGAATTCGAGATTCCGGGCGGACTTTTTATCGACCTGAAGAAATATATTCCGGTGGCCGCAGGCATGGCAGGCGGAAGCTCCGATGCAGCAGCTGTACTTTACGGGATCAACCGGATGTACGGTCTGGGACTTCGGCAGGAGGCCCTGATGGAGAGAGGGGTACAGATCGGGGCGGATGTTCCTTATTGCGTGATGCGGGGAACGGCGCTGGCGGAAGGGATCGGAGAAAAGCTGACGCAGCTGCCCCCGATGCCGTCCTGCTATATCCTGGTGGCGAAGCCGGGGATCAGCGTCTCGACAAAATATGTATATGAGAATCTCCATGCAAATGAATTGCGGCCGGAGCAGCATCCGAATATCGACGGGATATTGGAAGCCCTGAAGCAGCAGGATCTGGCGGCCATGGCTGCAAACCTGCGGGGCGGCAATGTATTGGAAACCGTGACGGCAGAGGCCTATCCCGTCATTGGGGAGCTAAAAGCTATGATGGAGCGCAGCGGTGCCGCCGTGGCGCTGATGAGCGGAAGCGGTCCTACTGTATTTGGAATCTATGCGGATCGGATGCAGGCCCGCAGGGCGATGGCTTTGATTCGAAAAAGCCGTCTGGCAAGACAGCTGTTTCTGACCACACCGTATAATAATAGGAGGAATGAAGGATGAGTCAGGAGATGAATGCAACGATTAATGAATATCTTCCCCTTCGGGATGTGGTATTCCAGACTCTGCGGCAGTCGATTCTGCGGGGCGAGCTGGAGCCGGGCGAGCGTCTGATGGAGATTCATCTGGCCGATCGGCTGGGAGTCAGCCGGACACCGATCCGTGAGGCGATCCGGAAGCTGGAGCTGGAGGGCCTGGTGGTCATGATTCCGCGAAGAGGCGCCATCGTGGCGAGCATTACGGAGAAGGATCTGCAGGATGTCCTGGAGGTACGCCGTACCCTGGAAATCATGGCAGCAGAGATTGCCTGCGACCGGATCACACCGGAGCAGCTGGCAGAGCTTGCGGATGCGGGAAGAGAATTTCGTAAGCTGAAGGATTCCGACGATTATACCAGCCTGGCGGCAGCGGATGTGCGCTTCCACGATATCATTTATGCAGCGACGGACAACCAGCGCCTGATCAGCATCCTGAACAATCTCAGGGAGCAGATGTACCGCTATCGCCTGGAGTATCTGAAGGACAGCGGCAGCCATGAGAAGCTGGACGGAGAGCATGAAGCCATCTACGAGAGCATTCACAAAGGAGATAAAGAGGCTGTATGCGCAATGATTGGACAGCATATCGACAATCAGATGACGGCGATTCTGGATGCGATTCACGAAAATGAGAAGAAGAAAGAGGAAAAATAAATGAACGATCGAAGAGAGGCCCCGGTGGGTGTCTTCGATTCCGGTATCGGCGGCTTGACGGTGGCGCGGGAGATCATGCGTCAGATTCCCGGGGAGCGTATCGTCTATTTTGGAGATACAGCCCGTGTTCCCTACGGAAGCAAGAGCGGCAAAACCATCATCCGCTATTCCTGTCAGATTGCGCGGTTTTTGCAGACGCGGGGGGTTAAGGCCATCGTCGTGGCCTGCAATACGGCCAGCGCCTATGCTCTGGACGCGCTGCAGCAGGAGGTAGATGTCCCGGTCATCGGAGTGGTGCGGCCGGGAGCCCGGGTGGCAGCCAGGGAGAGCCGGAACGGTAATATCGGCGTCATCTGTACCGCGGCGACAGCCGGAAGCCATATTTACAGGCAGTTTATACAGGGGCTGCGGCCGGAGGCAAAGGTATTTGAGAAGGCCTGCCCGCTTTTTGTACCGCTGGTGGAAGAGGGCTGGCGAAAGGATCCGGTGACCCGCATCGTGGCAGAGCGCTATCTGCAGGAGATGAAGGAGCGAAAGGTGGATTCCCTGATCCTGGGCTGCACCCATTATCCGCTGCTGCGGTCGATGCTGGCAGAGGTAATGGGTCCGGATGTGACCTTAGTGAATCCGGCCTACGAGACAGCGATGGAGCTGAAAAAGCTTCTGAAGGAAGAAGGCATAGAGAACTTAGGGAAAAGCAAAATCGAGGAAAATCCCTATGAATTTTTTGTCAGTGACCAGGCGGAAAAGTTCCGGGCTTTTGCGGATTCGATCCTGCCCATCGATATCACGGCAGCGAAGCTGGTTCCCATCGAGGAGTATTAAGCTATGAAAAAAGAGGTTTTGCTGAGCATCTCCGGCCTCCATATGCTGGAGGAGGAAGACGGCGATGTGGAAGTTGTCACCGCAGCGGATTATTATGAACGGGGCGGAAAGCATTACGTCCTCTATGAGGAAGTCCTGGAGGGAATGGAAGGCCATATCAGCAATACGATAAAAATCGGTGAAGATTCCCTGGAAGTACTAAAAAGAGGACTCACGAATACGCGGATGATCTTTGAAAAAGGGAAAAAGACCCTGAGCCGTTATCATACGCCATTTGGAATGCTGGAACTGGGAATATTTACCAAAAGCGTAAAAGCAGAAGAATCGGAAGAGAAGATAGAGGTAGCCGTAGATTATCTGCTGGAGGTGAATGCAGAACAATTGGCCGAGTGCCATATCAACATACATATCCTGCCCCGGGAGGCGGGAAATTTATCCTTAAACTAAAAAAAGGAGTTCCGAAACGGAACTCCTTTTTTGCTTTAGGGAAACACTGATTAAATCAGCATTTCCTTAGGATTCTTTTGAAAAATGACGCTTGAAGAAGCCTTTTTTCTTCTTCTCCGGAACCTCGAGTCCGCCGCGGGCACTCTTGATAGCGGTAATATAGATGCCGCTGACGACGACCTTGACTTCCTTCTTGACCGGAAGCAGCTCGAAGACCTGCGCATCGCAGGCGAGGGTCATGATCCTCGGACCAACCTTGGCCTTGACGATGGGAAGCTTGTTCCGGCGAAGAAGCTTCGGTGTCTGCTGAATCACCTGCTCCGGCAGGCCTGACTGAGACAGCTTCAGTTTCTTCTTGTCGATAATCAGCATGCTGACGGTCTGCGCTACCGCATCCATCTGTTCCTTCTGGGCGATCTGGCGGCGCTGCGCCTTTCTACCTACAAAATAGAGAACTACCAGCGCTGCAATCAGCACCAGCAGAATCACAAGTAATACAATCGCAAGCTTTGACATATGCTTTGTTCCTCCTGGGCAATTTCACATGCAAAGTATTATAGCAGTTTTTTTTTATAAGTGCAAGAAAAAGAAGGGGGCTTCCTTGCCCGCAAAAAGAAAATGTGTTATGATACGGAAGTTAAATAAAAGCGAATGTCTCAGGAGGAGATGAAAAAGATGAAGAAAAGATGGATAGCAGCGGTGCTTGTCTGCGTGATGGTAGGGCTTACAGGCTGCGGCAAAACGACGAGTACAGACAGTGCAGCGGATAGCACGGATGCGGGGATCGCCTCGGAGTATCCGGACAGCAAGCTGACGAAGCTTGGCAATTATAAGGGAGTGGAGCTTGCGAAGGAAGACGTGGAGGTCACGGATGACGAGGTGCAGAGCGAGATCGACAACCTTCTGGCATCCTACCCCGATTACCAGAAGCTGGACAAGACGACGGTAGAGGAGGGTGACTGGGTCAATATTGATTATGTAGGCAAGAAGGACGGCGAAGCCTTTGAAAATGGTTCCTCCGGAGAGGGAGGCTATGACCTGGAGATCGGATCCGATACCTTTATTGATGGTTTTGAGGACGGGCTGATTGGCAAAAATGTAGGTGACAGCTTTGAGCTTCCGCTGACCTTCCCGGAGAACTACGGTGATTCTGACCTGGCCGGCCAGGATGTGGTCTTTGAAGTGACGATCAATGCCATCGAGGAGCAGGTGACACCGGAGTGGAACGATGCCTTTGTACAGAAGAATACGGATTATGAGAGCGTGGATGAGTATGTAGAGGAAACGCGTGAGAGCCTGCAGGAGACGAAGGATTCCAACAAGAGTTATCTGGTGATGGAGGCAATTGTAGGGGATTCTGAGTTTGAGTATGCGGACTCCGAGGTGACGGCGATTATCGACGAGACGAAGGCGCAGTATGAGCAGTATGCCTCCTATTTCAGCATGACGACAGAGGAACTGCTGGAGGCTTATGGCATGACAGAGGAAAAGCTGCAGGAAAATGCAAAGTTCCAGATCGGCTGGACCCTGGCTCTCGATGCCATCGGCAAAGCCGAAAATATCACGGTCAGCGACGAAGAATACCAGGAGGAGCTTGAAGAGCTGGCAGAGGAGTACGGTGCCGAGTCCACGGAAGACTTTGAAGAAGAGTATGGAAAGAGCACGATTGAGAACTATATTCTCTCGAATAAAATTCTGGATTATGTGACAGAGCAGGCAGTCGTAAAGTAGGAAAAAGGGTTACGAAAAAAGGATGGATGAAAACCTTCGTTTTCATCCATCCTTTTTTGAAAACACTTTTTAACTCAAACTTTCCACTTGGAATTGTGGTATAAAGTAGCCGGGATGGGCGCCCGTAGCTGCATGACGCGGATATTCACTGGAATTGCGTAAATTTGTTAGGTGCCGCTTCCGGCCTCTAAGTTTGTGTACATTCGCCAGATGCACGCTGCCGCCCGGGTGTCCGTTGGTGGCGCACACTCTAGGATTCCTTAGCCTAGTGGGAGTAAATGCCGG
>CAVFGF010000038.1:0-20808 GCA_963621925.1 Alistipes onderdonkii | reverse complement strand
ATGTCTGTTCAGCTCGAACCGAAACGAAGTGTAGAACCTCAGCAGCAAGTGCTTCGGGCTGGTTCTGAATAGTTACCTCTTACTACTAAGTTTCAGTATAGCATATCCGCCCCCCAAATGCTATTTAAGAAATTCTTAACTCAAAAGCCCCGGAGACCTGATGGGTCTCCGGGGCTTTTCCCTCATAGCATTTACATATCTAACGGGTATTTGTCGGTCAGGCTCTTTACCAGCGCCTTGGCCTTCTCGGTCGCGCTCTCGCCCTCCTTGATCATCATCGCTACTGCCTCTGCGATGGTCTCCATATCCTCTTCCTTCAGGCCTCTGGCCGTAACAGCCGGGGTTCCGATCCGGACACCGCTGGTGACAAAGGCCGACTTCGGGTCATTCGGGATCGTATTCTTATTGGCTGTGATATTCGCCGCATCCAGAAGATGCTCGACCTCCTTGCCGGTCAGGTCGAAGGGTGTCAGATCTACCAGCATCAGGTGATTGTCTGTACCACCGGATACGATCTTGATGCCACGATCCATCAGAGCCTTGCAAAGTGCCTGGGCATTCTTTACGATCTGCTGCTGATATTCCTTGTACTCCGGCTGCTGAGCCTCCTGGAAGCATACCGCCTTCGCCGCAATCACATGCATCAGCGGACCGCCCTGGATACCCGGGAATACAGCCTTATTGAAATTGAACTGCTTCGCCGTCTCCGCATCCGAGAGAATCATACCGCCTCTCGGTCCCCTAAGGGTCTTGTGGGTCGTCGTCGTCGTTACATGAGCATAGGGAATCGGGCTTGGATGCAGGCCTGCTGCCACCAATCCGGCGATATGCGCCATATCGACCATCAGGTAAGCACCTACCTCATCCGCAATCTCCCGGAAGCGCTTGAAATCAATCGTTCTCGCATAGGCGCTGGCTCCGGCGATAATCAGCTTCGGCTTGCACTCCTTTGCAATGCGAAGAATCTCGTCATAGTCCAGAAAGCCTTCATCATTGACACCGTAAGGAACGACATTGAAATAGGTTCCGGAGAAATTTGCGGGGCTTCCGTGGGTCAGATGTCCGCCATGGGCCAGGTTCTGTCCCATGATCGTATCGCCGGGCTTCAGCATCGCAAACTGCACGGCCATATTGGCCTGGGCGCCGGAATGGGGCTGAACATTCACATATTCACAGCCGAAGATCTTCTTCGCCCGCTCAATCGCCAGGTTCTCTACGACATCGACGCATTCACAGCCGCCATAATAGCGCTTTCCCGAATATCCTTCCGCATATTTATTTGTCAGCGGGCTTCCCATGGCTGCCATCACAGCCTTCGATACCCAGTTTTCTGATGCAATCAGCTCAATATGGCTGTTCTGACGGGCCATCTCTCCCTCAATAGCTGCCGCCACCTCAGCGTCTGCTGCCTTTACTTCGTCCAATGAATACATTGTAAGCTCCTTCCTTTTCGATGTACAGATGTCTTTCCATCGCGTACATTTGTCTTTTTCATTGCTTCATTATAAAAAAACAACTGCAAAAAAGCAAGTCTCTTTTTCGGATTTCTTATAGTTCCTATATTCATCGTTTGCGCTTGTAAAATCAGATAATTTTGTGTCTACTTTTGTAGTTTTTTGTCGATTACATTCTTTCGCTTGTTTGACCCAGCATCTTCCTGTTACATTTATACTACTACTCTGTTCCGGGCATTTTAATTGTAACGGTACATCGATTCTAACTTTTGAGGGGGATTTACAAATGAAAGAGAAAATGCAAACCTTGCTGAACAGCACCGGCGTCTCCAGCCATTATCTCGGCTATCACTATTTGATTCGCTCGGTGGAGCTGGCCAGCCAGGATCCAAACCGGCTGGCCTGTATTCAAAAGGAAATCTATCTGACGATAGCCTTCGAATACACCACCACGATAACCAGTGTCGAGCGCGATATCCGAACCGTTCGGGATGTGATGATACGAAACGGCGCCCGGCACCTTCTGGTAGAAATGACCGGCTGTCCGGCCTGGTCGGATAAAACGCCTTATCCCAAAGAGCTTATCTCTATCTTCTGCGCCTATCTGCAAAGCTTATCTCCGCCCGGAGACGCGGACAGGGAAGTGTAAGCTGAGCAAGGAATGCATCGTTTACGGTGCTGTCTATGCATAATGTTTTGCCGCAATATATCAAAATTCTGTTGATATATTGCGGCAGAAAACTTGTAATATGCGGTTGGATAAAGCATGAAAGCAGATTGATGAAATCGATATGATACAGAAATGAAAGCAGACGGCATCCGGGAGATTTTGAAATCTGTAATTTGCTGAGTTCACTTTCCCTTGGCAGTCAGCCACAAAAATTTTGTATTCGTAACAAGATATCGCTTAAACAGGCGCTTTGGATCCTGCATAAGCCGATAGAGCCACTCCAGGCTGCATTTTTGCATCCACAGTGGCGCCCGCTTAATATTGCCCGCAAAGTAGTCAAAGCCGGCTCCGACCCCGATCATCAGGCTGTCAACGCGTCCCTTATGCTCATACATCCATCTCTCCTGCTTGGGGGCACCCAGACCCACCCAGACAAAATCCGCCCGGGCTGCACGGATACGCTCTACCACGGCGCGATCTTCTTCTTCTGTCAATTTTCGAAACGGCGGCGACTCCAGGCCTACGATATTCAGATGATATTTTTCCTCTACCTTTTCTTTTAAAAGCCGAAGTGTCTCCGGCGTGCTGCCGTAGAAATAATGCCGATATCCATATCGCTCCGAGAGTGCAAAGATCTCCTGCATCAAATCCGGTCCTGTCACACGGTCGGCTCCTGCAAAGCCTCGCTTTCTGCAAACGACGGAGAGCGGTTTCCCATCCGGCAGGGCCAGGGCTCCGCTGTTCTGGATCTTTCGATACTCTGCATCCTCATAGCTCATCACCGTTGTATGCACATTGGAGACACAGATATAATTTCCGCGCAGAGCCTCTTTATTTTCTTTGATATAAGCCAATGCCCGCTGCATATCAATGGCAGCTATTCTTACGCCAAGAATGGAGCAGGTGGGGATTTTCTGCTGATTCATGAATTTTTCTCCTAAAGCTTTTCTTTTCTGAATGTCCACTTTTATTTTCTGGTACTGAATAGTTACTATTTTTCACTGTCTTCATTCAAATATTTATCCACCAAATCGATTATTTTCTCAGCCACCGACACCTGCTCCGCTGCATCTTCTTTACTTGCTATATAGAATGTGTCATAATCACTCTTATGTCTGATAATCTCAAGTCGGAAAATTTTTCGTCCTATATCTCGCGGGAAAATTTCTGTATGTACGTAATTCTTATTGAAATAGCTAAGAGTATCTTTGTGTTTTTTGAACCCGACAGGCTCTTTAGCAAGCACCGCATCTATCGCATGAAAGCAGGAATAATATGCCCTATTGTTTGCTGCTTTGTACTTTCCGGCTTCCAACAGCAGTTTTGCTGCTTCCATATCATCTTTTGCCTGTTCAAATTTATACCTGGCAACATCATCAAACGTTCCTTCTGAGTGCAACTGTATCATATGACTACCCCATCTTTTTCTACATTACGATAAAACATATCCGCTTTTTTCCAATAATTAAAGTGCATATTGCTCTGAACTACCGGCATAATGTCTGTTCCATGCTCATCATTAAAATCATATGTCACATCACATATTTTTTTTTCCAGAGGACTGACACCTTCTCTGTCTGTATCAACAAGAATCATGACGTCTATATCAGAATCCGGTCGGAAATCTTCTCGCGCATAGGAGCCATATAAAATTATCTTCGTCACCTTTGTTCCCGCAGCTTTCTCCACTTCTGCACGATATAACTTTAATAAATTCTCAATTCTTTTTGGCATACAAACACCCTCTTTTCATAAGCTTTTCAATAGTTATGCTCTTTCGATTTCATCATACAAATCATGATACTTTTTTATGAAGAATTCCGGCTGCAATTCTCTCTGCGCCTGCTGCGCGGTTTCATCGTAAATGCAGATATGTCGAAGACTTTTCTCGATCACCTTGGCCAGGGAGCTTGTATCCTCACTTTCAAAGGTATAACCCACATGCAAGCGTCTGATCTGAGCCCCCAGACTTCCATGCTCGGGGCCTACAATTGTTTTTCCAAGGTAGATTCCGTCACTCATGGGACCGCTGGCGCCATCAAACTCCTTCCGATAAGGCAGCACAATAATATCCGCTTTCTCCATCAAGGCTTCCACCTCTTCGTCGGTTAAAAATCGAAGCTGCATCTCCACACGGTTCCGATAACTCTTGCATGCCTCTTCAATAAATGCTTCATCGTAGTCTTCAGCCTTTCCCGCAATGAGCAAATGAAACGGCTCTTTTACCTCTTTTAAGGCCTCCAGTAAAATATCCAGCCCCTTATCTCTCCGGGTGCCTCCCAAAGCCAACAAAACCGGCGGTGTATTCTGATATTTCTTCCTGCATCCCATTGGCCGATTCAAAAAACAGGGGTAAGTGATCTGGCAGACATTTTTACAGCCGTATCTTTTGACAGACTCTGCGATTTCCTTGGTATGAAACACACCTGCTGCCGACAGACGCAGCATTCTCTTCATACTGATTTCCCGCAGTTTTCCCGGGAACAAGTGATGAAATGTGAAAACGATTCTGTTTTTTCCGAATTTTCCCAGTCCAAACCCGAAATGACGCATCATCGTATCCCCGTCCAGGAAATGTATGATATCCGGCTTTTCCCTTTCTGCGATACGATATAACTCCTTTAACCAGGCATGATAATCCTTCCGGCTGCGTATGCTTTCAAAGGGAAGCCTGATATTTTTTCCCTTTACCTCTCCCTTGCCCTTTGGTAATACAGCAAAGCTTCCTTCCTCTGCTGCCTGCAGGAGACAGTTGACATAAGTCAGGTGATGGCCGTCAATGCTTCCATCTACATACATGATTTTCAAGGTTTACTGCTCCCTTCTCTCTTCGACCAGCTCCCGGATCCTCTTTGCGCTGCTCTCCCAGGTAAATTTCTGCAAAATGCGCTCCTTTGCCTGCATTCCTATCTCAGCCGGAATTCCGGCAGCAATGATTTCTGCCATCTCCTCCTCCGAATTGCAAAGATAACCTGAGCGGCCGGACTCGATAATCTCGTCCGGTCCCGGTGCATGTCTCGCTACTACCGGGCATCCCTGATACATGGCCTCCAGGATACTCATACCAAAAATTTCATGGGTATTGAAGTTTACATAACAATCTGCGGCGGCATAATATTGATACATTTGCGTATTGGGAATCCGTTCAAAATAATAAATTTGATCTGCGTAAGCACTCTTCTGAATTTTCTCTTTCAGTTCCTCACGAAGACCTCCGTCTCCGATGATGACCAGTGCATAGTCTCCTCCCAGCTTTTCCAAAAGCTCCAGGGCTGCAAAGGGGCGTTTGTAGCCCTCCAGCCGTCCCACAAATAACAGGAGCTTTTTATCTGCCGGAAGCCCCAGCTCTCCGCGAAGTCTTTCCTTTCCGTCTCCCGCTTTCTGAATCACCGAGGTATCCAGGCCTACCGGAACCACCCGGACGCCGGTCAACCCGCTCTTTTTCAGTATCTGACTGACCGCTTCCGTCTTTCCGATGGTCAGCATCTTCCGAAACATCCGGATATTCCGCCGGGATATCTGATTCATCAGCTGCTTTTTCAGCCCATTTTCCGTATCGCTGTATACCGTTCCTATATAATTGTAACAAAAAATCCCATGTTTTTTACAAAAGCGCGCCACCGTCGGTGCATAGATCTGATTGTCGCTGTCCAGATGCACCACCTCGATTTTCCGCTCAGTCAGAAAATCCAGCTTGTAAAAACTATGTACTCCAAATGCCCTGCACGACTTGTGCAAGATCGTAATTCCTTCCTCCGGGCTTTCCTCCCAGTCCGGCTTTCCGCTCTTATCCGGGTATACAATCGTCACCTGCATACCTGATTTTTTCAGTGCCCTGGCCAACCCCAGCTCCTGGCTATTGTAGAAGCCCAGCTTTCCCGAACCTCCGCAGTACAATTCCAAAATCGCCCAGTTCATTTATTTTCCATCCTTCTCTACATAGCTGTCTAATCGATCCAGATCGATAATATCCGAAAGCGACTGGATCTTAAAGGCTGCAAAATGCCGCTGTAAGAATCCCACCAGTACATTGCTGGAGCGCTGCAGCCTCTTCGGTTCAAAAGACAACCCGTACTTCTGTTTCAGCATGCTCCGAATCGCTTCCGTCTCCTTCAGGTACGGAATATAAATCCGGTACTTCAGCCGCTTATTTTTCGTCTGGGACTTGATATTGACCCGGCGTCCCGGCAGATAGCGCAGGTTCTGAAAATGATAAAAGACCAGCGGGAACTTCTCTCCCGATTTTCCGTCCTTCATCAGGAGCTTTCCATCCTCCGCCCCGCAAAAGGCATACTGTTCCAGATTCCAGGGAGCCACGCCCCCGCCCAGATGCCGGAGCTCCCGTACACCGGGGAACTTCTCCGGCCAGCCATTCAGATATTTCTGATCGCCCATCCGATCCGGCTCCGGAATATCAAAGCACCATTCCATGCACTTTTCCTTCCACCAGGTCAGCACCCGGCGTCCGTTTTCTGTCTGCCGAAAATAATTAAACTCTACACAGTAACGGCCGTTGCGTGCTTCCAGCTTCCTGCCATAAGCATTGTCCTTAAAACGATGAGGCACAATCACCACATCAGCCTTTGCTGCTTCGATTTCCTGAAACAGTAAGACCGGATCCGCATAAAAATACAGATCCGAATCCAGATATGTACAGCTCTCTACCGGGTAATGCTCCAGCACATACTCAATAATCACCGCCGTACAGGTCCAGCAATACTCCGCTCTGGAACGCTCTTTTTTCAGCTTCAGCAGCTCCTCTGTTTCAAAATCCGAATGATGCAGCACCACCAGATGGGGCAGGTTCATCTCATCCAGAATCATCTTTGCTTTGTCATCAAAACAGAATACGTACAGGGTAAAATTCTCCGTCACCTTGCTCAAGGAGCGATACAGAGCCAGGCCCTTGTCGAGGTAGTAGCTGTCAAATAAGGTACAGAAATTCATCGTTTTGATTTTCATATGCATATATTCCTTCATTTCCTAAACTCCGCATTTCTTACCAATAGCAGCCTTCCTCTACTTTTTCTGCCTGCATCGGTTTCTCTTTTTCATCCGGACGCACCCAGCTCTCTTTGTACAGCCTACTTATCAATGGATACTCATCCCATCGACGCCCTTTAATTCCGAATAAAAGCTGGGTTGCTCCTCCCATATGAATTGCCTGCCTCCCTGCTGCTTTCAGCTTGGCTGCAAGGGGAAATCCATAAGCTCCGCACCCTATAATCGCCACATCAAAATCTGTTTTCATCGCTTCTTCATACATCCAGTCTAAGGCTTCAAACCATGTCGTAAACCTGTCATCCTGACATCCGGCTATTGTCTGTACTGCTTTTACTGTATTCAATGCTTTCAGCTCCGGCAAAATTTCCGGATTTTCAAAGAGGGCTTCTCTCTTTTCATATTGTTTTTTTATCGTCTCCGCAAAGGGATGAATCACCAGAACCTTCTTTTCCTTCAAAGCTCTGGTCCAGGGATGTTCCACATACCACGGCTCCAATGCCGTCAAATGAGTCAGACGACACTGGGGAGCATAGCGCTCTGCCAGATAATCCTCCATCGGATTAAACCATACCCCAAGCAAATCCATATCACTGCAGGAAGCCTCCAGCAATCTTGCATATTTTTCAACCATATCAGGATTTTGCGGAAAAAATCCGGCATTATTTCTCATCTCTGCAGCGATTCTATCACGCGTTTTGGGAGAAGGTCCACCGGGCAGATCATGGACCCATGTTGCTTCCAGCTCTACAGAGCCAAAGCGCCCTGCCATGAATGGCTGCCCATCTGATATTTTTTTTGCCATCCAATCATTTGCAGCCTGGAGCTCCATCAAGTCCTTGCCTGCATACTTTGTATAAATCAGGCTCTTTCCTGTCAATTTTCTCTTAACTTTTCTGCAGAACCACAGCAGTTGGTATTCTCTGATATTCACGAGTTCATTCCTTTCGCAAAACATGAAGAAGCATGCCAAATCACCTCCGCAAGCCCTTTCTTTAACAGGTAATTTTCCACCAAATTCTTATGATATTCCATTTGATCTTTCGTAAGAAATCCGGAATCCTTTTGCTTCCCTTTGCCTCAAAATCCGGATAGATATGATTTACGTAACCACCCTTATGAAAAATAAAGGGATCAATAGCCTTGTTTTCCGGCAGGGTTGTCTCTCTTCCGAAATAAAGAGCAAGCTCAAAAGGAGCAATCCTCATTCCCTGCTCCTCCAGCATTTTTCGAAAATATACACATAGAAAGGTATCTTCATTTCTCGAGCCCTTCCAATCTTCCCATGAAATACCGTATTTTTCTGGGAACTCCAATAAACGTTTGCTTCGAATGGAAACGCTGTTTCCGACCCGATAATACTCTCCCTGATCATTTTTCAATTCTTCTCGTTTTTCCCACGGTGAACCAATATAGTCATAATCCAGAAATTCTTTTTTCCAGCTTTTCGGGTTTACCACGTAGCCGTCATAATGCACGAGCAAGCAAAATTTTGTCTGAATATATTTGTGTAATCGATATAAAATATCATAATTAAAGTCGTCAATGCATTTCAACTGTTCGATATAGGCATAGCGGATACCATCGGGCAAACCAGCGGGCTTTTCATGTGTAATCAATACAACATCTCCGTACTCGACCTCCCGCATACTGTAGAGCATTGCCTGTATCGTTTCCTGAATTTTCACACTTGTCATTGCCACTAATGTAACCTCCGGCAATTGCAATTTTTCTTTTCGCATAGCTCCTCCGCTTACCGTTTTCTTCTTACCGTCTTCTTTCCGACTTCATATATGATATCACATTTTTCAATGGTAGAAAGTCTGTGTGCAATAATCAGCAAGGTTTTTGTTCCATACAAGGCCTCGATGGATTCCATAACTGCCTCTTCGGTCTCTTTATCCAATGCGGATGTGGCCTCATCCATAACCAGCAGTTCCGGATCATGATACAAGGCTCTGGCAATTCCCAAACGCTGTCTCTGTCCGCCTGACATGCGTACTCCGCGCTCTCCTACCTTGGTATAGATTCCTTCTTCCAGTCCCTCGATATACTCTTTCAGCTGAGCCTGCTCTATAGCCCGCCAAAGCGCTTCCTCGTTAATCTGATCCTCCGGGAGACCAAACGTGATATTATTCCGAATGGTATCATCCAGTAGGAAAATATTCTGGGGAATATATCCTAACTTTTCCTGCCATCCCGGCATATTATCATAAATATTCCTTCCATCCGCCAGGATTTCGCCTTTGTAAGGCTTTAGGACACCGAGGATAATATCCGCTAATGTGGTCTTTCCTGAGCCTGATTCCCCGACAAAGGCGACTGCACTTCCTTTTGGAACTTCCAGGTTTATCTCTGTCAGAACATCCTCATCCACATTCGGATAATGATAAGATAAATTTTTTATTTGAAGCTTCTCCTCAAACGTGATCGGAGCCTTCTGAACCTGTTTCGGCTCCTTTGTTTTTTCTACATCTTCAATTTCCTGTAAATCCTGATAGATTGTATCTACTGAAGGAAGCTGAAACAGGACGCCATTAATACTGCCGTTGATACGATTTGCAGACGGCACCAGCTTAAAGACTGCTACAGCGAACACCGACAGATTCCCCACCAACGCTGTCATATCACTTCCTGTCTTCACCTTGACCATGATGACAAGCATGATTCCGCCGATGGCCACTGCCTCCAGCAAATACTTCGGAATCACATTATAGATACTCTGCTTTTTATTTGCTTCCATATAACGGCTGTATTCCCCATTATATGCTTCTTCAAAAAATGTTTCCTTTCCGGCTACTTTAATTTCTTTGATTCCGTCGAAGGCCTGGCTGATATACTGTATCATCTTGGCGTAGGCATCGTGTCCCTGATCTCCCAGTATTCTTACTTTCTTTCTTGAAAATTTATAATAACCGGCCATAAATGTCAGGACAAATGCCATGGATACCAGAGTCATCGTCACATCCGTAAACAGAAGGTACAAAAACAAAACAAAAATAAGAAGAACATCAATCAAAACCTGCAGCGCATTCAAAACTACTGCAAAAAACTGGTTCGTATCGACATTAATATTTCGCTGCAGCTCCGCTGAATTTTTAGAAAGATGAAACACATATGGTTTCCGCATATATGCACACATCATTCTTTCTGCCAGTCTCTGCTGGTTATTGTAAATAAATTCATACTGTACAGCGTACATAATCACGATATAAATATTTTTCACAACAAAAATCACAAGAATCAGAACGGCCAGCGAAAATAACAGCTCCGCCGTCGTCGTACAGCGAAATAAGCTCTGGCAGATCTGAATCATGATATTATCGTTCACCGCATCCGGCTCCGTAGCCACCTGTATGATAGGAAGAATGGAAGTCACACCAAACAGCTCGGCAAAGGTTCCGATAACAATCATAAAAAATAATAAAACCAGCTTGATTTTCTGTCCTTTTGTAAAGA
Organism: Alistipes onderdonkii; assembly: GCA_963621925.1. GTDB lineage: Bacteria > Bacillota > Clostridia > Lachnospirales > Lachnospiraceae > Laedolimicola. The sequence continues at coordinate 10,224 of CAVFGF010000038.1, read as the reverse complement.
TGTAATTGAATTTTTTCCAAAGTCCCATCATCATACCTCTATCATCTTCCATCCCGAAAGATGAATTTTCATCATATCTTCATTTACTAACTGTTTATTCGGATAAATTACTATTTTATCTTTATTTCCATTCAGCATCGCCCCCCATTGACTGAAGGTTGAATTCGCTGTAATATTATGCCTGCAGCAGCTCATCAGCTGCATATCCTTCCAGCTTTGCTTTCCGCGATTCCAGCTGACAATTCTTTTTTCTTTGATAAATGCAAAATTCTTTTCAATATATTCTGTATCATCTGAGAAAAAATAAAAAACCGGATTTTCTACCTTGCTTTCCACCTCTTCGATGGCTTTTCCATAATACCGTTCTGTCAGAACATCAAATTTTGTTCCCACATAATCTCCGCGACGGACATGTACACTTACGCTGTTACAGCTTTGTATTTCTTTTTGGATTTTGCTGTTTCTGGTATCCTGAAATTCGGAAAATCTAAAATTCTCCCGAAGCATCTGCTCCTCCTCAAGATATAGATTCATATTCGCCCAGAAACCTTCCAGATAAAAGTTCTCTTTTTCAAAGCGGATGCCATAATGCTCCTTCAAATGCTCTGCATCTATCTCTCTCTCATCCAGGATATAGGCGGTTCTCTTTTTTCCTATTTGCTTATTCAGCCATATTCGCACCGGCTCGGCGGCCTTTGCCGCCTTCCCGGCAAAGCAAATTGGTATCTCCCCGCGAATCTCGCCCACTTCTCTCCAGGAGGCCTTGGGGAATTCTGTAAGTTTTTGGAAAATATTCTCTATCTCATATCCGTTATGACAGTTCACAAGTCGGTAATCCATCACATCCTTCTTGATCTCGCATTCCGGAAACATTTTTTTCAGTTTCAGCATAAAGGCATACTGGTACATCTGATTTCCCAGTCCACCACAAAATCTCACAATCAGCATTTCTTTACTCCCATGCCCGCTTTTTTCGTATTCCAAGTAGATTTAAAATATCTTTGCAAATTTCCTTCGCCAGCGAAATTCCACGGTTCTTCTCCCTCTCCATAAAAATAACCGCTCGTTCTGTCCGTGACAGGCTCCCTTGAAATACTCTGTACAATTCTTGTTTTGCCTTTTTATGCTTTTCTTTTGTCACGCTGGATAGTCCCTGACCGCTTATACGGTAAGCAGATCCCAGCCTTCCGGTACATGCAAAGCTGCATTTTTCACTAAGCTTCAGAAGAAAGGCTGTATCCTCGTACAGGTTTTTGCCTTCCGCATAGCCCCCGGTCTCCCGGAAAAGGCTTCGTCGGTAGCAATAATCTCTTGGCAGCTGCAACGCTCTTTCGCTGAAAAGTGCCCGCTTCAATCCCCTCTCATCAAAGCTATCCTCTGTATGATAGGTCCAAAGTGGTCTGCCCTCTGTATCTACAGCCTGCAATTGTGAAAAGGACGCAATGTTCTGATTATTCGAGTCCTGCAGAATTCGCATCTCATTTTCCAGCTTCTCAGAATTGATATAATAATCATCTGCATCCAAAAAGGTAAGATATTCGCCCGTGGCCTCCGCTGCGCCTATATTTCTGGCATGGGATACGCCTCCGTTTTTCTCCAGAAAAACCCCTTTGATCCACGGATAAATTTTCGTATACTCTGTTATTTTTTCTTTTGAATCATCTGTGGAACAATCATCCACCACTATAACTTCCAGTGGACGATAAGTCTGTCTTACAATTCCACCCAAGCAGTCATCCAGATATCTGCTGTTGTTATAATTCGGAATCACGATGCTTAAAAGCGGTTTCATCTTCTATCCTCATTGATTTTTATAAAGCTTCAGCTTACATAAAATATTCTTGATCTGATATTTCCATTCGGTCGTTCCGTAGCTTACTCCGACGCTTCCTGACTTTCCCTGAAACCTGGGATATTCCGGCATGTTTTGAAATGCGAGCCCTCTTTCCTTCAAACAGTTCCAAAAAAGATGCTCAATAAAAATGCCCTCCTGATCCCGCACCTGCGTATAGAGCTTCAAAAAATGCTCTTCGTATACTTTCTTTGGAAGCTTGTAGAGCTTTGTGTCAATCTGTTTGTCTTTTCCAAATATTTTCACAGGATCAAAATAGAGAAGCCCCGGTTTCATTTTGGAAAGAATTGCATCCAGATTCTTGACCTCTATCCGTCCGGTAAGCTTTACAAATTCGCTTTCGCCTTTTAGTAAACGGCTGTTTTGCAAAGCATATTCTATGATTTCTCCTTCCCCATAGCCCTTTCCGTATTGCATTACCTTTTCCGTATTTCCGGCGAAGCTCAGAATTTCCAGTTTTTCCCATTCTTCAAGTTGTTTTTTGACTTGGTTTGCTGCCTGCGGATCTCCGCTGTTTTCGCAAAAAACGACCTTGTCTGTCACCTTCAGGCTCCTAAGCTTTTTCAGGCTCTCTACATATTCTGCAATTCGTTTCTCCCGGTCTGTCAGCTGTAAGGCAAATACACCTGCCTGCGGGACTAAGGTTCCGGTAACCAAAATAACCATGTATGCATCCTCTTTGCTAAAACTTTATTAACACATACCTTTCTGTCACGTATACAATTTCTATCTCCCCGTTTCCCACCAGTTCATCAAGCCTTGGCATCGGGACATGGCTATCCGGGGAAAGGATCAGATAATTGGCTCCGAGCTCACTTGCTGTATTCAAAAGTGTCTGGGAGTCAAACATGCTCTCGCTCAAGGTATCATGCAGCTTTTCAATTTCTTCCGAATAGGCACCGTCCTCGCCGATATCTGCTCCATAAAGAAGATGGATGCTTCCGGACACCTGGCGAAGCAGAGGGAGGAAATCATCATCTGCAATCACAGTCTTTTCGCCCTCCAGCGCATCGAGAACCAGACAAAGCTCCGTCTGTTCCTGAAGGTTTGGATTTCTCGTGCTGTAGCCATTTTGGCTCCAATCTGCCCTCCAGTAAACGAAGGTACCGGACAGCCAGACAAACCAGCAAGCTGCTGCCATCCAGAGCAGCTTCTGTGAGCGCTTTTTCAGGCGGCTCATCCAATGGACAAAAGCATAGGCTATCAGAGGCATCGTGGGAAGGACCCATAAAAGCCGAAAATACGTTCCTTCTCCCGTCACATAATTGCTCATCAGCCAGGCAAAGGGAGGAAAGCAAAAGAGTACGATGAAGCCCATACTGAAATACAGATACCAGGCTATATGGCACGGCTTCTTTTTTAGGCAATATAAGTAGATCATGGCCGCCAAAAACAGGGCAAAATATCCCTGATAGACGCAGACATCACTGTGCCAGGTTCGATGCAGCATGTCAATCAGCTCGTTCATACTTCACTCCTCTTCGGATCGTCAGCAAAAGCTTCAGCAGCAGCCAAACCACACCCGGAAGCACAATGCTGACCCACATCGCATCCTCCGTCCAGGGATAAAGCATCAGATACGCTCCCCAATGCCATTGCTTGGACGCTCCAAAGATGTTTAAGACAGCAAGGACAATCCCGTAGAGCAGAGCTTCTCTCTTTTTCCCGCAAAAAAGCTCCAATCCGATGCTATACTGCATGCTGTAAAAGAGGCATAACAACCAGAGCGGTATCAGCTTATAAACCAACGTCAGGGTTGATCCCGGAAAGAGTTCTGCCAGGATCGCACAAAAGACCGTATAGGTCGAATAGTCCACCGGCTCCTCTCCTTCTTCATAAGGAAGGCCGGTCAATGGTTGACTGGCTTTTAGATTTCCATCCTCAACAATCGTATTGATATAAATTGCCTGGTTATCATCGCTGTATTTTTCCTGGATAGCTCCATTTTTTACCAGCTGCAAACCTACCAGGCTTAGAAAAAGGACTGCCAAGAGCCAAGTAACTGCATCCCTATCATGCGAAATTCGCAAGGATGTCCTCTGTTTCACTTGAATCCATGATTTCCGGATAAAAAACAAGGCAAGCAACGTCGTAAGAGCACTTACAACCCGATAGATAGCCAAGATGCCGGACAGTTCCCAATGCAGCAAATTTCCAAATTGCAGAATCAGCCAGAGGGAAAAAAGCTCCCAAAGCAGTCCCTCCCACCAAAAGCGAATCCGCAGACAGGCTGACCGATGAAAAAGAAATTCCCATAAGCAGCCTGCCAGTACCGGATAAAAGAAAAGATAGTATCCTATTTCGATCATCTGTATCATATTATTTCACCTGATAAATCCTGCTTTTTTCTGTCTCTGCTATCAGCGTAAAGAACTGTCCTCCCTCAAGAACAGTCGTGTCGTGATTTACTACAAGATATCGGAGGCCTAGATTTGTAATCCAATCATGATATTCCTGGTTATCCCAGGAACTGCCTTCCTTTTTTGCCCGATTCAGTGGCTCTGTGACAGCATCCTGATAATAAAGAATCTTAATGGAGGGATCGTATTGTCTGGATGTCAGATAAAGATTCGCGTCCTCATAGTAAACCCAGGGCTCTTCCTCCCCCTGCTCATGGATAAGCTTCGTCGTCTCAAGCAACTCATCCTGTACCTTATAGATATTCTCCGTTCGATAGGTGTCGTTCTCGGTATTCATCGTGATATACGTGACCAGTATCAGAAAGAATGCGAAAAACCATCTCTTCTTTCCGGCTTCGATGCCATACAGCAGCCGCACGCCCAGATATCCTATCAACAGGAGGATCGGATACATCCACATAAAACGGTAGCCCCGCGTTTCAAACCCCAGTTTTTCATAGAGAATCTTCATGGTAAAGGAATTCATGACGAAGATCGTATAGAAAAGGCAGGGAAAAATCACCGCTTTTTTCAGCACCTCCTGTTTTCCCTGCAGGAGGTAATAGCATCCGACTGCCAGAAGGATAATGAATACGGAATCGCCAACCCTGTCGAACTGGATGCCACGGTAAAAGCTATATAATTGATTCAAAAATTCCATATACAAACCTCATCTACGGAACACGAAACAGCAATTTCCCGCTGATTTCCAGGACATAGATCACCAGCACGGCCACGCAGGGGGAATAACAAATGGCAGCCGGCGCAAGATATTTCCATCTTTTTCCAATTACAATGTGGCAGACATAAAAGCTTCCAAGCACCAGAGGAAGGATAAAGAGGGAGGACATCACTAAGGCATAGCTTCCAAGCACTGTCCAGAATAACAAAAACCAGTTTTTCCAGTCTCCCCCATTTTTCACAATTCGCGCAAAAAGATAAAACAAGAATGGTACAATGAAATTCGCCAGCAGATTTTTACCCTCTGCCATCCGATAAATCAGATGCTGCCCCAGAGATTCTGTCACAAGCCGCATAGCATAGGCGCACCAGGTCACAATCAACAAAAAGGATACTATTTTTTTCTTATCATCTCGAAATAAAAATTCTCCCCAAAGGAGATAGACGCAATCAATTAAAATCAACCAGAGTCCCGTCAGCACCCATTTATTTTCAATCAACGGATGCAGGCCTGTCACCTGGCTTACAACAGCCATATGAATCGGATACATCTGCAGCAGATAATAGGTATCCAGATATTCGAGCTTCCCGCCGGTCAGCCCCCCGCTCAGGTAATCGTACTGCTGAATCGTATTCGTATAGAGGGAGGTCATCACATCCCCGATATAATACCGATCATCCGTCACCCCGGCTGTCGTGGGCGTCACTGTTCCGATATAAATATACTGCACGAAGAGCAAAACAAGGAGGAAAAGATAGAACTTCGGTGCTTTCTCTATCTGCTTCTTCATTTCCTGCAGGTTGTCTCCCAGACCTTTCCGTCCGAATACCATCAATGCCATCAGGCAGACCATCACCAGTCCGCACCAGACCCTGGTAAGAACCGAAAGGGGGCAAAAAAGGAGCTTCATCGGCAGCGCCACCAGATTGAAGAATATATAATAAGAGATTCCACCTGTAACAAGAGCCAGCGCAGCGGAAAACTTCACTTTTAAAAGTCTCAAGAGACTGCTTCCCAGCACAAAAAAACACAGGAAGTAGTAGATAGCTATCAGGATAGCCTTTACGATATCAAGCATGAAAATCTAACCTTTCCGTATTTTCACAATTTTTTCACCCTACATCTCTTCTTAAAAAACGAAATTCCATAGCACAAAATCTCATCATAATCCTCTTCGAATTCCTTCGCATACTCGCATTGTCACTGGTATTTTTCCAATAACCGGTGGGTTTCGCTTTTGGATTGTATTGGAAATCCAGGCCGAAATATTCATTCAGGCGCGATCTGTTGATGGCATCGGAGACAAAATTATTGGTTCCGGTAAAAATACTCTCCTTCGCTATCTAAAAGCCTTCCCTGCGGATTTTTTCAAATTCTGAAATTCCTACCGGAATATTCAAGCTTTTCATTCTTGCTGTTCCTTTCGCACTCCATTAAAGACATTGCTTTGCAGCGATATGACCATTTTAACATTAGAGGGAAGGAATGGCAATCTTCATTTCGTTTCCTATCTAATCTCCAATATAGACCAATAGATGAGTTAAAGATGCTCCCATCTGGCTACTTGCGTCAGCAATATAGATCATCCAGTGTCAGCAATCTCACCTCTCCCCTTTTTTCTGCCTCAAGCAGTTCTGCGGTAAAACCGCCTTTTGAAAAAATATAATAGTGAAATACCCCAGTCTTGCGGAAGACAGACGCATACTGTTGAATCAATGTCAACTCCTCCAAACCAATTTTTTCATTCCGATACTTGCAGGAGCCTATCAGATACTCATTTTCCTCCACCGGTATCCCGACCAGATCGATCTGAACCTCTTTTCTGCTTTTCGAATCAGTTCCCCACCATTGTCCGACCTGGCTTAATAGAATCGGCAAATTCTTCGCATAACGAATCAAATACTCCTGGCACATTTTTTCAAAAACAAGTCTCATATAGTCCGGATAGTACTTTTTCACAGCCTGCTCATAAACCAGGCTCATGCGGCCTGCACCGATCACAGACATATTTCTCGGCACAAAGCGATACCAAAATCGGAAAAAATTATCATCAATGAGATAAATCGTCTTCTTCCCCGGCTTTTCTGTAATCGGTGTCTCTTTTTTCAAAATTCCAAGCTCCAGTAACACCTTCAAATACTTTGTGCAAATGCCGGATTCCAACCGCACCTTCGTGGCTATCTCATTCAGTCGGCTGGCTCCTCCTGCAATAGCTGATATGATTGAATTGTAGATTGCCGGTTCCCGCAATTCCTGTCTCAAAAGATTCTCTGGTTCCTCAAAAAGATAACTCGAAGTAGTAAACAGGTTTTCCAAAAGCGCCTCATCTAAATCATCCTCTATATCCAGCTTGTTGATATAGTGGGGGATCCCTCCGGTAATACCATACAAAAGTGCCTGATTCTGTAATGATAATTCCGGGTGAAATTGAGTCATTTCACGATAAGTCAATGCATGAATCTTAAACTGTGCCGTCCGACGGCCGTAAAGAGGGCTTTCATATCCAAGTACCTGATATTCCATAAAGCTCATAGATGAGCCACATAAAATCCCTTGTGCTGCAAGAGGCCGCACCCTTCCGGGGACAGCCTCTTCCTTCGTATCCTACGCCAGGGAGCGTGCGAGGGCGATGGCCTTCGCTGCCATGGCATCGATGTTGTAATATTTATACTCTGCCAGTCTGCCGAGCAGGTGGAAATCCGGCAGTTTCGCAGTCAGATCTGCGTATCGCTGATAGAGGGCATTGTTCTCCTCATTCATGATCGCATAGTAGGGGATCTCTCCCTCGGCGCCGGTATAGGCGAAGGGATATTCCTTCACGATGGTCGTCGTATCCGCCTTCTGGCCTGTCAGATATTTGAACTCGGTGATACGGGTATAATCCTCGCTGACCGTATAGTTTACGACGCTGTGACCCTGGTAATCCGGCTTGTCGTAATGCTCGAAGTCAAAGCGAAGCGTCCGATAAGGCAGGCGACCGAAGCGGCAGTCAAAGAGCTCATCCACCGGGCCGGTATAGATGACGGTTCCCGGGAATTCCTGTCCCTCAAAGAGAACCTTTCCGTCCTCCTCGGAAATCACCAGAACCTCCTTCGCGTTCGTATTCGTCCGCACCTCGATATTCGGATGATCGAGGATCTTCTCGAACATCGGGGTAAAGCCATCCAGAGGCATTCCCTGATACTTATCGCCGAAATAACGGTTGTCATAGGAAATGACTACCGGCACACGGCCTGTAACCGCCGGGTCGATCTCCTCCGGCGTCTGGCCCCACTGCTTCATCGTATAGCGCAGGAAGACATTCTCATAGACGAAATCGGCAATGGCACGCAGTTCCTCGTCCTGCTGCTCCCGCAGCTTCAGGATCGGCACCCGGGCACCGAAGCCGAAGGTATCTACCAGCTTCTTCTCCAGGACAGCGGCCTTCTCTTCGCCGTAGACCATCTTCAGGGTATTCAGGTTGAAGGGCACCGGCAGAAGCTTGTCGCCTACACGGGCTACCACCTCGTGGCCAAAGAGATACCAATCCGTAAAACGGGAGAACCACTGATAGACCTCCTCATTGCCGGTATGGAAGATATGGGGGCCGTACCAATGCACCAGGATGCCGTAGTCATCCGGTCCGTCGTAGCAATTTCCGCCGATATGGTTCTTCTTCTCCAGAACCAGAACCTTTTTATTCTGCTCCTCCGCCAGAACTCTGGCTGCTGCGGCGCCGGCTACACCGGAGCCGATGATGATACAATCGTACATAGGATAGAATTCCTTTCTTTTCGTTATGATAAATGAGGGTAGATTTTACCCATACATGGGGAATTATAAGCAAGATAGGCAGGGATGTCAAGGGCGATCGGGATCCCATTCCAGGATCCTGCAGCTATGTTTTTTCTGTCCAAAACCTCCGTCTTTATCATAACTGATGCCTACAAGAAGTATTTTTCGACCCGTATTTTTCAGCACAGTCGGATACTTTCTGTTCATTATCTGCGCAATCGCTCCCTCTGCCGACTGCTTCCATTTCAATTCAATAACCAATGCCGGCCAATCCGAATCCGGAAGCGGGACGTAAACGATATCCGCATAGCCTTCTCCTGCAGGAAGCTCTTCGAATTGAAGATAATGATCCCGATAGGTATAGTAGGCTAATTGAATGACACTCCGAAGGCTCTCCTCTTTGTTATAATGGAGTGCTGCTGTTTCCTCTGTATGTACTTTTTCAATCAGCTCTGCTACCTTTGTTTCATTTTTCTGAATCGTTGCAGCAAAAAGTTCCTCGCTCTCAGCCAAGCTTTTTCTTGTACCTTCATGCTGCACCTCGTGAATCGAGCGCTGAAATTCCCGTTTAATCTCCTCGTTCGGAATGCGGACAACGTTCTTTCTATAATCGTAGGCCAGATATCCGAGGTGAATCAGCAATGTCAGGACATCGTCTTTTCCTTTAAAGGTTGTCAAATCATTGGCAAAGCCTGTTGTATTAACCTTGACATCGACTCCACCTTCGGCGTGAAAGTACCGTTTTTAAACCATTCTCTCAAAAGATCCAGATAAGCCTTCTGTGCTTCCGGATCATCCTTCGCCTCCCGAATAACAGCATCCCATTCATCGATAATAAAGATAAATTTCCTGCCTCCCGGCTGCTCTGCTATTTCTATCAGCTTTTCCTTTAGCTCACAGTCCGTCCTAGAGGACATCTGCAGAAAATCGAGTTCATCAGACAATGCGCGGACGATCATATTCGGAATCTTTGCCAGAGGGATTTCCTCCCTCCGAGCCTGAGAAAGAAAGCTTGTGATTTCCAGATAAATCACGTGATACTGATTCAAGTGTTTTCTATAATCCTTTGTCTCAGCTATCTTTTTTTCATCAAACAGACTCCCTGCATCGCAGGAGCAATCATAATATGCTGTCAGCATCTTCGCCGCATAGGATTTTCCGAATCGCCGCGGCCTGCTGATGCAGGTAAGCTTTTTTGTTTTCCCGATTGTCTGATTGATTCGATCAATCAACATCGTTTTATCCACGTAATCCTCGTCATTGATTTCAGCAAATGCGCTGTAACCCGGATCAATATAAACTCCCACGAAATCACCTCTGTTCTTTCTTTATAAGAGATCTGGTAACTGTTCAGTACCTTCACCTAAGGACTTGCCACTGGCAACTCCTCACGGATGCTTCGCAACAGTTACGATGCAAAATCCATGAGAATCGGCTTTGCCGATGGGATTTTGCATTTTTCATCATTTTCATACGGAGCTAGACATCCAGTGGATGTCTGTTCAGCTCGAACCGAA
>CAVFGF010000037.1:0-21380 GCA_963621925.1 Alistipes onderdonkii | reverse complement strand
CGGGCATAATAAACTTCGTTTGAGCCGGCATTTACTCCCACTAGGCTAAGGAATTCTAGAGTGTGCGGAACCAGCGGACACCAGGGCGGATGTGTCCATCTGGCGAATGTACAGAAACTCAGAGGCTGTTAGCGGCACCTAACAAATTTACGCAATTTCAGTGAATATCCGCTACAGGAAGCTGTGCGGCTCCGCCCGGGCGACTTCTTATTCACTTTATAAGCAGGAAGTTTGAGTTACAAATTAAAACATTCAAAGGAGAATTTATCATGGCACAGAATCCAATCGTTACTTTTGAAATGGAAAACGGCGACCTCATCAAGGCTGAGCTTTATCCGGAGATCGCACCGAATACTGTCAACAACTTCATCAGCCTGGTGAAAAAGGGCTTCTACAACGGCCTGATCTTCCATCGGGTTATCAACGGCTTCATGATCCAGGGCGGCTGCCCGGACGGCATCGGCACCGGCGGCCCAGGCTACTCCATCAAGGGCGAGTTCGCACAGAATGGTGTAAAAAATGACCTGGAGCATACCCCCGGCGTTCTCTCCATGGCAAGAGCCATGCATCCGGACTCCGCAGGATCCCAGTTCTTCATCATGCACAAGACCAGCCCCCATCTCGACGGCTCCTACGCTGCCTTCGGCAAGGTCATCGAAGGACTGGATATCGTAGACAAAATTGCTACGACGAAGACCGATTTTCGCGATCGTCCCATGACTCCCCAGATCATGAAGTCCGTTACGGTCGATACCTTCGGCGTCGACTATCCGGAGCCCGAGACTGTATAAGGCGGTGTATACATGACTCCAAAAGATCCCGCCATGCTGTTGAGCTGGGTCAATACAAAGCTTCGCGATCAATATGCCTCCCTCGATGAGCTCTGCAGTACAGAAAGCCTGGAAAGGGCTTCTCTCGAGGCAGCCATGGCTGCGATTGATTATGCTTATGACCCGGACACCAATCGGTTCGTATAAAAAAAGGATCCTGCTTCCCGCAGGATCCTTTTTTATTTTACGGAACTATTCAGCACCCTATTTTTCTACCTTGGACATCGCTGCCTCGTCGCAGATCACGGTGACATCCGGATGGAACTGGATGATCGAAGCCGGTACCTCGGGAGTTACCTCTCCGTAGAAGGCCTTGGCTACGATATCTGCCTTGTCTGCGCCGGTTACTACCATCAAAATCTTCTTTGCCGACATGATGGTTCCGATTCCCATCGTATACGCCTGACGCGGTACATCGTCAATGGACTCGAAGAAGCGCTTGTTTGCCTCGATGGTCATCTCGGTCAGGTCTACGCAATGCGTCTCTTTATCGAAGAAGCTGTTCGGCTCATTGAAACCGATATGGCCGTCATGGCCGATGCCCAGAAGCTGAATATCGATACCACCCAGCTCCTTGATCAGAGCCTCATAGCGCTTGCTCTCCTTCTCCGGATCCGGCTCGGTTCCGTCCGGTACATTGGTGCGGCTCGGATCGATATTGATACGGCTGAAGAGATGCTTGTTCATGAAGTAGTAGTAGCTCTGGTCATTGTCATGGTCGAGGCCTCTGTACTCGTCGAGATTGACGGTAGCAGCCTTGGAGAAATCTACCTCTCCGTTCGCACACCACTTTGCCAGGCAGTCATAGATGCCGATGGGCGTCGAACCGGTAGCCAGTCCCAGTACACTGTCCGGCTTCGCGATCACCTGAGCTGCCAGGATATGCGCTGCCATGCTGCTCAGCTCTTCATAATTCTTCACGGTAATGATATTCATACTCTTTCCCTCCTGATTTTCTTTCCTCTCGTCACGATACCACTCTCCCAACAGCGGCATCACATATAGGTTCATCTTAGCAATGGAAAAATCAGGTGTCAACGGGATTACCGATTTGTGCAACTTATTTGTGTTTTTGTGTCACTTTTTGTGTAAAGTCTTGGGATTACTCCTCAGTCTCTGCTGTCTCTTTCTCTGCTTTTACTGCAGCCATTTCCTGATTATAATGCTCCGCATGAAGGATCGCGCGCTCCACCTCCAGCTCGTCCGAGTCATCTTCCTCCTCGGGCATAATCTTGATCAGACCCTGCTCCAGCTCCTGAATCGCGATGGACAACGGCTTCTTGCCCTTGCCGTCCACGAAGGGCTCCTCGCCTGCGATAATCTGGCGGGCACGCTTAGAGGTCGCCAGGACGATGGAATAACGGCTGTTGACTACCGGAGTTTCGCCCTCCTCAACCTCGCTGTTTACGACTTTCATTAAATCGGAATATGACGGATGTAACATAACTTCACCTTAACCTTTCTGAAATTTACTGATATCCTGTTTGATTATACGAATCAAATCCAGATTCCGGGAGACACGGCTGTGCTCACTCCGGATGATCTGATGAACCTGCGATACACAGGTATTTAAATCATCGTTGATGATGAAATAATCATAATTTTCGATGCCCTTTGCTTCCTCACTGGCTCTGGACAGACGCTTCTCGATCACATCCGGCTTTTCTGTCCCGCGGCCGATCAGACGCTGCTTCAGCGTATCGGCATCCGGCGGCGCCACAAAGAGAAGCAGGGCATCCGGATAGCGTTTCTTGATCTGCAGGGCTCCCTGAATCTCGATCTCCAGAATCACATCTTTTCCCAGAGCCATCTGCTCCTCCACATAGGCTCTCGGCGTCCCGTAATAATTGCCCACATAACAGGCATGCTCGATCAGGGCATCCTCGGCAATCATCTGCTCGAATTCTTCTTTTGTGCGGAAAAAATACTCTCTTCCGTCCTGTTCGCCCTCTCTGGGACTGCGGGTCGTCGCTGAGATCGACAGGGCATAATTGTCATAGTGCCCTACCAGCTCCTTCATCAGCGTTCCTTTTCCCGCTCCGGAGAAGCCGGACACCACCAGTAAAATTCCTTTTTCGTCCATCTCTTTCTCCCTATTCGATATTCTGGATCTGCTCCCGTACCTTTTCGATGCCGGTCTTCAGCTCGATGGCATGATTCGAGGTCTTCAGGTCATTGGCCTTCGAAAGAATCGTATTGGCCTCCCGGTTCATCTCCTGGGCAATGAAATCGAGCTTGCGGCCGACGCTTTCGGCCTCCTCCAGGGTGGACTTTGTATGCTCGATATGGCTCCGGAGCCTTACGATCTCCTCGTCGATACAGATCTTATCCGCGTACATCGTCACCTCTGCAGCAATCCGGCTCTCCTCGATCTGGGAATCCGCGAGGAATTCCTTTACCCTGGTCTCCAGCTTTTCCCGGTATTCCGCGATAAGCTTTGGTGAGCGCTCCTCGACATAGTCCACATGCTCCAGAAGCTCGTCCAGCTTCGCCATCAGATCTCTCTTCAGATTCTCTCCTTCGGTCGCCCTGGCGCTGACAAACTGCTCGCAGGCTCCCTTCAAGGCTTCTTCCAGAAGTTTCCAGAGCTCTGTCTCATTCTCCTCGACCTCTTCCATCACCAGAACCTCCGGATAGCGGGACAAGGCTCCCGCCTTTACGTCCTGCTCCAAGCCGAAATCCTCCGCCATCTGCTTCAGATACTTCAGATACTCCCCGGCCAGCTCCCGGTTGTAATGGAGGGCCACATGGCTCTCCGAAAGATCCTCATAGGTAACATAGACGTCTACCTTACCGCGCTGGATATAATTCTTCAGCTGGTTTCGAAGGGCTGCTTCAAAACAATTCAGCTTCTTCGGCATCTTGATGGAGAGATCCAGGTATCTGTGATTGACAGCCTTGATCTCTACTGTCATCTTGCGTTCTCCTTCGGATATCTCGCACCGGCCGAAGCCTGTCATACTCTTTACCATGGCTGTTCTCTCCGCTCCGCAGCTACTCTTGGCACTGCTCATTTGGATTTTATTTTAGTTGAATTTCAAGGTCATGTCAAGTATACTGATCTAAAAAGCTAGTTTAAGGAGGCCGTTTTCACTATGGCATTTGACGGAATCACTGTATCCTGTCTTCGAAAGGAGCTGGCGGATAAGCTGACCGGGGGGCGCATCACGAAAATCGTCCAGTCCGAAGCCGACGAGCTCCTGCTTACAATAAAAAATAACGGGGACCAGTACCGGCTCCTGCTCTCTGCATCGGCGAGTCTGCCGCTGGTCTATCTGACAGAGAAAAACAAACCTGCACCCATGACTGCACCGGGCTTTAGCATGCTGCTTCGAAAGCACCTGGGCGGCGGACGCATCGTCTCTGTCACCCAGCCCTCTCTCGAGCGGATTCTCCATTTCCATATCGAGCATCTGGATGAAATGGGCGATCTCTGCCGCAAGACCCTGATCGTGGAGCTGATGGGCAAGCACAGCAACCTGATTTTCTGTAAGGAGGACGGTACGATCCTCGACAGCATCAAGCACGTGTCCCTGGCAGTCAGCTCGGTCCGGGAGGTGCTGCCGGGCCGGACCTACTTCATTCCCCATACGCAGGATAAGTTAGACCCCCTGACCGCCGATCCGACGGAAATGGTTTCGGCCATCTGTGATAAGCCGGTGATTCTATCCAAGGCCATCTACACGACCCTGACCGGTTTTTCTCCGGTCATGGCGGAGGAGCTCTGCTACCGGGCATCCGTCGAGTCTGCAAGACCTGCCGGCGCTTTGGAGGCTTCGGAGCGGGAAATGCTCGCCCATCAGCTTGGGCGGCTCGTGGAGGCTGTGGAGGCCGGTACCTTTGAGCCTCATATTTATTATAATGAAGGGAAGGAGCCCGTGGAATTTTCCGCGGTGCCGCTGACTATGTACAAGGATCTGCGTGCTCAGCCCTTCGAATCGATATCTGCCCTGCTCGAAAGCTATTATGCTGCCAAAAATACCCTGACCCGCATTCGCCAGAAGTCCTCGGATCTTCGCCGCATTGTTCAGACAGCCCTGGATCGCAGCCGAAAGAAATATGATCTGCAGAGCCGGCAGCTCGCCGATACCGAAAAGCGCGAGAAATACAAGCTCTGGGGCGAACTTCTTCATACCTATGGCTACGGCGTTCCGGAGGGTGCGCGTTCCATGCAGGCGCTGAATTATTATACGAACGAGGAGATCACGATTCCCCTGGATCCGACCCTTTCGGCTCAGGAAAATGCGAAAAAATATTTCGATAAGTACAGCAAACTCAAGCGTACCTATGAGGCAGTCACCGGACTTCTGCTCCAGACCAAGGCAGAGGTGGAGCATCTTGACTCCATCCAGACTGCTCTCGATATCGCCCTCTCGGAGGAGGATCTCGTCCAGATCAAGGAAGAGCTCATCGAGGGCGGCTATATTCGCCGCAAGGGTACCGCAAAGAAGGTACGCATTACCTCGAAGCCCTATCACTACCGCTCCTCGGATGGCTTCGATATCTATGTCGGCAAAAACAATTTTCAAAATGATGAGCTGACTTTTCAGTTTGCCTCCGGCGGCGACTGGTGGTTCCACGCCAAAGGAGTTCCCGGCTCCCATGTCATCGTCAAAACGGAAGGAAAGGAACTGCCGGATCGCACCTTTGAGGAGGCCGGCCGCCTCGCCGCCTATTATTCCAAGAACCGGGGCAGCGACAAGGTCGAGATCGACTATGTTCGAAGAAAGCAGGTCAAGAAGCCAAGCGGCGCCAAGCCCGGCTTTGTCGTCTATTATACCAACTACTCTCTGGTCATTGATTCGGATATCTCAGGGATTTTGCAGGTTACGGAGGTTCGCATATGAAGCACGAGATACAAAGTCAGGCGACAAAGCAGGCCTTGGCAGATTCTTTAAAGGAGCTGCTGACAAAGAAATCTTTTTCCAAGATCACGGTCACGGAGTTGGTGGAAAATTGCGGGGTGAACCGCAAGACCTTTTATTATCATTTCGAAGATATCTATGCGCTGCTGCGCTGGATGCTGGAGAAGGATATGGTGTCGGTCCTTATCAGTGAGGAGCTGACCACGGAACCCGAGAAGGTCATTCGCTATGCGCTGGATTATATCAATCAGAATCGTCAGCTTCTGACCTGTGTCATCAATGAGCTGGACCATGATCAGCTTCGCCATTTTCTCTATGAGGATTTGTCGGCGCCGATTCGAGCCGTCATTCAAAAGGCGGAGCAGGAATGCGGCCTGATGCTGGAGGAGGATTACCGGGAGTATCTGACTTCCTTTTATACCAGCGGCATGTCCGGTATGATCATCCGGGTTCTGCTTCGGAAGGTGCCCTCGGAGGAGGCTTTTATCAAAGATATGGTTACGACGTTTCAGGTTTCGCTTCTGGCGCTGGTGCAGGCGCAGGGGCGGAAGGTATGAAATAACTGAAGTGGTTACGTACGGACAGAGCGAAAGCCCGCCTATCCCATGAGACTCTTGATTTCCGGAATTTGTTCCCGCGGCTTATCCGCACCCGACCGCCAAACTCGGCCTTCGGCCTCAGACAGTGGCTCCTTCGGGTGCTGCCAGCGGGAAAAAATTCTTCGGAAATCTTCGAAATTCATGGGATAGGCGGGCTTCTGCTCTGTCCTGTGTGTATCTGTTCTGTCGTTCATGGCTTCCGCCCGTTTTCGAATGCACCATCGCTTTCTTTCGCTCTTAGGCATTTGTTTTGGGTGGTCAGGATGAGAAGGCGGAGTGCGCAGGGCACTCCGCCTTCTCTTCCGTACGTATCATGCAAATAATTACGATACAAAGTCAAATAATGACAGCTGATTCGACTCCGGCAGGTCGCCAAGGAGTCCCAGATCCCCCATAAAATCGATAACCGTCTTCGAGAGCTTGCTGCGCGCCCGCAGGTCATCTCTGGACAGGAAGGGGCCGTCCTTCGCGGCAGCCTCCAGCTGGTCAGCTGCCTTGTCCCCCAGGCCTTCGATGGTACTCAGGGCCGGCATCAGCTTGCCGTCGATAATCTGGAAATGATGCGCCTTCGCCCGATAGATATCAATGGGCCAGAATTCAAATCCTCTCGCATACATCTCCTGGACGATATGCATATCCTTCATGCTGTCCTGTTCCTTTTTGGTCAGTGAGTCACTGCGGCGCTTATAATCATTCATATAGTAAGCCAGCCGCTCCTTGCCCTGACACATCAGCTCATAGCTGAAGGCCGACGCACGGATGCTGAAATAAGCCGCATAATAAGCCAGCGGATAGTTGATCTTGCAATAAGCGATGCGCCAGGCCATCATGACATAGGCCGCCGCATGGGCCTTTGGGAACATGTATTTGATCATCTTGCAGGACTCGATATACCAGTCCTCGACGCCCTCGGCCTTCATGGCCTCAATCCACTCGGGCTTCAGCCCCTTTCCCTTTCGTACACTCTCCATGATGGTAAAGGAGAGGCTTGGCTCCACACCCTGCTGAATCAGATAAAGCATGATATCGTCACGGGTACAGATGGCCGTCGAAATTGTCGCCTTTCCCTCTTTGATAAAACGCTGGGCATTGTTCAGCCATACGTCGGTACCGTGAGACAGACCGGAGATTCGGATCAGATCCGAGAAGGACTGGGGCTTTGCGTCGCAGACCATCTGGATAACGAAATCCGTACCAAACTCCGGAATACCCAGGCAGCCTAAGGGGCAGCCGTCGATATCCTCCGGGGTGATCCCTAAGGCCTCCGTATTCTTAAAGAGGGACATGACTCCCGGGTCATCCAGGGGAATCGTCTTCGCATCCAGGCCCGTCAGATCCTCCAGCATACGAATCATCGTCGGATCATCGTGTCCCAGGATATCCAGCTTCAGGAGGTTGTGGTCGATGGAGTGATAGTCAAAATGCGTCGTAATGATATCCGTCGTCATGTCATTGGCCGGATGCTGAATCGGCGTAAAGGAATGAATCTCCTCTCCGTGGGGCAATACGACGATACCGCCCGGATGCTGCCCTGTCGAGCGACGCACACCGACGCAGCCCTGGACGATCCGGTCGATCTCGCAGTTTCGCTTGTGCTGTCCACGCTCTTCGTAATAATTCTTGACATAGCCGAAGGCTGTCTTATCCGCCAGGGTACCGATGGTTCCCGCCCGGAAGGTCTGACCCGTACCAAAGATCACCTCGGTATACTTATGGGCCTTGGACTGATAATCACCGGAAAAGTTCAAGTCGATATCCGGCTCCTTGTCCCCCTTAAAGCCCAGGAAGGTCTCGAAGGGGATATCGAAACCCTCTTTTTTCATCGGAGCGCCGCAGACCGGACAATTTTTATCCGGCATATCGCAGCCCGCCGCACCGGCATATTTACGCACCTCCTCCGACTCAAAATCGCTGTAATGGCAGGCCGGGCAATAATAATGGGGCGGCAGCGGATTCACCTCCGTGATACCGGCCATCGTCGCCACAAAGGAGGAGCCTACCGAACCTCTTGAGCCTACCAGATAGCCGTCGGCATTGGACTTCCATACCAGCTTCTGAGCAATGATGTACATAACCGCAAAGCCATTGGAAATGATGGAATGCAGCTCCTTTTCCAACCGCTCCGTTACGACCTTGGGCAACTCCTCGCCGTAGATGGAATGGGCCTTTTCATAACAGATATCCCGGAGCGTCTGATCCGAATTTTCGATCACCGGCGGGCACTTATCCGGCCGCACCGGCGAGATACGCTCGATCATATCCGCGATCTTATTTGTGTTAGTTATGACTACCTCTTCTGCTTTTTCACTGCCGAGATACTCAAATTCCGCCAGCATTTCCTCGGTGGTACGCAGGTACAGCGGCGCCTGGTCGTCGGCATCCTTGAAACCCTTTCCGGCCATGATGATCCGGCGGTAAACCTCATCCTCCGGATTCAGAAAATGCACATCGCAGGTCGCCACGACAGGCTTAGCAAACTGCTCACCCAGGGAAACGATCTTTTTGTTCAGCCGAATCAGATCGTCCTTTGATTCAAAGGTCGGGCGCTCTCCCCGCAGCATAAATTCATTATTGCCCAGGGGCTGGATCTCCAGATAATCATAGAAGCTGACCAGTCTTGCGATCTCCTCATCGGGCGCGGAACGCACCAGAGCCTGGTAGAGCTCGCCGGCTTCGCAGGCGGAGCCTACGATCAAGCCCTCCCGATGCTTCATCAGGATGCTTTTCGGAATCCGGGGAACCCGGGCGAAATAATCGAGATGGGACCAGGAAATCATGCGGTAAAGATTGACCCGCCCAATCTCATTTTTCGCGAGAATGATGACATGATGGGAGGGCAGTTTCTTGATGGCTTCCGCATCCAGGGTGCTCATAGCATTGACGCTGTTCAGATCCAGAATTTCTCTTTCCTTCAGCATTGCCACAAATTTCACAAAGATTTCCGCCGTACAGCCCGCATCGTCCACCGCCCGGTGATGATTCTCCAGGGAGACATTCAAGGCCTTCGCCACGGTATCCAGCTTGTAGCGGTTTAGATTTGGCAAAAGGATCCTGGCCAGGCCCACCGTATCGACGACGGTAAAGCTGCAGGGCAGACCGAGGCGTTCACTGTTTTTCCGAATAAAGCTCATATCAAAGCCGGCATTGTGGGCCACCATGACAGCCCCCTGACAAAATTCCAGGAACCTCGGCAGAACCTCCTCAACCCCCGGCTCCTCCATAACCATCTCATCGCTGATCCCGGTCAGCTTCTCGATCTCGAAGGGAATCGGCGTCCGGGGATTGATAAAGGCGCTGAATTTCTCCGTGATTTCACCCTTTTCGACGCGCACGGCACCGATCTCGATGATTCGGTCATTTTCTGCCGAAAATCCCGTCGTCTCGATATCAAAAACCACATACGCAGCATCGAGACTCTGTCCCTTCGCATCCGTCACGATCTCCTTCAGGTCATCCACCAGATAGCCCTCAACGCCGTAGATGACTTTGAAGCTGTCGCCCTTGTCGAGGCTGTGGCTGGCATCCGGATAGGCCTGCACGACGCCATGGTCCGTCACGGCAATGGCCGTATGTCCCCAGGACTTTGCACGCTTGATGATGTCCTTGACATCGGAGACACCGTCCATATCGCTCATCTTGGTATGACAATGAAGCTCCACACGCTTTTTCTCGCTGTGATCCATCCTGGGCTTTCTAAAATCAGAAGACTTCTTGATGCCTGTGACAGAGCTGATACTCAGCTCATTGTCAAAGCGATCCATTGCCGTCAGTCCCTTCAGGCGGATAAAGGCGCCCTTTTTCACCTTTTCCCGGAAGGCCTCCATCTCCTGATTCTTCTCGAAGATCTTAATGCGGATCGTATCGGTATAATCGGTCAGTGTCAGCGTTACGATGGTCTTCTCCCCGCGGATCTCCCGCTCATCAAAGCCCGTGATCTGTCCGTGAACGACCACCTCGCCCATCTCACCGATGATCTGCGACAGTTCGGTAAGCTCGCTGTCATCGAAGTCTCTTCCGTAGAGTACATCCGGATTCTGGCTGGCTCCCTTGCTTCGAAAGCCTCCGCCGCTCCTGAGGGTTTTTCCGTAGGCATACTCGCTTTTTCCATACTTTCCAAAGCTCTTTGCGCCCGTCTTCTTCTCCGTCTTGGAGCTTCCGTGCCCGGATGCCTCCTTCTTTTCCTCTCCGCTCTCCTGCCCCTCTTCTGCTGCCTGCTTGGCAGCCCACATGGCAGCACTCAGGGCCTCGGCCTGCTTCTCCACATCCACACGGCCGCCGCGCTTCTTTTCTTCCTTTTTATCCACAAACTCCGTCTGGATTTTGATGTCTAATCCACATCTTTCTGTGAAAATCTTATACAAAATGCGGATTAATTCGTCTGCCGCATCCTCTCCCAGGGTAGTCTTCGGAAGCTCCAGCTTCAGGATATGGCTCTCCGGAAAGGTGATCTTCGCACTTCGAAACAACTGATACTCCAGCATGCTATAATTTCGCAGCTCAAAAAGGATACTGTCGCGATAGAGCTCCATCAGCTTTTCCGGATGATATTGACCGGAGAGCTCATAGCGCTCCAGGATCTTGATCGTAATATCCGCATTTCCGAAAAGCTGCTTTTTCATGGCCTTTTCAAGCTGAAAAAGCTGCTCCTTATGGATCAGCTTTCCGCTCACAAGATAAACTCTTATAAAATTTTTTGCCCGGTTTGAGGTCACCTTCTCTACCCGCACCTGCTCCAGCAGATCCGAAAGTCCTGCTTCGATATGGAGCGGCGGAAAAACCTCCGCGAACATTTTTTCCATTTATTTCCTCTTTTTCTATTTCTCCCAATGAAGCAGCTCTTCCCGAAGGGCGCCGAGAAGCTCTTCCTCGGGCATTCGCTGCACGATCTCGCCATGCTTGATCAGCATGCCTGTACCCTTGCCGCCTGCGACTCCGATATCCGCTTCCTTTGCCTCGCCCGGGCCGTTTACGACACAGCCCATGACAGCTACCTTGATATCATCCAAGGGAATATCCTCCACCATGCGCTCTACCTGGTTCGCCAGGCCGATGAGATCGATCTGGGTTCTTCCGCAGGTCGGACAGGAAACTACTTCGATGCCGCCCTTTCTGAGGCCCAGGGTCTTCAGAATACGCTTGGCCGAGCGAATCTCCTCCAGGGGATCTCCGGTCAGGGAAACCCGGATCGTATCGCCGATGCCCTGATAAAGGATGATGCCAAGGCCTACCGCCGACTTGATATTGCCGGAATAGAGAGTGCCGGACTCTGTGATGCCTACATGGAGGGGATAATTCGTCTTCTCTGCAATCCGTTCATGAGCCTTTGCACACATCATGACATCGGAGGACTTGATGCTGATGACCAGGTTGTCATAGCCCATGTCCTCGATCAGATGCACCTTGTCCAGGGCGCTCTCGACGATGCCCTCGGCGGTGACACCATGGTATTTTTCCACCAGATCCTTCTCCAGAGAACCGCTGTTGACGCCGACCCGGATCGGGATCTGCCGTTCCTTTGCAGCATCTACCACCGCCTGTACCCGCTCCCGGCTTCCGATATTGCCCGGGTTGATGCGGATCTTGTCGGCTCCGTGCTCGATAGCCGCCAGAGCCAGCTTGTAGTCAAAATGGATGTCCGCCACCAGCGGAATCGAGATCTGCTTTTTGATCTCGGTCAGGGCCTCGGCCGCCTCCATCGTCGGAACGGCGCACCGAATGATATCACAGCCTGCTGCCGTCAGCGCCTGAATCTGCGCCACGGTCGCCGCGACATCCTCCGTCTTCGTGTTGGTCATGGACTGAATCAGGATCGGATTTCCGCCGCCGATGACCCGGTCACCGATTTTGATTACCTTCGTATGTTCTCTCATCTTTTTCCTCCTGCCGACTATCTTTCTCTGTCGAATCGGCTCTTTTTTTCAACATTCAATACCATTCCTATCTCGATCAGCAAAAAGACCGTCGCTGTTCCTCCAAAGCTGAAGAAGGGCAGGGTCACACCTGTCGTCGGGAAGAGACTGGTTACCACCATCAGGTTCAGAACCACCTGCAGGGCCACATGGGCAAAGACCCCGATGACCAGCAGTCTTCCGAAGATATCCTCCGCATCCTGTGCGACGCTGTACAGCCGATACAAAAGATAGATAAACATCAAAATGATGAGGCCGGCGCCAAAGATGCCCAGCTCCTCACAGATAATGGAAAAAATCATATCATTGTAGGGCTCCGGGATACGTCCGAGCTTCTGGATACTGTTGCCCAGGCCCTTGCCGAAAAGGCCACCCGAGCCGATGGCATACAGAGCCTGCAGGGACTGATAGGCCTTGTCCGATTCGTAGGAATAGGGATCGAGCCAGGCTAAAATCCTGGCGCCCCGGAAGCCGCCGCCACTTCCTATATCCCCGGAGGCCAGCTTTTGCTTCAGAAAGAAAATCAAGGCTCCCGCTCCGGTGGCTCCGGCGCCTCCCATCAGAAAAAAGGGCCAGTATTTCGGATAGACCATGAAAGCCATCAGAAAGGTAATGCCGAGGACAATCGTCGCCGTACTCATATTATTGCTGATTTTCAGAATCAGGAAGGACACAAAGGCTGTCGGAAGCAGCGCTCCGATAAAGGCCTTCATATTCGTCAGACGGCCGGCATATTTGGAAATAAAGCTAGAGGCCGACACGATCATCGCCACCTTGATGGGCTCTGCCACCTGGAAACGGCCGAGTCCCGGAACGCGGATCCAGCGAGTGGCTCCCTTTACGGTCACGCCGACCCCCGGCACCTTCAAAAGAGCGATGAGAACCAGCGAGCACAGAAAGCCCAGGACAGCAAAACGCTTCCACGAATGGTAATCGATATTGGCCACAATGAGCATGATGACAAGCCCCACGATGCTGTATTTCAGCTGACTCTTCAAAAGATAAGTCGGGTCATGATTGAAGGTGTCGCTCATGCTGGCGGTATAATAGCTCGCACTATAGATCATGACCAGGCCGAAGACAATCAAAAATAAGACTGCCACGATCAGATTCATATCATAGCTGACTAGATAAGAAAACAGCTTTTTCAGCTTCTTTTTATTTATCATCCATCTTTTCCCATTACAGAAAGAGAAAGGCGGGATCTCACTTTCTCATCCCGCCTCGTCTCATCTTGTATACTTCGTGACTGTACTGTACCTTTACAGTTCCTATCCTTCTTGCTTACTCTACGACCTTGATCCAGCCCTTCGGAGCCTCGATGCGGCCCATCTGGATACCGGTCAGCGTATCATACAGCTTCTTGGTAACCGGTCCCATATCGGTCATACCGCTCGGGAAGCAGATCTCGTTGCCATGATCTACGATCTTTCCGACCGGGGAGATAACTGCTGCGGTTCCGCAAAGTCCGCACTCTGCGAACTCCTTTACCTCTGCGAAGGGTACGGTTCTCTCCTCTACTTCCATGCCCAGGTACTCTTTTGCTACGTATACCAGAGAACGACGTGTGATGGAAGGAAGGATGCTGCCGGACTTCGGAGTTACCAGCTTGCCGTCCTTTGTGACAAACAGGAAGTTTGCTCCGCCTGTCTCCTCTACGTTCGTTCTGGTCGCCGCATCCAGGTACAGGTTCTCATCGAAGCCCTCCTGATGAGCGGTTACGATAGCATGCATACTCATCGCATAGTTCAGGCCTGCCTTGATGTGGCCGGAACCATGGGGTGCCGCACGGTCAAAATCAGATACCTTGATGGTCAGGGGCTTCACGCCGCCCTTGAAGTAGGGTCCTACCGGAGTACCGAATACACGGAACTGATACTCGTCAGCCGGCTTTACACCGATGACCGGATTCGTTCCGAACATATACGGACGGATATAGAGGGTTGCACCTGTTCCGTAAGGCGGTACATAGGCTTCATTTGCCTTTACGGTCTGTACGACTGCATCTACGAAACGATCCTCCGGAAATACCGGCATCTCCAGACGCTTTGCGGACTGAACCATACGCTCTGCGTTCAGGTCCGGACGGAAGATAACGGTCTTGCCCTGCTCAGTGGTATAAGCCTTCATGCCCTCGAATACGGTCTGGGCATACTGCAGAACGCCTGCGCACTCGTTCAGTACGACATTGGCATCGTCTGTGAGGCCGCCCTCATCCCATGCGCCGTCCTTAAAATTGGATACATAGCGCTTATCTGTCTGCACATAGCTAAAACCGATATTTGACCAGTCTAAATTCTTTTTTTCCATGATGATCTCCTCCTGCTTTTGCAACTTTGCTTGCTCGCCGTTCGTCTGATTCCCGGCTGCTGAATTGGCTCTATTATAGATCACTTTCTTTGATACTGCAATCAGAAAAAGTGTCTATTTTTCCTTTTTTCTTTCATAGCGGCAAAATGTAAATTCCAGATCAAAGTAGGTTTTTTCGTCACTCTCGCCGGTCAGCTCCCACTCCGGATCCTCCTCGAGGTTCGGGAACCAGGCATCCGCTGTATAGGCATGGTCAATCCGGGTCACATGGGCGACGTCGCAATAGGGCAAAAGCTGCCGATAGATGGTGTCACCGCCGATGACATAGACATCCTCCGTATCGTACTGCTTCAGGCTCTCCAGTACCTCTTCTACAGAATTTAAGACCAAAGCATCCTTGACATGGTAATCCGGATTGCGGGTCAGGACGATATTGGTGCGGTTTTTAAGGGGCAGGCCGTTCGGGAAGCTCTCCAGGGTTTTGCGGCCCATGACCACGACCTTTCCTGTCGTCGTGGTACGGAAAAATTTCATATCCTCGGGAATGCTGACCAGAAGCTTGTTCTGATAGCCGATGGCCCAGTTCTGATCGACTGCTACGATTAAATTCATCTGTCTCTCTCCTTCCTTTTATACGGCAATGGGAATATCCCGGATCTGCGGTTCCGTCTCGTAGTTTTCCACATGCAGATCGTCGGTGGTAAATTCATAAAAGTCCTTGACCTCCGGATTCAGCCAGACCTTCGGTGCCGGATGCTCCGGACGCTTGATCAGCTCCCTGATAATCTCGACATGGCGGTCATAGATGTGGGCATCTGCGATCACATGCAGAAGCTCCCCCGGCACCATGCCGGATACCTGGGCTACCATCATCAGCAAAATCGCATACTGGCAGACATTCCAGTTATTGGCAGCTAATACATCCTGAGACCGCTGATTTAAAACCATGTTCAGGACGAGCTTATCCTCGCCAGGCTTCTTCGTGACATTGTAGGTGACACCGTAGGCACAGGGATAGAGATGCATCTCACTCAAATCCGAGAAAACATAAGTATTCGTCATAATCCGACGGCTGTATGGATTTTCCCGAAGATCAAAGAGGACGCGATCCATCTGATCCATATCGCCTTCCTTATAATGGCTCTTTACCCCAATCTGGTAGCCATAGGCCTTCCCGATGGAACCTGTCTCATCGGCCCACTCATCCCAGATATGACTGTTCAGGTCATGAATATTGGCCGACTTCTTCTGGTAGATCCAGAGGATCTCATCCATACAGCTCTTTAAGCCTGTCCTTCTCAGGGTCAGAGCCGGAAATTCCTTCGACAAATCATAGCGGTTTACGACGCCGAAGCGCTTGATGGTATAAGCAGAGCTTCCGTCCTCCCACCTCGGACGGACCTTTTCTCCCTCGGTGCTGCTGCCGTTCTCGATGATATCCCGGCACATTTCTTTGAATATCTGATCTGCATAACTCATATGCTTTCGCTCCTCTCCCATTTTGGCCTTCCGGCTTCGCTGTAAAGCAACTCCCTCTATTATAAAAAAGAATCGGCCCCCTGACAAGTTTTAGTTAATTTTTTTTGAAAAAGCTATTGACAAATGCTTTGGAATCCTGTAAGATACAACATGTCGCTGATGAACACAGACGACAACCCGATGCGATAGTGGCGTAGTTGGTAACGCGCGACCTTGCCAAGGTCGAGACCGCGGGTTCGAGCCCCGTCTATCGCTCTTCTAATGGGAATTCTGAGAAATCAGGATTCCCTTTTTTGTTTAGGAGGAGACACAAATATGATCATTGATTTCCATGCCCATATATTCCCGAATACGGTAGCGCACCGCGCCGTCTGCAATCTCGAACAGGTCGGCCGCGTCGTCGCCTTTACCGACGGTACCCTTGCGGATCTCCGGCATTCGATGAAGGAGGCGGGCGTCACTCATTCCGTTGTCCTTCCTATCGTCACGAAGCCCGGCCAGTTCCGCCATATCAATGAATTCGCCTGCAGGATTACCCATGAGGAGCCGGACGAGGACGGACTTTCTATCATTAGCTTCGGCGGCATTCATCCGGATTCCCCGGACTACAAGGGTGAGCTTCGCGCTATCCGCGACATGGGCCTCAAAGGCATCAAGCTGCATCCCACCTACCAGAATACCTATATCGATGATATCCGCTATGAGCGCATCATCGGCTATGCCGCGGAGCTTGGCCTTCTGATCTCGATCCATTGCGGCCGCGATCTCGGCTATCCCCGCCAGGTCAATGCCACTCCGAAAAGACTGCATCAAATGATCAACGATGTCTTTCCGAATGACCGTGGCGATACCTCAAAGCTGATTCTCGCCCATCTCGGCGGGCATGATATGGAAAATGAGTCCGAACAGCTCCTTGTAGGCGGCGCCTACTATATGGATCTCGCTTATATTCTGCGTCTCGCCCTTCCGGAGCAGATTCTTCGCATGTGCCGCAACCACGGCATCGACCGCATCCTCTTTGCCACCGACTCGCCCTGGAGCGGGCAAAAAGAGGACGTCGACTATATCCGGCGCATCGGCTTTACCGACGAGGAGCTTGACAAGATTCTTTACAAAAACGGAGCAAGGCTTCTTGGCCTACCTTCCTAGACGGATAAAAAAAGCCTGACCGCATAAGCGTTCAGGCTTTTTTCTATTCGTTTCGAATCGCAGCCAGGGGGCTGAGCTTCATGGCTCGAAGTGCCGGAAACAGGCCGGCCAGCATACCGATGACCACGGCAAATACCAGGGCCAGCAGCGTCAGATAAAAAGGAATATAGGAGATTCCCGCATAGCTGTTTCTGGCCACAAAATTGATAATGGCAGAAATGATGTAGCTTAAAATAATTCCCACCACGCCGCCGATTAGGCCGATAAAGCCCGCCTCCGCGAGAAACATATTGCGGATCGCAGTCATATCGCAGCCCAGCACCTTCATGACACCGATCTCCTTCGTTCGCTCATAGATCGACATCATCATCGTATTCGCGATGCCGATGGCTGCCACGAAGAGGGATACGGCGCCGATGCCGCCCAGAGCTGCCTGGATCGAACGGGAGCTCTGCTGTACCTGCTCCATCCATTCTACGTTGCTGTCCGCCTGAAGACCCAGACCTCGAATCGCCTCCTGGACGGTCTTGACATTCTTGATATCGTCCACTCGGATATAGGCGGAATCGTAATAAATCTCCTTATAGGCCTTGCCGGACTTCGTCGTCGGCTGACCCGGGATCACCTTCCCCTTAAAGACCTTTTTCAGCTCCGTCTTCAATGCGTCCACATTGCAAAGGACGTAGCTGGAATTCTCCCCATAGTCCTCGGTACCGCCGCTCAGAGTCCCGCAGGAGGGAATGACATATTTCTTCGGAGGCGTAATCGCTGTTCCGTCCTCATTCGTCCCGCCATTCTTGCTGTTCCAATAAGCATCTGAATCAAAGATATAGAATAGGGAATCCTTCTGAAAATCGATATCTGCCAGCTCCCCTGTTTCCCAGTAGTATTGGTTCGTCTTGGCATTGTAAAAATCTGTAATTACTGTATTGCCGTACAGGAACTGAAGCTCCGTCTCCGAAAGGGGCAGGGTGCTTCCCTCCGTCAGATCCAGGTTCATCCTCTGCAGAGCTTCCTTGCTCATGCCGCGAACACTGATATAGCCCTCCCACTTTCCGTACTTGGCAATCATATTGAGCGACAGTATCGGCGATGCGATCTCTACATGCTCCAGGGCTGCCAGCTGCTCCATCATCGCATCGTTGATACGGATTGGCTCTGTACTGTCCGAGCTGCTGCCTGAAGTATCGTCCCCAACGATCGTCACACCCCCGCCGCTGTAAAGGGTCGAAGTGCCGTTCTCATTCGGCGAGACCGTAATCGTCGTCAGGCCGCCATACTGTTCGATCTGTTCCATACTGACCTTGGTGAGTCCCAGACCGATGGAAATCATGACCATGATCGAAGCCGTTCCCACGACGACGCCCAGAACGGTCAGAACCGTCCGAAGCTTTCGCCGCCAGAGGCTGCTGAGGCTCAATTTGAACAAATCACGCACACTCATGGGCTACTCCTTCTTCCCGTCACCGGAATCAAGGTCGGCATCCTCATCCTCGTCCGGCTCCAACTCCTCCAGCTCGTCTAGCTCCTTGGCATCCAAAAGAGCCGCTTTTTTTGCTTTTTTCTTACGAAGAACAAACCAAACCACCGCTGCTGCGAGGACAATGATAAGCGGAAGGAGCACATACCAGATATGGAAGCCGCCGGAGGAGGAGGTTCCGTCGTCATAGTTTCCGTCTATATTCATATCATCATAGCTGATGGCCTCGGTCACGTAGAGCTCCAGCTCCTTCTCCACCGTCGTTGCCTCGCCGGACTCGTCCTCAAAGGTAATCAGAATCTTGACCTTCCCGTCATCCGTCGTCGCCGCGGTACCGGTCAGATATGCATCGACACTGCCGGTCGCGCCCGGATCCAGGTTGCCGAGGTAGGTATCCCCGCCGGTCACGGAGTCGGCCTGGAATTTAATCGATGTATTGTAAAGCTTGGTCTTGCCGATATTGTAAAGGCTGAAGGAGACATTTGCCTCACTGCCCACCTCGATGCTGCTGGGTGTCACCTCGATGCTGCTGGTGTCGATGCGTGCCTCCTGGCGTACCGGAATCGATACGCTGGCTGTATTCGAGTAGGCATTGACGCTCTCATCCTCGTAGTCCATCTTGACATTGATGACATAGGGCTTCTGGGAAAGGTCGGAACGCGCCTCCAGCTCAATCGTGATATCCTTGCTGGCGCCTGCCGCAATCTTGTCTACAAAGACGGTGCTGGATCCGGCCGTCGGCAGGAAGGACGCCGCCACATAGGTGGTATCGGTGCTCTCACTAGCTGCCTGAATATCAAAAACCATATTTTTGACTGCCGTAGCCTTCGAGGTATTCTGCAGGTGCAAAGTCAGGGTAAAGGTATCTCCTGCATGTACGGTCTCGGGATCCGTCGAAAAGCCTGTGACGATGACCCGGGGCGTCGAGGACTTGCCGTCGGCGGAAATGCTGGTGGTGCCCACTACCTTGACATAGGAGGTTAGGGTGACATTTGCCAGGCTCTTGTCCTCATTTTCATAGGTGACATTGAAGGAAATCGGCATATAGCCATTCGGTGCATCCTTTCTGGTCCGCAGGGTCCAGGTCAGCTCCCGGCGCCGGTCCATATCGGTGCCGCCGTCATCGGTACCCGGCAGGTAATCGATGGTCTGGCTGTAATTCGAGGTCTCGATCTCGAAGGGCCATTTGGAGGCATCCTCGCTGATCACCGGAGTGACTACGGCATTCTTGACACCGGTACGGCCCATATTGACCACCGGAAGAACGACGTTTACCTGCTGGCTCGCATTTGCCACCGGGGTCACCCAACTGCCGCCGACCATGATGTTGGTGTTGGTCGTGGTGGGGGTGGTGTCGGTGTTATCGTCGGAGTTGTCGGAATCGTCGGTAGAATCCGTCGGAACATAGGCGTCCAGCTTGGCTGTTGCCTTCGTCAGGTAAGCAGATACCTGTTCCGTGGTTCTCATATTGGAAATGACAGTCTCTGCATCTTTTTTTGCTTTATCAAACTCCGTTTTTTTATCCGCCGGAACCGAGTCCTTGATGGAATCATAATAATCCGCCAGCTGGGCAAGAGCGTTTTCCTTTGCTTCTTTCAGAAGTTGCGCCGATGTCTTTTCTGTTGCCGTACTCTTGTCATCCTTTTTATCTGTTTCAGACTTTGTATCGCTGTTCTCTTCCGTCGGGCTCGCCTGCGCCGTCATCGGCCGTGTCATACCCGCCGCCGGCACCGCCAGCACGCCGCATACCATCAAAACCAAAAATTTCTTTAATACGTTCTTCTTCATATCGTTACTCCGCCCCTGCCTCTTCTCTATTTTTTCGATTATCCTCTATTTTCACGATCTTTCCGTCGATAATATGAAAAATCCGATCCGCGAAGCTCGCCAGATGGTTGTCATGGGTTACCATTACAAGCGTCTGATTCCGCTCCCGGACGACCTTCTGCATCAGCCGCATGACCTCCGCCGAGGTATTCGAATCCAGATTTCCCGTCGGCTCATCTGCGAAAATGATCTCCGGATCCAAAACCAAGGCTCTCGCCACACCGACACGCTGCTGCTGGCCTCCGGACATCTCGTTCGGCCTGTGATCCTTGTGCTTCGAAAGTCCCACCAGATCCAGCATCTTATCCGCTTTCTCCATGCGCTCTTTCTTTGGAACCCCCCGGAACATCAGGGGCAGAGCTACATTTTCGACAGCATCCATCGTTCCCAAAAGATTGAAGGACTGAAAGATAAATCCTACATGCTCCCGCCGGAATTTGACCAGCTCGTTTTCACTCATTTTCTCCAGATGCTGTCCCGCAATCACGATCTCGCCCTTCGTCGGCTTCTCCAGACCTGCCAGCATATTCAGCATCGTCGATTTGCCGGATCCGGAGGTTCCCACGATAGAGCAAAACTCGCCTCGATAAATCGTCAGGTCTACCCCATTCAGCGCCCGGACCTTATTTTCCCCGACCCGGTAGATCTTATATAGCTTTTTCACCTGAATCACAGGTTCCTTCTTTTGCGCCATCTCATCTCTCCTGTGCAGCGGCCTTCGCCCTTTTTTTAGCGAACCGCTATTCTTCTCTTGCTGTAACTGTTCAGTACCTTCACCTAAGGACTTGCCACTGGCAACTCCTCACGGATGCTTCGCAACAGTTACGATGCAAAATCCATGAAAATCGGCTTCGCCGATGGGATTTTGCATTGCTGAATCATTTTCATACGGAGCTAGACATCCAGTGGATGTCTGTTCAGCTCGAACCGAA